>JAKEEH010000035.1 GCA_022616725.1 Limisphaerales bacterium | reverse complement strand
GCTGTCGGCAAACTCTGGAACAAATCAAACCCGGTTGCACCTTGCCGCGCTCAAAAAGAAAGAGAAAATAACTCCAGTCGTTTATGCGACACTACACTAGGATCGGGAAGTGGAGCGCGGACGGGCGGTACTTCGCCGTTGCACGGAAAAAAAAGAATCGAGGGGGCGGCTATGATTTGGAAATCTGTGACGTGGCATCCGGACGGCAAAGCCTGTTTGTGCCGCAACTGCCGTTCGGAGCAGTCTCCTTTCATCCGACGCTTCGGCGCGTTCTCTTTTCCGACCGCGAAAACTCGATCACACTGACGGATTTGGAAACCGGCGCCATCGTGAATCGTTATGCCGTGACCGGCCTGGTTTATTGTGTCGAGTTCTCGCCAGACGGAGAGAGCTTCGCCCTCCAGCACGGCTCGCCAAATCCGTGGACCACTTCGATCATTGATGCCGGCTCAGGTGTGGCCAGCTCATCCATGACCACCGGGCTGAACGAAGACATAGCGTGGCATCCCGATAACACGCGGCTCGCGCTGGCGGCGACTTCGGGCGAAGTAATCCTGTTCGATCGCGAGACGGGCCGGCGAGATGTTCTGGGACGGCACAACAAGACGGTGCAAACAGTGAACTTTAGTCCCGGCGGCCATTTCCTCTTCAGCGGAAGCGATGACCGGGAGGTCGTCTGCTGGAACGTCCGGGCGATGCGGCGAGCTTTCAGCGTCCCGTTGCAAGCGATGCGCGCGCAATTTCATCGTGATGGAACCCGGGCCGCGGTGGTCGGACGAAATGAAATCACTTTTTATGCTTTTCAACCGTCTTTGTTACTCCGTGAACTCGACGCGGGTCCGGACGGCGCCCGTTGCGGCGTTTTCTCGCCCGACGGGCGCTGGCTGGCCATTGCCAGTGGCTACAACCGCCTCTCAATTTGGGACCTCAAGAACGAGGTTCCCGCCTTCGACGTAACAGAGCCAAACGTAATGAGTCCCAACGTAATGATCCCGTTCTTTTCGCCGGGCGGCTCAGAATTATACGCCACGTGGGCATATGGCATAGCTCGGTGGCGAGTCAGCGGCGGATTGTCAGGGTCGCTTCAACTTGATCCTTTGCCGGTCTTCGTGCCGGAGCGGGTTCTTTGCGGCGGGTTTAGCGGTGATTCGCTCGTGCTGGGGACCTCTTGGGGAATAGTGCTTCTTTCACCAAACGAGATTGTGTCCGGCCCGGGGACCCTCGAGGAAACGGGATTCTCACCTGGCCAGGTCTCACCCGATGGCCGGTGGATCAGCATCCGCAAGAGAGGCCCGCACCGCGTCACTATTTGCCGGCTTAAGCCGTGGAAAGAGATGCGGTCCGTCCCGATGGACGCCGATGTCGTGGCGGAGGCGTTCACCCCTCGAAACGATGAACTGGCGATTGGAACCCACACGTCCGTCACCTTCCTCGATACGAATCGATGGGAAGTGCAACGCCGTTTCCCTGTATCGCTCGACCGCAATGCGCGGATGATTTTCTCCCCCGATAATGACACCTTCTGGCTTATCCACGATGTGCGCACCGCGGCGCTGCACGACACACGCACGTTCGAAACCCTGCTCCCGTTGGCCTCAGGAACCATCCCTATCGCCGTCAGCCCTGATGGACACCAGCTTGTCGTCAGTGTAGATGGCGATCACCTGCAACTTTGGGATTTGCCGGAGATGCGCAAGCAACTCCGCGAGTTCGGTCTGGACTGGACGGACAAGCCGTCCCCGGCCCGACAGTAAACGCCGGGATACTTGCTGATGGGTTTTTGTCTTTTTTCTGTCCAGCGGCCACCTCTCGTCGCACCCGACAATCAGTTCAATGCGCTTTGGTTTTCTTATGTCGGGTTTTGCCGGCAAAAAACGGGTTAATCATTGAGGAATCATTCGCGCCGAGAACGCGAATGTCAGGAAGAAGGTTCGCTGCAATTCCTCGCGGCGACGCCGAAACACCCATTGATAGAAGCCGACCACATGAAACAGATCAACCTCTCCAGCACTCAACAACTTGACGGACTTCCAACGGCTCCGGTAAGCGCGAAGCGTCTTGGACTGCCGTAGTGCTCTACCACTTCCCACAAGCGGTCTCTTTCTCCTTTTCGAAAAATTTCAAAGCCCGTGGCGTGATTGAGCGGCGAAAAACGCCTTGGACCGGTGACACGACAAATCAGGCGCTCGTCGCCTGAGAAAACAAAAAACCAAAGAAAGCAACATCACCTATGGAACGATTGATTAAAATGCGCGGAGACATCTCCGCAACGTTGGACGATGGACACAATAGAACAAGGTGAACGTCCCCGTGCGGGGCAAACTTGCGCCGCCTTCAGCCGCGTTGCCCATCGACCGTGAAAACCTTTGAAAGTTTCATCCTCAGCAACACGTATTTAAAGATGAGGTGCGTCCCCCGAGCCGGTCGAGGTTGCCCCACGAAAATTCTCTTCTCGTGTGAGAAGAAGACGGGTTTGGACGGAGAACTGTGTCCACGAAAACCCGCCGATCGGTTCGGGATATCGCTCGCGAGGCGATGTCCGGACTGGAAGTGAAGCAAAAAACAAAAGCAGGTGGTTTCACCTGGAGAGAAAGGTAAGAGAGTTATGAAAAAGATCAGTAAGTTCGGTCTCGCCCTAGCGGTGGCCTGGGCGTTCAGCGCCGCGTCCAGTTGGGCGCAAGCGCCATTGTTCAATGACGTGAGCGTCCCGAACATGATGCAGGTGAGTGACGTCAACGGCAACCTCCCGGCCAGCGGCGACACGCTGCTCTACGACAGCCGAGTCTGTCAGGCGGGAGATCCACGCACTCCAATCATCGCGCCGGATGGTCATCACGTCACGTTCGGTGAGTGGACCGCTGTCGAGGGGAGGGCGCTGGTGAAGTGCATCCAACCGGGGTCGCTTGTCGTGGTGCACCTGTCCGGTTTGATCCCAAACGGCCAATACACCTGTTGGATCCCCGCCTTCGACCCGCCGGGGTTCGACGGCACCTTAAACAACGCCTTCACCTTTGGCCCGCTCGGCGCGCAAGACGGCAGCGAAAATGCCTTCGTAGCCGACGCGGACGGCGAAGGTCAAATCGCGGGCATCTTGCCGGCGGGGCCGATGTCCATCATCCACAAGCGGGATTTTGATGGCTGCCTGACGGATGAAGTCGAGTTCCACGTGGCTCTCGCCTATCATATCGACGGCGAGACCTACGGTCCGACACCTGGTCCGGTGTGCACCTGGGCGGTGCAGCGGGCCTTCGTGTTCAAGCCGTGATCTTCTGCCAACGACCAGACTGGGGAGCGGATCGCACGAGGTCATGAGCGCGTCGATTCGGCGACCTGCTCCCCTTTAAAACGCATCAAGCATGTTTTTTAGCGCAAAGGAGCACACTATGAAATCCTCATCAAGTAACAAGAGCACGGGGCCGGACGAAGCGTCGAGCACATCCGGCAGGACCACTGTCACACGGCGTTCGTTCGTCAAGCGCATTCTGGCCGCCGGCGCCGCGGCCAACGCGGTTGGCTTGGCGCTGGCTCCGTCGAAAGCCGGCGCAGCGACGGACGACAAGGCCGCGGCAGACAATGCCTCGCAACGCCGCATGCAGGCGTACAGAATCCGTCAACAGGCCGCGTTGCTCGAGTTCAACCAGCCGCTTCCGACCCATCCCAACAATGGCGACGAAGTCTTGTATCCCAACAAAATCGGCAACTACAGCAAGGGCCTTCCCCATAACGAACTGGGAGAAGTGGATTTGGATGCATACGGCGCGCTGCTCACAGCCCTGGCCAGCGGCCGCAGAGAAGACTTCGAAGCCATTCCGTTGGGCCTGGGCGCCAGGCTGGCCAACCCGCAGTCGGGGCTTGCCTTCGAGCTGGAAGGACCGGACTCGCACGCTCTGTTCCAGCCGCCGGCGCCCGCGCTCGCCAGTGCCGAGGCCGCGAGCGAACTGGCCGAGCTCTACTGGATGGCTTTGGCCCGCGACGTACATTTCGCCGATTACGGCGCGAGCCTCATCATCGCCGCGGCGGCGGCGGACCTTTCCCGTTTCAGCGATTTTCGCGCGCCCAGGATCGGAGGCCGGGTGACACCCGAAACCGTCTTTCGTGGCAATACTCTCGGTGATTTGCCCGGGCCTTACCTCTCGCAGTTCCTTTGGCTCGACATCCCCCAGGGCACGATGTTGGTGCCGCAGAAGCTCTACACCAGTTTCCCCGGCCTCGACTATATGACGGACTACAACGAGTGGCTGGCGATCCAAAATGGCGCCATGCCACTGCCCTATCAAATGGACCCGACTCCGCGTTACATCCGCAACCTCCGCGACCTGGGTGAATGGGCGCATTTCGACGCGCTTTACCAGGCCTATCATCAGGCTTGCCTCATCCTCATGGGCCTCTTCGCCGTTCCGGGGCAGCGCGACTGGTTTCATGGCGGCGGCGCGCCTGTCGCTGCGGGCAATCCCTACCGGTCATTGAGCACCACGGCTCCCTTCGGCACATTCGGCGGCCCGCACGTGCTGAGCCTGGTGACCGAAGTCGCGACCCGGGCGTTGAAAGCCGTGTGGTACCAGAAATGGTATGTGCACCGGCGTCTGCGTCCGGAAGCGATGGGCGGGTTGGTGCACCAAACAATCACTGGCATGGCTCAGCGGCCCATACACTCGGACTTGCTGAACTCTGGCGTGCTGGGCGCGGTTTACTCCAGCCACGGCTCTTACCTGCTCCCCGTCGCGATGCCCGAAGGCTCCCCCACACATCCGTCTTATGGTGCGGGCCATGCCACGGTGGCTGGCGCGTGCGTCACGATTCTCAAGGCCTGGTTCGACGAGACCACGGTCATTCCGCATCCCGTCGTGCCGAACGCCGACGGCACCGCGCTCCTGCCCTGGGTCGGCCCGCCGCTGACCGTGGGCAACGAACTGAACAAACTGGCGGCCAACGTGGCCCAGGGCCGCAACGCGCTAGGCATTCACGACCGCAGTGATTACTGGGAGTCGCTCAAGCTCGGGGAGGCCGTCGCCATTGGGATTTTGGAGGACCAGAAGAATACTTACAACGAAGGCGGCGCCTGGACGTTCACCAGGTTCGACGGCACAGTCGTGACAATCTGAGACATCAATGGGCGGCGAAGGCCGCCCTGCGATTTGTCCGCATCTCGTCTCGAATGGCGGGAAGGTCACTTCGTGTAGCCCACTCGCCGAAGCAAATCCTGGAACCGCGGCTCGTCGCGCAGGCCGTCCCAGCGCTGGTTATGGCGGGCCAATGGAGTGGACCAGGCTTTCACACGATAACGGCCGGGGCCATCTGCACCTGGCTCGCAATTTCAGCGCAACCGAGAACGTCGAGGTGTGCGTCTCATACTTCGACGTGCCGCCCGGTGGGCCGGTGCGCCTGGATGCTGCCAACCCAGGGAACTACGGTTTCTAATCTTGAACATACCTGCTTCCGGTGCGGATAGGGTGCGCGCCGGAAGCTAATCACCGTAACGGTCGCGGCGACGGGCTTCCTGATTTTCCGAGTCGCTCCTGGTCGATTCGCATTTGTAGGGGGGGCGATCGGATCTCGTGGAAAGTGAGAGGTGAGTTGTCAGTAGTGAAGCGTTCGTAGTGAATGGTGGATAAGTATGGTGTGGCAAAATGGGGAAAAGTTCGGGCAGATTCAGGAAAGCGAAGTATTTGTCGTGGTCGGATAGTGCTTCTCGCAGACAACTTGTAACTGCTGAAATTAAGTGAAAACGGAACGTGATGCCAAACCGGCGAGGAGGACGTCGTTTCATGATGTTTCGGCGGACGAAGCATCGAAGCTTCTGAACGTCAACCTGGAAACGGGGCTGAGCGAAGAAGAGGTTGCCCGGCGCGAGAAGGAATACGGGCCGAACGTGGGCACTGCGCGTCCCGGCACGCCAGAGTGGAAGCGCTTTCTCTTACAGTTTCATCAGCCGCTCGTTTACATCCTCGTCGGAGCGACGGTGATTTCGCTGTATCTGGGTGAAACGCTCGACGCAGGGGTCATTTTCGCGGTGGTCATTGCCAACGCGATTATCGGCTGGGTTCAGGAGTCGAAAGCTGAACGCGCGATCGAAGCACTGGCCCGAATGGTGGCCGTCGAAGCGACGGTCCGGCGCGATGGCAGGAAGAAGCGGGTTCCGTCGGCGAGACTTGTTCCCGGGGATGTCGTGTTACTGGCGGCAGGAGACCGTGTGCCGGCGGATTTGCGGCTCTTCTATGTGCGCAATCTGCAGGTGGACGAGTCAGCGCTCACCGGCGAATCGGTGCCGGTCCACAAGCATGCGGACTCGATCGCGATCGACACCGTACTGGCGGACCGGCGGAACCTGGCGTTTGCCGGAACGCACGTCACGGCGGGGCATGGAGAAGGCGTGGTTTGGGCGACCGGGGATGGAACTGAAACGGGCCGAATTGCATGGCTGATTTCCGATGCGATCGATGTTAGCACGCCTTTGACGCGCAAGATCGCTGTGTTCAGCAAACTGTTGCTGTGGCTGATCCTGGCGGTAGCGGTCCTGATGTTTGCGGTTGGCATGCTGCGGGGCAAACCTGCGCTGGAAATGTTCATGGCGGCGGTGGCGCTGGCGGTCGGCGCAATACCTGAAGGGTTGCCTGCGGCGGTGACGATCACGCTGGCGATCGGCGTCGGACGAATGGCCCGGCGGCACGCGATCATTCGCAAGCTTCCCGCCGTTGAAGCGCTCGGGAGTACTACGGTGATTTGCTCGGACAAAACCGGCACGCTGACTGAGAACCAAATGACCGTGCGCGAGATTTTCGCGGGCGGAGAGCTTTTTGAGGTGACGGGGACCGGTTATGAAGCGCCGGGAGAAATCCGGCCCGCCGCAGAGCATGGGCACAGGCACGCAAAGCATCGGGCGCCACCGTATGAGAGCAACGCGGCGTTGCACGAATGCCTGAAAGCGGGGTTGCTCTGCAACGATTCCCAGTTAAGCAAGCAGAACGGCCGAGTCATCGTGCAAGGTGATCCGACGGAAGCGGCGTTGCTTGTTGCGGCGAGAAAGGGGGGCCTGGTCGGCGGCGAGGTGGCCGGAGCGCATCCGCGGCTGGACGTGATTCCTTTCGAGGCTGAACAGCAATATATGGCGACGCTGCACGGCATCCACGGGCGAGCCGAGCGAGTGATTTACAAAAAGGGTTCGCTGGAGCGGTTGTTGGAGCGCTGCACAGATGCATTGAGCGCGACGGGGGACCTGGTGGCGCCCCACAAACAGCAGGTGCGAGAGGCGGCAGAAGCGATGGCGGCGCGCGGGTTGCGGGTGCTGGCGTTTGCGCGGCGGCACACCGCGAAGGACCATCATCGACTTGCACATGAGCACGTCGCGAGCGGCCTGACGTTCCTTGGCCTGCAGGGGATGATGGATCCAGCGCGGCCTGAGGCGATCTCAGCCGTGCGGCGCTGCCGTGAAGCGGGGATAGCGGTGAAGATGATCACTGGCGATCACGCCCTGACCGCGGGGGCGATTGCAAGGCAAGTCGGCTTGGGGCCGCCATTGAAGCCTGGTTCGCGCACCGACGGTGAACTGAAGATCTTGACCGGGCGCGAGCTGGAACGGGTGGCGGAGACCGGCCTGCCAGATGTAGTGAGCAGCGCCAGCGTGTTCGCGCGGGTGGCGCCCGAGCAGAAGCTGCGCCTGGTGAAGGCGCTGCAAGCCCGCGGGGAAATCGCGGCGATGACTGGCGACGGTGTGAACGACGCGCCGGCGCTGAAGCAGGCGGACATCGGTATTGCGATGGGAATTGCCGGAACCGACGTGGCCAAGGGCGCGGCGGACATTGTCCTGGCCGACGACAACTTCGCGTCGATCGAGGCGGCGGTCGAAGAGGGTCGCGCTGTGTTCGACAACCTGACGAAGTTCATCGTCTGGACCCTGCCCACGAACGCCGGAGAGGCGATCATCCTGCTGGTGGCGGTGTTCATGGGTGTGCCGTTGCCGGCATTGCCGCTGCAACTGCTGTGGGTTAATCTCACGGAAACGTTCTTCGGTCTCACGCTGGCGTTCGAGCCGAGAGAATCCGGGTTGATGAACCGACCCCCGCGGAATCCGCGTCAGCCTATTCTCACGTTTCCGCTTTTCATGCGCAGCGGACTCGTTTCGCTGCTGATGGCGGCGGGCGGGCTCGGTTTGTTCCTTTGGGAACTTCAGGCCGAGGGCTCTTCCCTCGCCGAAGCCCGGACGGTGGTGGTCAACCTGGTCGTGATGGTCGAAGCGTTTTACCTGCTGAACTGCCGTTCCTTGACCCGCTCGATGTTCGCCGTGGGCGTGTTCTCCAATCGCTGGCTGCTCGCCGGAGTCGCCGCGATGCTTGCCGGACAGCTTCTGTTCACCTACAGCCCGGTGATGAATCGCCTGTTTGGTTCGGCGCCGCTCGGCATTGAAAGCTGGCTGCGGGTGCTCGCCATTGCGATTGCAACGTACGCCATCGTCGGTTTCGAGAAATGGGTCCGGTTTCACCAGTCGAACGCATCGAAAAACCGAACGTAATTCGGGGCGGGCGCTACTTCGACGGCTTTGAATACCGGACTTTACCGTAGAACGAAACGGCGATGTTTTTGGAAGACATCGCGCAGGGCGGCGGAAGTGTCATTCTGGAGTTCCTGAAGTTCCTGATAGACGGCGACGTTTTTGGGATCGGGATCGGCGGTTTCGGTCGGGTTTAGTTCCACGAAACTGTCGGTCAGTTCCTGGATAGTGATTTTCTCGCCCTGGTGACGGCGCAGGCACCAGAGCGCTTGCAATGCGGCGCCATAAGCCGCGCCTTCGCCAACCTTGAGAGTGACGACCTGCGCATTGAACACGTCGGCCATGATTTGCCGCCAGGTTTTGGATTTTGCGCCGCCGCCGGTGGCGCGAATCTGAGTCGGCTTGACGCCGAGTTCCGTGAGGCGGCGCAGGCCATAGTTCATTCCGAGGGTCACGCCTTCCATGGCAGCGCGCGCGAAGTGTTCCGCGCTCCAAGTGCGCTGGTTCACACCGAGAAATACGCCAGTGCCGTCAGGCACGTTCGGAGTGCGTTCGCCCTCGAGGTAAGGCAACAGAAGCAGGCCGCCCGCGCCAGCGGGTACCCGGGCGATGGCGGCGGAGAAACGCTCGTGGGTCCAGCCCAGGTAGTTGCGCATCAGTTCGGTGGCGACCGTGACGTTCATCGTGCAGAGGAGCGGGAGCCACCGATTGGTCGAATCGCAGAACGCTGCGATCTCACCCTGGGGATCGATGACCGGTTTTTCGGCGCAGGCGTAAATGGTGCCGCTGGTGCCGAAGCTGGCGGTAATAACGCCTTCACGAGTGTTGCCAGTCCCGATGGCGCCCATCATGTTGTCGCCTCCGCCGGCGCTGACGAGCACGTCGGTCGTCAGGTCGAGGGAACGCGCGGTCGCAGCCTGGAGTCGGCCGGCCGGCAAATCGCTCGACTGGATCGCAGGAAGTTTCGCAGCCAACTCCGCATCAATGGCATTCACGGCGGCAGAGGACCACTTGCGCTTTCTGACGTCCATCAAGGCGGTGCCGCTGGCGTCACCATACTCCATCGTCTTGCGCCCCGTCAGCCAGAAATTCAGGTAATCGTGCGGCAGGAGGACGGTGGCAAGCTGTTTATAGTTCTTCGGCTCGTGCCTTTTCAGCCAAAGGACTTTCGAGGCCGTAAACCCCGGAAGCACGGAATTACCCAAGGCTCGAATGGCCGCCTTGGGGCCGCCGAGTTGTTCGGTGATTTCGGCGCACTCGGCGGAGGTCGAGGTGTCGCACCAAAGTTTGGCGGGGCGGATGACCTGGCCATCCTTGTCAAGTGGAACAAAGCCATGCTGTTGGCCGCTGACGCCGATGGCTTTGACTTCAGACCCGCTCGCCCGAGCCTGGCGCAAGGCCTGACGGATGGCAGCGGCGGTGGCGTCGCGCCAAGTGTGCGGGTGTTGTTCCTTCGCGCCCGGCGGCAGGTTAGGGATGAGATCGTAGGCCTGGGTACCTGAGGCAAGCATTTTGCCGTCACGCGCATCAACGACGAGTACTTTCGTCGATTGCGTGCCGCTATCCACACCCAAAATCAGACTTCTCATAGGCAGGTTGGCTGGGCAGAGGATGCACGACTCCCGGCGGACATGTCGATAACAAAGGCCCCCGCTGAGAAGTCCGAAGGTCGAAGGGCGACGCCCGAAAGGAAGCCCCAAGCCCGAACACCGAGTTCGGACTTGGCCATTCGGTTTTCCTTCGGCCTTCGGACTTATCATTGACGATTGACGATTGCGGATTGAGGATTGGCGAAATCGCAAATCGCAAATTGGCAATCGGCAATGACCATTAAATGCGCACACCTCTCCCCATTTCGGTTGCGGTGATCACGAAAGACGAGGAGGAGAACCTGGCCCGGTGCCTTGAAAGCATCTCCGGATTTGCCGCCGAGATTGTCGTGATCGATTCAGGATCGACCGACCGCACGGAAGAGATCGCTCGGCGTTTCAAGGCAGTTTTCGAAACGCACCCGTGGCCGGGTTACGTGGAGCAGAAAAATAATGCACTGCGGCGGTGTTCACAGCTCTGGGTGCTGGCTCTCGATGCAGATGAAGTTTTGAGCCCGGAGTTAAGGGATTCGATCCAGGCGTTGTTCGCCAAGGGGGATCCACCGGCGAACGGCTATTGGTTTAACCGACGCACGTTTTACCTGGGGGAATGGATTTGGCACGCGTGGTACCCGGAGTGGCGCCTGCGATTGGTGCGCCGACAGAGCGCATCATGGACCGGGCTGAACCCGCACGATTATCTGGAGGTCGCGGGAGCAACCGAACGGCTCCGCGGTGACTTGCTTCATTACTCGTTCCGCGACCTGAGCGATCACCTTGAAAAGACGATTCGTTACGCACGCATCATGGCCAATTCATACACCCGGCAGGGACGGCGGTTCCATTGGTATCACTGGCTTTTCTCTCCCTGGATCGCGCTTTTCAAACACCTGATATTCAAACAGGGCTTTCGGGACGGCTGGCGCGGGTGGTTAATCTCGTTTGTAAAATGGGTGGACGTCTTTGCCAAGTACTCATTTTTGCTGGAGCGGGAGCTTAAGGCGACGAAGAAGGTTGGCGACGCAGGTGAGCCGGTAAAAAAGTGAGCAGCCGGGAGATAGAGATCGGCCAAGTCTAGTGTCGCACCTCTCGGATTAGCGGATATCCAAAGCCTGCTTGATCTTGAACTTATCGACGCGTTTGCGCAGCGTCGCGCGCGTGATGCCGAGGATTTTGGCGGCCTGGACCTGGTTCCCCTGTGTCTCGCGAAGGGCCTCAATGATCAGTTCACGTTCGACCGCCGGGATTACTTTGAGCTTGGTGTCCTTGCGGGCCCATCGAAACAGCCCCTGGGCAAGGGCCAGCGCCTCGTTATCGGCCCCATCGCCTTGCGGCGGCGCAGCCGCGCCCGGCGACACGACGATGCCAGGCGGGGCAAAGACCTCCGGCGGCAGGTCGCCGGGCAGGATCGCCTCGCCCTTGGCCACGACCAGCGCCCGCTGGATGACGTTCTCGAGCTCGCGCACGTTGCCGGGCCAGTGATATTGCTCGAGCGCGCGCAGAGCATCCGACGAAATCGAATTGGGCTTGGGGGAAAGCTTTTTAAGGAAGTAGTTGACCAGTAGCCGAATATCGTCGCGCCGCTCGCGCAGCGGCGGAAGCTGAATGCGGACGACGTTCAGGCGATAGAACAGGTCTTCGCGGAATTGTTTGCTGGCGACGGCCTGCTCCAGCGGCTTGTTGGTAGCGGCGATCACGCGCACATCGACTCGCACGGGCTGATTGCCGCCGACCCGCTCGAAAGCCCCGGATTGGAGCACGCGTAGAATTTTCGTTTGCGTGGCGGGCGTCATGTCGCCGATTTCATCAAGGAAAATTGTGCCATGATTGCACTGCTCGAATTTCCCGATCCGCTGCGCCGTCGCGCCCGTAAACGCGCCCCGCTCGTGGCCGAACAGTTCGCTTTCGAGCAGTTGTTCGGGTATGGCGGCGCAATTGATCGCCAGGAAGGGTTGTTCCGCCCGCTCGCTGTGATGATAAATGGCGCGCGCGACGAGCTCCTTGCCAGTGCCGCTCTCGCCCGTGATCAAGGCGGTCGCATTGGAAGCGGAAAGCTGGCCGATGAGCTTGAAAACATTTTGCATCGCTTCGCTGCGGCCGACGATCCCGAGGTCGTAATCCTCGGTTTCCAGGAGGGGTTCGTAGGAGACTACCTGCTTCATGGCGCGCGCGGCCTTGAGGGCGCCGAGGACGATTTGCTTGAGCTTGGGCACGTCAAACGGCTTGAGCAGGTAATCGTAAGCGCCGAGCTTCATGGCTTCGATGGCCGTCTGGGTGGTCCCGTAGGCGGTCATCATGATGACGGGCAGGCGGGCATCGCTTTGCCGGAGTCGGCGCAGGGTTTCCAAGCCGGTGATGCCGCCCATACGCACATCCATGATCACGAGGTCGGGCTTAACGCGGGGGATCAGTTCCAGTCCTTCCTCGCCGCTGGCAGCGGCGATCAGCTCGATTTCCGGCGAATCGAAAATGCGGCGGAACGAGTATTGGACATCGGCTTCGTCGTCGATCAGCAACAATTTTTCCACTTTACCGCATAGACATTACGGGGGCAGCGGCGCGGCGGCAATTTCAAAAGGGCAGCGGAAATGACGAATCATCTGTCTTTCTTTCGCGGTTGAACTGACGCGAATCGGGCCAACTCGCGGTGAATCCGGGCGACGCGTTCGACCTGGCCGCGGGCCGGAAAGCGTTCGTAAAAGCCGTCGTTGCGGAAGGCCCGCATCTGTTCAGTCCAGGGACTCAGCCGTCCACGCCAGCGTTCGACGCGATTCTCGTCGGGTTGTGCGTCCTCCGTTGCCAAATCGGCGCAAACGCGAATCATCGCTTTGATCGTCACCGGTTTTGTTACCATATAATCCGCATCGCCCCAGGCTTCGCCCCAGACCTGGGATGCCGCTTTGAGGAAGTCGCGCACCATGGCATAGTAGCGAGCCGCGGCGCGCTTGTCGGTGCCTTCCTTTTCAATCTTCGACCATACCTGCTTCACCCAGCGGTGGATCTCGTTGTATAGCTCCGCCTGGAGAATCCATTTTTCCTGTTTGCTGCGGCCTCCGAGACGATTGATGCGATAGCGCAAGGGGCTGTCGCCTTCACTGTATAACATTTCGACGATGTGCGCCGCGAATCGCCGGTCCGGTTCGGCCCACGAGACCCGCTCGTAAAGGTCAATCAGATGGCTCTTGTTGATGCGGGTAGGGGTCGAGTTGATGATCACGAACATCTCGGTGGCGAAATCCTCGCTGCGCCCGTCGAATATCACGCATGGCACCTGGATGTTCTTGGCCTCCTCGGGATGGGTGCGTTCATAGAATTGCAACGCGGCCAATCGATGCTGCCCGTCGATGATGAGGAATTTTTCTTCCGGCTCCTGCAATCGCCCGACGTTGCGGTCTCCATCCAGCGGATCAAACCGCAGTTTTTGCGGCGTGAACAACAGCACCGTGCCGGGGATGGGTGGTTGCGTGATGGCCGTTTCATAAAAGTTGCGTATCGAACGCACCTTCGTCCGCGACAGTTCGCGTTGAAAGGCCTTATCGCTGCGCTCGATGCGGGCAATAAAGTGCGCTACGTCATCGTCGGCTGGCACTTCCTCGGGTTTAATCGCGCCGCCCTCTTCATCGTAGAACCGGCTGATAAAGCGCACCCGCGTGAGCAGCCGTTCCGACGGATACGAAGCGAAGTAAAACAGCGCGTCCTTTTGCCGAATTTGTGTCGCGATCATGCAGTATCCCTTTCGGGACCATTTAGCATTGCGTGACCCCGCTTGTAAATGGCGTAAATGGCTCCATGGCTCCAGCGAACGCAACCGCTTTCATCGTTGAGCATACCATCGCATCGTGCCAGTTTGTTTGCATGACCAGGAGCACGGACGTGACGATTGTGGGCGCGCGCCTCTATTTTCTGCCGGTGACAACGCGGCTGCCGCTGAAATTTGGTGTCGAAACAGTGACCAAAGTCACGGTCGCCCGGGCGTGCGTGACGGTCGCGAACAGGTCCGGGCAGACGGCGGAGGGCTGGGGCGAAACTCCATTGAGCGTGCAATGGGTGTGGCCGAGCCAAACCGGGTTTGAACCCCGGCATGAGGCGCTCAAGAGCTTCTGCGCCAGGCTGGTTCGCGAGTGGGCGGGGTTCCGCGACTGGGGGCACGCGATGGAGCTGGGCAACGACTTTCTTGATCATGTGCTTCCAAAGGCGCTGCGGGCATTCAACGCCCAACGCGAACCGGCACCCCAAGTGCCGTGGCTGGCGGCGTTGGTCTGTTGCTCGGTGTTCGATCTCGCGATTCACGATGCCTACGGGAAAGTGAACGGTCTCTCTACTTACCGAACCTACAACGGTGAGTTCATGAATCGCGACTTGTCTTACTGGCTGCAACCGGCGCCGGGGACCGATGGGTCGTTTCGTGGAACATATCCGCAGGATTTTCTGGCACAGTCCCCTCCCACTCATCTTCCGGCGTGGCATCTCGTAGGCGGGCTGGATCTGCTCGAGCCTTCGGAGTTAACCGGCAACGAGCCCAATGACGGGCATCCCGTCTTGCTCGAGGACTGGATTCGCCGCGACGGGTTGACGTGCCTGAAAATCAAATTGCGCGGCAACGACGCGGAATGGGACTACGATCGTATCGTCCGCGTCGCTGAGATTGCGCAGCGGCACGCCGTGGACTGGCTGAGCGCCGACTTCAATTGCACCGTCACGGAACCGGCCTACGTAAATGAAATGCTGGACCGCTTGCGCGACGAACATCCCCGCGCCTACGGAATGATCCTCTACGTCGAGCAACCGTTTCCGTATGAACTGGAGCAGCATCCGATTGACGTTCGCAGCGTCAGCGCGCGCAAACCGCTTTTCCTTGACGAGAGCGCGCACGACTGGAGACACGTGCGCATCGGGCGCGACCTTGGCTGGACGGGGGTGGCGCTCAAAACGTGCAAGACTCAAAGCGGCGCGCTGCTCTCCTGCTGCTGGGCCCGCGCGCACGGCATGACGTTGATGGTGCAGGACCTGACAAACCCCATGCTGGCCCAAGTTCCGCATGTTCTACTCGCGGCCCACGTTGGGACGATCATGGGTGTCGAGACGAACGCGATGCAATTCTACCCCGAAGCTTCAGGCGTGGAGGCGGCTGTCCATCCGGGTCTTCACCAACGTCGCGCCGGCCAAGTGGACCTGAGTTCCATTCGAGGAAATGGCTTTGGCTATCGGGTGGACGAAATCCGCCGCGAACTGCCCGACGCTGTGATTGCAGTTTGATAGGTTAAAGAATGAGGAAGCGCGAATTCCGAACTCCGAAGGAAGCCCCAATTCCGAAGCCCGAAATTCGTCAGTCGAGCTTCGGATTTCTCATTGTTTGCCGTTTGGGATTCAGCGCGCCACTTAGTGAAGCTTTGCTGCGGCAACTGACGTGGCCGGAAACGAATAAAAGTTGCGCAAGGCAGCGGCAGCGGAATTGGCCGTCGCCGTTTGCTGCACCGTCACGATAATGGGCGATTTTCCGTGAGCTGGCTGGACCGGGCTGAGCCAGGAATAGACTCGACTTGCTGAGGCAGCTCGGATCAGCGAAAACGTATAGACCGTCAGGTGCGTCGTATGGACATTGACCGTAATGCGCAGGGGGTGAGAGGCAATGAGGCTCACCGCACAGCCAAAACGTTCCCGGAGCACGCGTTCGATCGAGCGGGCGAGTTCCGTTTCGCGAGACCCGTGATTCGCAGGAGCAAATTGCATTAATCTAAGTATCGGAAGGCACTGGATTAACTTTAACGCTCCCAGCGACCTGGCAAGACGCGACAGACCCGAACGGCTCCGCTTCCCGCTCAGCTGGCTGTGACGAAACCGTCCTGATTCCAGACGCGGCCTTGCGGGAGAGAGGACTTACGGTAACATTCTGGTCCAACTTCGAGAGGCTGGTACGACGGTAAGCCGCCGCGGTAGCTGCGGCGGAGGCGCATGGCGCCAACCCCGCCGGTGTGGCGAAATGGCAGACGCACAGGACTTAAAATTCCGCCTTTGGTTGTTTCATAGGATTTCTCACGACTTCATGAACAACGAGAACAGCCCTGTAAAGATTGGCTTAAACTCAGATTCCACATACTAAATCGGTGTTCCCCCCCAGTGCCGGGCTAGTGGCACAATTAGTGGCACAGTCAACGAGGCGTTAGGTAGTCTTGTTTACATAACGCCTTTTGGCGTTGCACACGATTTCACCGTGTCGTCATCATTCCAAATGGATGCTAAGCGAGAATCAATCCGACCAGCATTTGACCGCCAGGGTAAGGCATTATCGCAGTCGTCTCATGATCGAGAGGACAGTCAAATCACTTGGAATCAAAGATATCTTTGTAAAGAGTCAAACGTGGGATGGGTTTGAGCGCGCTTGCGACAGTTGGCACCATGCCTACTGGAAATGGGTTGATCAAGCGGGGTCGGCCAAACTTCGTGAGCTGTTGAAAGACCGGCCAATCGACCTGTCACAGGTGCCAGACAAAGCTTGGTCGAAGCTGCCCTGTGCGGAAGCGGAAAAAGAATCGTGGTTAATCGAACAAACGCGACAGGAAATACTCCAGCAGGCCGCGCTTTTCCGACTAGCGATGCGCGGTCCTGAGGCTGAAGATATTGAAACGTACAAGATGTTTTCCGATGAAATGCATGTCGCAGCATTAATTGGAGACGACACTTACTTCATGGAAATCGCTAAACAAAAGCAGCGTAAGCGAACCAAAGACATCGGCGACCGGCGATTGAAGTATCAACTGTTACTGTTGTGGGTTCCGGGGTGTTTATGGGCTTCGACCAAGGATGGCATAGGGCGGTTTCTCAACGAAAATTACCCCCGATCGGGTAACAAGTCTTACGACAACAAAACGATTGCGGATGCGCGTCGTGATCTGAACCTTTACTACTCGCCAAGACCACTTTGCTGGGGGGTTGCAATCAATCCCCCCCGTCTCATTCCGCTCAAATAGATTTTTGTCGGCGGAAAAGTTTCCGAGGTTTTCTCCAGGTGATTTGCAATTACCGGGCAGGAAATTAAACGCCATGAAGTTAAAAGACGTTTCAATTCATGGGATGCCCGGACCAATCGCCCTTTCAGCATGGCTCAAGCAGATTGGCCGCAGCGACACAACCGGCTGGCGATGGGCCCAAAATGGCTGGATTCATCCACTCAACATTTCTGGCCGGCCGTATGTAACCCGACAAGACATCGAACAATTTGAGCGGCGCGCCGCTGCTGGCGAGTTTGCGCGTCGGCCTTCCGGTGCCGCTGCCAAGGTTGCCTAAACCAAACGGCGAGGCTTTTACACCTCGCCGGTACGAATTGATGAACAAGTCCGCCCAATCAAGCGAACCCTATGCCAAGGGATAAACCCTCACCACTTCCGCCGCAAGCCAAAACTAGCGGCTCCAAGATTCGATCATCCCCTAGACGCGCTGACCGTGTGCGGCACGTCAGCGAAATCCTGCCCGCCGTTATGAAAGAGATTGAAGCGGCCATCCAAAAGCGAAAGGCACACGATGACCACAGCAAACAATGGTGACGACGTAGCCGCGCTTCACTGCGAGCGGACCGAACAGAGCGCATTAGGCGTGATCTTGTACGAGTCGGAAGCGGCCCCGGAACGATTCAAGCAATTGCGCCGAGCAATGTTTTACGATGAGCGCCACAAGGTCGTGTTCAACGCACTGGAGAGCATAATTTCAAACGGCGAAAAACCGGAGCAGGAACTTCTCCTGACCAGGGTAATCGAAACCAGCGACCAAATGCCGATTGTGGCCGCGTCGCAACTGTTGGAGCAGATGCGCAAGCGGGCGCTGCCATTCGAGTTTGATAACTACGTTGGCAAGCTAAACCGGCTGGCCAAGCGGAGGCTGGCTTACGAGGCGGCAGGAAAATTTCAAGCCGATTTACTGGACCCGCGCATTGCCACGGATGATGCGTGTGCTCACGCCAGCGAAGCCTTCGGCGGCATCGCCAAGGCTATCAATGATAAGAGCGACAAACTGGATAAAACCTTGCTGGAATGCCGTTTCAATCCCGATGCAGAACCGCCGCCCGCCGAGGTGCGCTATAGCATTCAAACTATACCGATTTGCACAGCCGGAAACCTGAGCGCCATCACCGCCGCAGTAAAGGCCGGGAAGTCTGCTTTGATCGGTGCAATGAAAGCGGCAGTTATGGCAGGCCGCGCCACTGACCGCGACACGTTTTCTCTCGTCGCCGAAAATCCGCACGGCTTGCCCCTGTTGCACTTTGATACCGAGCAGCCGCCGCCCGATCATTGGCAGCAGGTCCGCCGCGCCACACATCGCGCAGGCTTGGCCCGTGAGCCTGAGTGGTTGCTGTCCTATTGTCTGACCGGCAGAACGCACGTCGAGTGCCGACAATTGTTTTACCGTGGACTGGAACAAGCGAGGGAACGTTTCGGCGGCATTCACAGCGTCCTGATAGATGGCGTTGGCGATCTCGTCAGCGATGTTAATGACCAGAAGGAATGCAACCCGTTCGTGGCCGAACTGCATGCGCTGGCGATCCGCTACAACACGTGCATTATCGGCGTCATTCATTTGAACCCAGGCAGCGATAATAAGACACGCGGCCACCTGGGCAGCCAGCTTGAGCGCAAAAGTGAAACGAACCTGAAGCTGGAGAAAAGCGGTGAGATAACAACCGTCTGGAGCGAGAAACAACGCCGCGCACCGATCCTTAAAGACTTCGGCCCGCGCTTCCGCTGGAGTAACGAACACGGCATGCATGTCAGTTGCCAATGCGAAGCCGACCAGCGCCTAGCTGAGCAGCGCGAGCAATTCGCCGATGAAGTGGAAAGGGTGTTCGCCGACCGCCCTGCCATGCGCTGGAGCGACCTGCGCGACCAGATCAAGAACCGTATTGGGGTCAAAAAAGACGCCGCCGAAAAACGCATCAAGGACTACCTTAAGTTGAATACGGTTCGGAAAACCGTCGCAAACCTCTATGAACGCGCCGCTTAGAGCAAAGAACCGTATAACCGTATTTTACCGTATTTGGAACCGTATTTCCGCACTACCGTATAACCGTATGCGCCTATATATAGGCGCAGCGGTAATACGGTTGCGGCTGGGGTGATTCATGGAACGTCTCGCACTCGGTAGAGTCTGCGTGGCATCGTCACTGCGTCGATTACGCAATTGGTGGTTCCTGTGCCCTCAACTACTGCGCCCAGCGCCGTCCAAATGTGACCTGTCACCTCCGACTCGTACTCGACCTGATACATAGCCCCGGACACAGACGGCCAGCAAATCTCGACGCTGGCCACGCGAATTGTCGTGCGTGGCAGGAAGATGGTGAACTGAAGATCATCGAAGGCCGGGTCATTTCCGAAGCCCTCTGCCGTCTCCAAGCGAAGCTCGATCACGGCGACCACGGAGGTTCTTGAACTCCAGCGAGTGCTGAAGCTCTGCCATTGGGCTGATTGACTGGAGAGCTGGAACGCCGAGCCAACTGCTCTGCCGTTGATTCTAACCTGAAATCTCGGAGGGTTGGGGTCGGAATCCTTCGACCAAGAGGCAGCCCAACCGGTAAACTCGTAGGTCGTGTTAGTGCTGACGGCGACCGACTGTCTCCAGACTACTTGATTTGTGTCCGCCGCTCCATTGGCGACGAGCATCAAGCCCGCGCCGCTTGTATGGTCGGTGAAAGATTCGCCTCCGCTGTGACTGTCTCTAGGATTGCCGACGATGTCGTAGTTGCCCTCGCCGGAGTCTGTTCGCCCGAACGCGTAGTCGCTCGTGAAGCCTGTGTTGCCTTCCTCGAAATCCCCGTTAGTTAGAAGATTCTCGCTCGGCTCAGCAACAACATCCACCGTTACAGAATAGGCTTGCTGGTTGTCAACGTAGCTTGACTCGTTGATGAGCAAATACAAATGGGCACCGCCATGCGGCACTGTAACCGTCGTTCCGTAGCCGACCGTAAACCAATTCTGGCGCACTGGTGTGTCCTTGAACGTGCCGACGACTGCACCAAAGCGTATTGTAGCCGAGTCTGTAGTGTCGGTAGTTTGCCTTCCGGCAACCGGCCATCGGAAGGAAGGGTCCTCATTCGCCGCGTAATTCAAGCCGCCGCCTGGAAAATGGTTAGTGCCATCACCATCGAAAGTCGTCGGGTAGCCGCTCGCTCCGGGATTGGCGTAACTATAGTGTGCAAAGGGAGGCGGAACCGGAGCCGCGAGTGAACCATCAGGGTAGGTGAGGAAACCCGGTGCGATTGCAACAATACCGGTCGCCGAAATGCTCAACCGTGCGCCGCCAACAAAAAGGCCAGCGTCGTACTTTTGTGAGTTTGCTGCTCCCAAATCGAACGTGGCGGACTCGCCGCTAACAGACACGATGAGCCAGCCGAGGACCGCGAGGATTGTGATGTTCTTCTGAGACATACTGTGCTTTTCTTGAATGACGCGCCCCAACTTCATGGCTTGGAAGTAATCGGCGGTCATGGTTCCTCTTGCAACCCTTGTGTGGCCCCCAGTCCTCACTTGTTTACTCCGGCTCCGCCAGGTTCGGTCCTGTCTTTTTACCCTTGGCTTTCGGAGGCTGAGGACGGAATGATCCCGGTAATGGGCGGCCACGTAAAATGCGCTTGCGATCTTCCAGCGCATCCCAGCCCTTCACAGCTTGAGCTGCGGCACCGGCTATTCGCGCATGTAACTCAGCCTCTTTCTCGCTACATTCTTCGCCCAATCTCAAGGTGAGTTTGATCATAAGTTGTTGCAGCGCAAGGCAGTCCTTAAGCGACTGTCGGCGTCCGGGTCGTATTCGCTTCGTGCCATTGGCGGGTATTGTTAAATCCATTTGCGTCACTATCAGCTACAAAACCCAGCGGTTCAAGCCATTGGTTGACTGTCGTTGCCGAAGTTCTACGATGCCGCGACAGTGGCGGATACCAAGATGAGCATCGGTTACCTGCGTTGGATTTTAGTAATTCCCGCCGCTACAGCAGCCTATTTTGCTGCTGCTCTTGGTATGGCGGTGGTCTTTGGGTTTGTGTCACGCGATTGGGACGCTGAGTTTTCTGATTATCCAGACCCCGCGTTCAAGCTGCTCCTCCTACGCAGTTTAGTGGAGCCCGCAGTGTTTGTTTGCGCCGGGGCCGCCACTGCACCAACCCGGCGTTTTCCTGTCGCGCTTGTTCTGTCCGTAATCATGGGAGCTTTCATCATGTTCACCTTGGCACGTACGACCCGGACCGACGGTTTCGATTGGGTGAACACACTATCAACCATGATCGGCTTTGCCGCTTTGGTGGGGTGCTGTTACCATTTTTACCGGCGCGAAAAGCCTGCCCACTGGCAACCTCCGTCAGTTGCGTTACAAAGTCCCCTTACCCCAGGACCCCGTGGGGACGGACTGGAGAAAGAATAGCTTTCATTTCTCGCTGACTAAATCCGTCGATTCACTGTCCGCCCCCACCACCCGGAACGCACATCGGTAATGTGCTTGCGACCAGCCTGATTTCCAGCTTGTTCCGCCCCCGGGAGCGACATAAAATGTTCAACAGCCATGAAAACCACTCTCGTGTTCTTTGCCGTTTTTCATCTCATTTGTTTCCGGGCGCTCGGTGCCGTAGTGACGCTGAGTGTTGGAGACACTCAAACCAGCGACTCTGTTTCGATTGACGCCACACAGGTAGCAGACCTGAAATCTTTCGTCGAAAAAGAGTGGCCAGACGATTCTACCGGAGTTCTTTTGGAAGTGCAGTTGACGAACCGCACTCACTTAATCGAAGGATTTTATCTGCGCCCTAATGACCGTGGTTACAGAGGCCCGCTAACAATCCGAGGTCCCGCTACTATTTCGTTGCGCCAAATCCCCGGAACAGATGGCAAAGCATTCAGTACCTTCGCAATCAGCCCGGAAGCATTCCCGGCTGACAAGGCGATCACCATTCCAGCGGGAACCGGCGGCGCACAGGTGACATTGGAAAGCAGCACTGACTTGGTCAACTGGGCAAGTGCAACTAATGGAGTTTACACGAATCTGACCACAGCAAGGTTTTTCAGGATACGCGCAGACCGCCTCCCCCCTTAGTCTCACGACAGCGCCGAGGTGGTAACCTCCCTCAGTTGAATCCAGAATCCCCCCTCCCGGTGGGCACCGCCACTACCATCTGCCATCGAAGTAGATTCCTTCGGACCAGGCCACTCTCAAGCGCCCCCTCACTCGTACGCCGTCACTCGGCTGCTTGATCTAGCAGAACCGGCTGAAAGTTTACTTTCTGCGCCTGCTGCTTTTTGTGGCTTCCAGCCAAGTGCCCGTAAACCTTGCCGATCAATATCCCCCCATCCTGATGTCCGACCCATTCAGCAATCGTCATATAATCGATGCCGCTCATTACACACAGCGAAATGAAATGGTGTCGGCAGTCATGGAAACCCAACCGGGGCAGGTCAGCCGCGTTCCTCGCCAGCGTCAGCGATTCGCGGAACGTCTTGGCGTGAATGTCTTTGTCGCCACGTTGCGGACTTGGAAACATCCATTCGGAATCAGGAGCACGACGGCTCGCCATTTCTCGCAAGTGGATTTCCAGCGTCGGGTTGAAATCGACACGCCGGGGTTTGTGGTTTTTGGCCAGTCCATCCGAGCCAATCACAAGCTGCTTGTTTTGCCAGTCCACATCAGACCATTTCAGTCGAAGTGTTTCATCACGGCGCGAACCGCAGTAAGCCATTAGCCGAACGTAATCCGAAAACTGCTGGCCATTTTGTGAAACCCCCACCGCTTTCTCACAAAGCAAATTGATTTGCGACATCGTCACAAGGTCGCGCTTTTTTGTCGTGGTTTTGAGCGGTCGCAAGTTCTGAGTTGGCAGCGTCGTCAGATATCCGTCGTCAATCGCTTTCTTGAGCACGTTACGAAGCGCAATCACGTCAAGATTTACGGTCCGAGCCGACATGCCTATTGCTTGCCGCTTGGCAATGAACGAGTTGACGTGCGCCTTTTTGATCCGATGCAGCCGGATCCCGTCCAGGTGCTTCTTCCACTCTTTAAGCGGTCCGCGTTCGCGCAGAAGCGTTGAAGCCCGCTTCGCATCCTTCACCTGCTTGTAGTAATCGAAGTAACTTTCAACGTAGTCCGAGAATTTCGGAGTCTGGCCGAACGTCGGCAGCTTATTGTCCTCGCGCTGAACCTCCAGCTTACGCAGGGCCGCTACAGCCTGGGGTACCGTCCGCCACGGGTTGCCTGATTCATCTACCAGGGGGATTCGGCGCACCACAGCCTTGCCGCTGGCGTCCTCGACCTTCAAACGCGCATAAAACCGTTCTCCGCGCTGCCACAAGCCACGGATGGGTTGCTTGCGCCCGTCCAAAACCTTGCGATACTCTAACCGGGTATGACGCTTGGCTGTGATGTCGCTAGTTGTGGAATTGCTTACCGTTTCATTGGCTTTCATGCGGTAACAGTGGCACAATTAGTGGCACACTGTCAAGTGGATAGAGTGGAATATGCAAAAATCCCAATAAAATCAAAGTTGCCGGTGTGGCGAAATGGCAGACGCACAGGACTTAAAATCCTGGGGCCTTAAAAAGCCGTGTGGGTTCGAGTCCCACCACCGGCACCATCGAAATCCTGGTTTACGCGCTCAAAGCGCAACAAACACGCGGCGTGACCGGGTAGATCGAAGCTGATTGTGCCTTCGAAGATCCGAGGCGCAGATTGCCGCGGCAGCAGGTCTGTCACTCTCCATGCTCCGTCACCCGGCTGGAACATCAATTCTGATGGGCGGCTGGTCGCATTTACGATCACGAGGTCGAATCGTGAAGCATCCTTTTCCCAGCGAATCGCGAAGATTGCTTCCGGCGTGTCTAGTAACACCTTAAACTCCCCGCGGCCAACAAGAGATTCTTTGATAGCCCTGAGGAGCGCGTCATACCACTCTTGAATTTGAACATTAACAGCCTCACGGCGCCGCCGGCGCAGATGAACACTCGCCCGCACAGTCGCGCCGCTGAGCTGGCCTTCGTGCAGCAGGCGCATTCCCGGCAAAGCGAGGATCAGCAAGGATGCGGCGCGGTGCTCGGCCGGATTGAGCAGGGAGGCTATGCGCGGCTCGTCGTGGTTTTCCAAAAAGTGGCAGGAGCGCGCGAGAAATGACACTGGTTTGGAGCGGAGGTGCGTCGCCAAACTCGAGGGATTGCGCGCTACGAGGTGATCATAGACGCGCTTGTCATAGACAAAATCAAACCCGAGATTGAGCAGGCGATCCTCGACATCCCAGTAAGCTTCGGCCAAAAGCAGACATTCAGGAAATTTTCGCCGCACCGCCGCGACAGCGTCGGACCAGAATTCCTGCTTTGGCGTTACGTGTGGCGATGGGAAATCCTTCCATGTCCTGGCGAAGACATCGTTGAGAAGCAGCATCGCCATGTCACAACGAAGCCCGTCGCATTCCGCCGCGGCCTCGAACAGTTCAGAGATCATGGCCTCGCGGGTGGCGCTGTTGCGATAATCGAGCTGTGCGGTATCCGTCCACGGTGGAAAATACGGGTCCTTGCCATGGGCGAGCCACGTCGTGCCACTCTTGAAGCAACCCGGCGCGGGACCTGGCGAACGGACATAGAATTCGGGATGTTCCCGCGTCCATGGGTGCGCCATGGAGGTGTGGTTGGGGACGAAATCGAGAATCAGCTTGAGGCCGTGTTCGCGCAAACGTTTTCGAAACACGCGCAGACCGCCCGGGCCGCCCAGGGATGCGGCCGCGTCGTAAGCGGTTACCGCGTAGGGTGACGGCACGGCGTCCTCAGGACGAAAATCCGGCAGCGCCGCATGCGCGTGAGAAGCCGCATTGGCTAGCGGGGGGCCGCAACTCCAGACGCCCATGAGCCAGATATGGGTAAACCCCAGGCGCTGCCAGTACGCGAACTGATCGTTGGGGATCTCGGCCAGGGTGCTCGGTTTGCCGGCGGGCTGCGCAAGCTCGTAAAGCCAGCACCGGGTGTTCAGTTCATACACCAAGGGGTGCGCACTCACATTTCACCGCGCGACGCCGCTCGTGGTCACATATTCAGGACTTTCAACGCCTTTTTGGCATTGGAGACGCGCAGGATGAGCAGGCCGCGGCGCGCATCGGGAGGGGTCGCGCAATAGGCGTACTCGATATTCACGCTCGCATCGGCCAGTTTATGAGCAATGCGGGCGAGGGAGCCTGGCTTATTGTCGCCTTCGATCATCAACACTTCCGACTCCACGACCAGCGTTCCATGCTCCTCGAACAGCAGCAGGGCTTTGCGCGTATCGCTCACGACCATGCGCACGACACTGTGATCAACCGTATCGCTGGTGGCGATCGCGTAGATATTGATTTTGGCCGCGCTCAGCGCATCGCAAACGCGCGCGAGCGTGCCCGGGCGATTATCCAGGAACAGGGCGAGTTGAGTGGCGATTTGCATATCCGATGTGTTTACCGCGCCGCAGTTAAGCACGAAGGTTCCAGGTTGGACACCCAAATCTTGCAGACCCTGACGTTGCAAGGAAACATTCGCGCAGAATTGCGCCGGGTTCGACTGTCATTGACGGGTGGGGATTTTCGGGTGCGATTCAAAATCGCGCATTCGGGAAAGCAAAAGTTTGAGGTCGGCTTGGAGTTGCAAGATCCGAGACTCGTATTCACGGCGCGGGACGGTGTCGTCGAGTTTGCGTTCGAGTTTGGCAAGGGTGCCGTTGAGTGCAGCAAGTTCTGTCTTAAGGGCAGCGATCGACTTGCCGCTCTCGACAGTCTCGTAACCGACCCAGGTCATGACAGCGAGGCAAGCGGCGGAGAGAAAGGAATGAAAGGTTTGGGGTTTCATGTGTGGTGATCGTTGAATGGTTAAATCGTTAAAAGCGTTAAATCGGAACGGAAATCAGTCTGTCCCTCACCCTCAATCCCTCTCCCAAAGGGAGAGGGAAGTGTTCGGAGCGCGGGAGTGTGGCCACCTTGCTGAAGCAAGGTGTTAATGAGAACTGAAGAGCACATGCGTGAAACGGTTAGGGTTCGACGAGGTAGTGAGCGACGACATCGGCGTCGGTGGTGCCGAAGGAGTAAAGGTGCAGAATTGCGGTTTTATTCGCGTTGAGTGTGGCGGGAGCTGCCGCGCCGACAAATTTCCAGCCCGCGGGGAATCCGAGCGTGCGATTAGTGCCATCGCAGGTGATGCGCAGTAATATGTATGCGCCAAAGAGATGGCCTGAAGCGCTGAAGGTAACGTTGCCTGCCAGCGCAAGGCGTTTGCCGCCGAAGGTTTGGAAGTTGAGGTTCACGTTGGTCGCATACGCGAGGACTTCTTGCAGAAGGAGAAGGCGCTTGATCTGCGCATCGGCGTTGACGAGCACCTGGCCAAAGCTGGCCTGATTCTGGACTGAGAGCCCGGCATTCTCCGAGTCGCCCCCGGTCAGAAGCAACGGACCCGAGATGGTTTGAGAGGTCAGCGGCGAGCCGGGATTGAGCTTGACGAAGCCCTCCAGGGGTTTTCCTCCGGCCGTCAGGCCGTCATGGAGGACGAGAATGCGTTTGGTGGTGTCGAAGGTAACTTCGCCTTCGGCGCCGGTGAACGTGGCGTGTTGCGCGGTGGTTCCGCGACGGAGTCGAATTTGTTTACTCATAAAGATTTATAAGGAATCCAGGGAAGCAGGAGTCCGGGTTGAGGATTAAATGGTTGAATCGTTAAATCGTTGAATCGTGATTCGTTGAACCGCAGACGCGGAGTGTTGTGGGTGTGAAAGTGGGAGAGTGAGCAGGTGAGAGCGGGCATGTGAACGGTCGCCCTCATCCTGGCCTTCTCCCCCGGGGAGAAGGAAAAGCGTTCGACCGTTTTTGTATCTGTTCGGTTGCGCATGGGATTCAGAGGCCGGTTTGCGTCAGACTCGCTATCCGTGGGCCGGCAAGGTAGAGTTCGCTTGTGCGGAAGCGGGCTTTCATAGCGGTGATTGCAGTCGCGGCGATGGGGATTGCGGCGTATGTGGTTTCGCAGATGTCTGGACCGAAAAGCGGGTCGATCGAGTATCACAAAAGGGAGTATTTGGCAGCGTGGAAGCGCTTGAATAATCGGGAAACATTCGTCGATAAGGGCAAACAACTTCTCTACCGATTCGCAAGAAGAAAGGCCGCCACGTTCAATTGGACGGCTGAGGATGCCGAGCGGCTGCAGAACCACAGGGCTGCTCTCCTGAGGTCGGGACAGCTCAGTCAACAAGGGTTCGAGCTCACTAACTCTTCCATCGGTCAGGTATGTTCGAGTTCCGAATATAGGTCCGCAATGCACCGTTGCCATCGCGAATTTCTCACTGTGGTGATGGCAAGCACGAATATGCTTCACATAATTGCGCTGCCGGAGGATTTGGTGCGGTTTGCCGAGGCCATTCGAAAAGCGGACATGCCGGAGAGTGGGAATTGATGGGGGCATGGGATGATCCGTTGAATCGTTAAACCGTTGAATCCGTTACATCGGTGAAAGCGTTCCGAAATCTTCCAAAGCGGTCGTGCCGGTAAGGTCGCCGAAGTCTTCGGAGGTGGTGTGCGATGTCAGGTCGCCCCAGTCCTGGTGGAGCGAACGAACGGTGTGAAAGGTCCAGAACTCGGAGGTGCGATCGAGTGCAGCGGCGAGGATTTCGCGGCGTTGCGAGTCAGAGGTTTGAATCAGGTAGTCACCCGGAGCTGGGCTGGCGATCAGTGCCAATTCCGAGGCGCGAATGAGAATCTTCTCGGTCTCGGGCTGGAGAAGAGTGAAGCCGAGTTCGGGCTGACGGAAAGTTGCGATAAGCATTTTGACGGAAGCTGTAACCTCGGCGGTTGCGGTAAGACCAGTCGATGAGGAGAAGGAAACCGGGCGGACGTAGGTCGCGTCTTTAATCAGGTCGGGGCCGAGATTAAAGACGGCGTTCAGAGCGGATTTGGTAATGGATTTGAGGTTCATGGACGGGGATCGTTAAAAGCGTTAAAAGCGTTGAATCGTTGAATCGGCAGTAAGCCGCCTCCTCACGTCGGCGGTTACACGCGCACGAGTGTCGCCGCGCGTTGGGTTGGTCGGATGAGTGTTCCGAGTTTTGAGAGGATGGATTGGGCAAGGTGTGAGATGACGGGTCGGCGATCTTTCTTGTCGAAAATGACGGTGAGCGCGCCGACGAGACTGAGTTGAAGGATGCCTTCACCGTCAGGAGAGTCGGTGCGGTCGGCGAAGAGGACTTCGCGTGCCATTTCGCAGGTGGCATCGAGCAACGCCTTGGGAACCTGATCGCTTTCGAAGAACGGGCCGAAAACGTTGGACAGTGCGGAGAACTGGAGGGTCTTGCGATCGGGATCGATTGCGCCCTCGCGCGGCCACTGCAAGGCCTGAGTGACTTTGGTTTTCGAACCGTTGAATTGGTAGCTGGCGTCGATGAGACGTGTGGCGAGGACGAGGGCCTTCTCTTTGTTGGCGGTCGTAGCGCTGGTCCAGGTCGTGGCATAAAGGTGGCCGTCATGGAAGGAATCCGCGTCGGCGACACTGGCGTACGAATTGGCGTCGGGTAGGCCAGAGCCGGTTTCTTTGATGAGGGTTAGCGGCATAAGATTTTAACAGCAAAGACGCGAAGACACGAAGGAATGCACAGAACGCAAAGAACTGGTTTGTCCCTCATCGTGTCCGAATTTTGGATCATGCTTCGCCCGAGAGACTTCGTCTCCGCAGCCCTGGGGAGAAGGGATAGCGTTCGTCGGTTTTTCGCGATTCGGTTGTGCATTGGTTTCGGAGGCTGGTTTACGAGAGGTGAACGGGGTAGTATGCGGTCGTGCGGAAGTGGATTGTCATAGCGGTGATTGCGGTGGTGGCGGTGGGCGTTGCGGCGTTTTTGGTTTCGCAGTTGTCCGGACCAAAACGAGGGACGGTGGAGTGGCATAAGAGGGAGTATTTGAAAGCGTACAAGTCGGGGATGTTGGCTATGTTTGTTGATAATCATGCCCCAGCCGGACTGCAAGACGCATACTGGTCGCGCCGACATAAGCGGATTGAGTTCCACCGACAGGCCCTGATTGATGCTGGGGTTTTGGGAGAGAGAGTTTTCATTGTGTCGAACCGCCCGCCCCGCGAGGTTGCCAAGGCGTTTTACGAAAAAATGTACGATGTATTTGTGTATACGAATGATCCGATGTCTATCCCGGGAATTCGGGACATCGGCCCGGACAGCGTGACGGTTGTGGGGCTGGCTGACCAGATGGACAAATGGAACGAGTTGATCCGCAAAGCGGATGTGGCGGAGAATGGGAAGTGAAGGGGGCATGGGGGTTGTTGAATCGTTGAATCGGCCTGCGGCGCGAGTTGAAGGGTTGAAGAGTGATGGGTTGAAGGGGCAAGGGCGTTGAATCGTTGAAACGTTAAAAGCGTTGAGTCGGGTCATTGAGTACGCCCACACCCCCTGCCCCCTCTCCCAGAGGGAGAGGGGGAGCACGACGACGGGAGTCGGAACACCCTGCTGAAGCAGGGTGTTAATGACAATGCGGCCCTCATAGCCGATAACCAAGATTCATGCGCGACGGGACTACACGTTGTGGCGGACGGCGACGATGCGGATGTTCTTGTCGGAGTAAACCTTGCTCCAATTGGTTGGAGTGGCGAGCTCGGCGTTGGTCGGACTGGCTCCGGCCGGCGCGCCAATCCAGCGAACTCCGCGCGGATGGAGAATGAAACGCTTGCGATTGACGAGGTAACTGTCGCTGGCGAGTGCGTTGCGATCTGTCTCCACCGCCTCGTCGGGATCCATCTCGCCAGTGCCGTAAGCAAAGGCGCCCGCGCCGAAGATGTAGGTGGTGTAGGCCGGGGAATTCGCCCCGGCAACTTTCGGGCACGCGTCATCGACGAAGAAGCGACGGCCCTGAAACACTTCGATGGCGGGCTTGCCTTCGCTATCAGGGCGGAAGGAGATGAGGTCGCCTTTGCGGAGGGAGGCTTCGACATCGCTGTGCATCGCGACGGCGATGAGGTTCAGGGAATGATCGCCCAGCTTTTGCAGGCCATCAATGAAGGTACTGCCGGTGAGCTTGGCCGTGTCGGCCGGGCTGGCGACATCGTTATAGATGTTGAGCCGATGAGTGGTGCGAAGCACGCCGTTGGTGTTGTCAAAGAGGCCATCGAGAATCTTCAGCATCATGGTTTGGAGATCGCGGGCCCACCAGTCGGCAACGAGATCGGCGATGCGAGCCATGGGATCGTTGCCGCCGAGCCATTTGACAAGGATGTTTGCGCCCCAGGCTTTGCCGCGATCGTGGACGGCCGCGGTGTCCTGGCCCGCAGTGATTTTGTCTGGAACAAGTTCAACGGAGTCGTTGAGGACTTCGGACTCGCCGGTGAGATCTTTCCAGAAGGGCATATCGACGGTTTTGCCGGGGCCTGACGCCAGAGCGTCAAATTCCGGGTCCATGCCGATGGCACCGGTCTGGATGACACGGGAGAGTTGAGTGGTGCGCTCCAAAGCGTAAGGAGCGAAGACAGAGGGAACAATGATGTCGGTAAGTTTGGTTTTGGCCATGGTGTCTAATCGTTAAATCGTTAAAATCGTTGAATCGTGAATCGT
>JAKEEH010000279.1 GCA_022616725.1 Limisphaerales bacterium | reverse complement strand
GCCTCCCATTGAATGGCAGCGCAGCTTTGGCGGCACCAACGGCGATACTCTCTATGCGCTGCTGCAGACCTCGGATGGCGGGTTTATCCTGGGCGGCGAATCGGCATCCGGGGCGACCGGGAACAAGACCAGCGCAAATTTCGGCGGGCAGGATTTCTGGGTGGTGCGGCTGGACCCAAACGGGAACAAGGTCTGGGATTACTCATTCGGCGGCAGCGGCAGCGATGTGCTGTTCAGCCTCCAACAGACATCAGACGGGGGGTTTGTGCTCGGAGGCTCTTCGGACTCGGCCATAAGCGGCAACAAGTCGGCCGCTAAATTGGGGGCGCGGGACTTTTGGGTGGTCCGTCTGGATGCGAGCGGGAACAAACTCTGGGACCGCAGTTTCGGCGGCACCGGCGAAGATGTGCTGTTTGGTCTGCAAAATACCGCGGATGGCGGGTTTCTGATCGGCGGCTTTTCCAGTTCAGGGATCAGCGGCAACAAAACCAGTCAGAACTTAGGGGGAAACGACTTTTGGGTCGTTCGCCTCAACGCGAACGGCAGCAACGTGTGGGACAAATCCTTTGGCGGCACCGAGGATGATGGCATCTATAGTCTGCAGCAGACCGGCGATGGCGGATTTATTCTGGCGGGCAATTCATACTCTGCTTCGACCGGCAACAAAACCAGCACCAATTTCGGCTCGGACGACATCTGGATCGCTCGGTTGGATGCCAGTGGCAACAAACTATGGGATCGCTCCTTTGGCGGTAGCGGGGACGATGGGTTTTTCAACGTCGCTATTCAGCAAACCGCCGACGGCGGATTTGTTTTGGGAGGAGACTCTACGTCTCCTGCCGATGGCAACAAGACCAGCGCTCCTTTTGGACAGGACGATTTTTGGGTCATTCGGCTGGACGCAAACGGTAATAAGCTATGGGATCGTTCTTTCGGTGGCCAGGACAACGATTACCTGACAAGCCTGACGCAAACGACGGACGGCGGTTTTCTGTTGGGCGGGGGCTCAAATTCCGGCACAAACAGCACCAAGACCAGCATGGGTTTTGGTTTGACGGACTTTTGGGTCGTTCGTGTTGATACGAATGGAAACAGGCTTTGGGACAAATCGTTTGGCGGAACGGCCGCGGATGGCTTCTTCAACGTGAGCCTCAGAAGCACCAGCGACGGAGGCTTTCTGCTTGGAGGCGATTCCCGTTCCGGCATCAATGGCAACAAAACGGCTGCCGGCCTGGGCAGTGAGGACTTCTGGATCGTCAAACTCAACGGCGCACAACCGTTGCGGTTGCGGGCTGTCGCGCAATCGAACATTGGTCAAAGTGGTTTCCGGTTTTTCCTCAGCGGCGCCGTCAATGCATTTTATGTAATCGATTATTCCCTGAACCTGGTTCAATGGACGCCCTTGCGGACGAACCAGCTCAATGCGGCTGAGGTGGAGATCACGGATCTGGAGGCGCGCACGGATTCCCACCGCTTTTATCGTGCTCGCAACTGGCCATGATTCTGGAAAAGACAGGGAACGCGGGATGTGCTGAACGGCGGGGCGGAGGGTGGCGTTGATTCACGCACCGGTCTTCGAATTGATCGGACATCATGGGCGACAAGCTGACAACGACCTGGGCGAAGCCGTCCAGGATATTGGTCGTCGCGCTCGGATTGTTTGCGCTTTCATTCTCTTTTGTTCGGGCGGCCGAGATTTCCATCAACAGCGTGACGGTCACAGAGGGAAATGCCGGCACTACGAACGCGGTGTTCACTGTGAGTTTGAGCGCGTCCAGCGAACAGGTCGTGACCGTGGATTACCTGACCGTGGCAGAAACTGCCGTGGGCGGGATCGATTACGCAATAGTTTCCGGAACCGTAACATTTCCGCCAGGTTCTTTGACACAGACCCTTCCAGTCACTGTGCATGGCGACCTGTTGAACGAGGCTGATGAAACATTTCGGATCGAGCTCTCCAATCCTGGTAATGCAACCCTGGCAAACGGTGTTGGTATTGGGACGATCGACAACGACGATCCTGTACCGGCTCTTTCGATCGATGATGTTACGGTGATTGAAGGCAGCGGCGGGACCGCGAACGCGATTTTCACGCTGAGTCTTTCGGCCGCCAGCGGCCAAATGGTCGCGGTGAACTATACGACCGCGCCCGGCTCGGCGAGTACGGGTAGCGATTACATGGAGGCAAGCGGTCTGGTGAGTTTCCAGCCGGACGTCACGGTTCAGACGGTCACGCTCGTCATCTTTGGAGACACGCAGGACGAAACGAACGAGAACTTCTTTGTCAATATTTCCAATGCTACGAATGCCACCCTCGCCCGCAGCCAGGGGGTTGCGACAATCAACGATGACGATCCAGTGCCGTCGCTGTTCGTAAGCGATGTGGCGTTGGTGGAGGGGAATAGCGGAACGACCGACGCGGTATTCAACGTCAGCTTAGGTTCACCCAGCGGCAAGACCGTGACCGTGACCTACACCACCGCAGATGGGACGGCGGTTGCGGGCTCCGATTACTTCGCGCAGTCGGGGACGGTGACCTTCCAGCCAGGAACAACGAACCAGGCGATCACTGTTACGGTGAACGCCGACACCTTAAACGAAACGAACGAGGTGTTCCTTGTGAACCTCGCCGGTCCGGTGAATGCGATTCTCGGCGACGCTCAGGGAGTCGGGACCATTAACAATGACGATCCCTTACCCGTGCTCTCGATTACCGACGTATCCGTTTTGGAGGGACAAAGCGGCATAACCAACGCTGTGTTTTCATTAACTCTTTCGTCACAGAGCGAACAGGAGGTCACTGTAAACTTTGCCACGGCCAGCGACGCGGCAACGAGCGGCAGTGATTTTCTCACAAATTCCGGCACATTGACTTTTCCCGCGGGCACGACGAACCGGACGATTACCGTGGTGGTCAACGGCGACACGTTGAACGAAGCCGACGAGACCTTTGCAGTCAACCTTCTCAACCCAGTCAATGCCAGTCTCAGCATGAACCAGGCTTTGGGAACGATCCTCAATGATGATCCCGTGCCCACACTGTCGATAAACGACGTGCTGGTTAAGGAAGGGAACAGCGGAACGACCAATGCCATCTTTACGGTCAGTTTGTCGGCGGCCAGCGGGCGCACAGTCGCGGTCGATTACGCGACTGCCGACGGGACCGCCAACGCCGGCAACGATTATACAACGGCATCCAGCACGCTGGATTTTCCTGCCGGCACGACTAATCGCACGCTGACGATTGCCGTCAAGGGCGACACGTTGATCGAGCCCAACGAAACGTTTGTTGTTGCGCTCAGCAATCCAGCTTTTGCCAGCCTGGCCAAAAGCCAGGGGATCGGCGCGATTGGCGACGATGAGACCCGCACGAATTCTTTCACGAACGCGGCCACTATAAAAATCGCAGGTTCAGGCGCAGGTGCTCCCTACCCAGGCACCATCGAATTGAGCGGTCTTCCGGGAGCCATCAGCAAGGTCGCGGTGGCCCTCAGCGGCCTTTCGCATACGTTCCCGGATGATCTCGACATCCTGCTGGTTGGCCCTGCAGGCCAACGGGCTATGCTCATGTCCGATTGTGGCGGCGGGAATGGGGTGAATGATGTCAACCTGATCTTTGACGATTCTGCCGCGTCTTTGCTCACCGACTCCGCACAAATCAATTCCGGTACATTCAAGCCTACCGACCATCCTCCAAGCGATTTCCTGGCCGCGCCTGCTCCGTCCGGTCCCTACGCCAATCCACTGTCGATTCTTGCTGGCGCAAATCCGAATGGAATGTGGTCGCTGTACGTATTCGACGACAGCGGCGGCGATTCGGGAAGTATTTCCGGCGGCTGGCGCATAACCATGGTGACTACGAACTTGATTTGCTGCAGCGGCGGCCCGCAGACAGACCTCGCGGTGACGGTGTCCGATTCGCCAGACCCCGCGCTGACCGGCAACAATCTGACGTACAATGTGCTGGTCATAAACAACGGGCCCGAGAATGCAACGGGAGTTGTCCTGACAAACATCTTGCCTGCGGGCGCTAACTTCGTTTCGGCGACCTCATCTCAAGGGAGTTGCAGTCGAAGCAACGCGATAGTGACGTGCAGCTTTGGCAATCTTGGAATCGGCGCCAGCGCCAGCGCGAGCATCATAATTTCACCCCCCGTTTCAGGCACCATCACGAATACTGCCACCGTAACAGCTCAGCAAACAGACCCTCTTTCGGGTAATAACGTTGCCAGGGCGGTGACGACAATCACGCCATCGCCTCCGACAATTTCAATCAATGATGTCGCCATCGCTGAACTCAGCGTCGTAAGCACGAACGCGGTCTTCACGGTCAGCCTGTCTCGGTCGAATGACCAGACCGTAGCAGTGAATTATGCAACCGCCAACGGGACCGCCGTCTCTGGTAGTGACTATATCAGCGACTCAGGCTTGTTGAGTTTTCCGCCGGGCACGACCAACCGTACGATTAGCGTGACCGTAAATGGGGACACGCTGATCGAACCGAACGAAACATTCCGCGTCAATTTGAGCAGCCCGCAGAACGCCACGATCGCTCGCGGCCAGGGCACCGGCACGATAATTAACGACGACGCGGTTCTGGGGCAGTTAGATCACTTTAGCTGGGCCGCCATATCGCCAACCCAGTATGTCAATGTCCCCTTTCCGGTAACGGTTACAGCAGTGGATCCCAACGGCAATACCATCGCCAATTTCGACGGTCCGGTCGCCTTGAGCGGCCTGGTTGGCTCAGGTCCTTCGCTTTCCGTGTTGATCACCGAGATCGATACCGACGACGACAAAGTTGAGATATCGAACGTGACCGAGTTCGCGGTTGATCTCTCGGGGTGGCAGATTACGTTCTATGATTGGGTTTTGTGGCCCACTCCGCGGCTCACATTTACAGTTCCATCGGGCACGGTCTGCCCGGCGGGTGACCTCTTTCTCGTGCGGGACAATGGCGCGTTTCCTGGCGGCTATCCAAACTTTTACACGGGCACGAATGTCAACTGGCTTAACGAGCCTACCAATAACCAGGTGGCGGTCCTGCTGCGTAATGCGGCCGGCCAGATCATCGATTTTGTCTGCGCAGTGGATGGATATTCCAGCGATATCGATTTCCCGATTAGAATCCCTTCCACCGAATGGCAGGGAGAACCCCTCAGCGCGAATGTGGAGCCGACTTTCACTTATCAACGAACCGGAAATATCGACCGGAATACCGGGGTAGACTGGACAATTGCTGCGAATAGCATCGGCACATCCAACGCCAACCTGATCCTTCCCTTCGCGGGTCCTCAAGCGGTGCCAATTTCGCCGACGGTGTCCGGAAATTTCTCCAGCGGAGTATGGACCGGCAATATCACTGTGCTTGAGGTCGTCACCAACATGTATCTCCGGGCCGATGATGGAAGCGCGCACCGCGGATTCAGTTCTCTGTTTACAGTAGGTCCCACAACCGACCTGGCCTTGACCAACTCCGGCTCACCGGCTCTGGCCTCCGTCGGACAAAATCTGACCTATACCCTTGCTGTGACAAATCGTGGTCCCATTGATGCCGCAGGAGTCCAGGTTGTCGATGCGTTGCCGAGCGGTGTCAATTACCTTTCCGCCACGACATCTCTGGGTTCGGTGACTCAAAGCAGCAACATCGTTACGATTAACATTGGTGTTCTCACGAACGGCACTCGTGCGACAATTACAATCACTGTGGTCCCAACGGCTCCGGGAATGATCACCAACGTCGCCACGGTCACCGCAACGACACTCGATCACAACTCGGCAAATGATTCAGGCTCGGCGGTGGTCCGCGTCAACTTTCCCCCGGTTATTTCAACAATCTTGGATCAGTCAACGTTTGAGGACACACCGACGAGCCCCCTGAGCTTTACGATTGACGATGTCGAGACATCGCCTGAGGCGCTGAACGTGTCGGGTACCTCGTCCAATACAAATTTGGTGGCCAATGCGAGCATCTTCTTCGAGGGTTCCGGAATGGAACGAACCTTCTCCCTGGTTCCATCGCCTGACAAGACGGGCACCACCACGATTACGGTTTTTGTGAATGACGGTCTGGACACGCGCAGCACAAGTTTTGCATTGGCGGTCAATCCGGTGAACGATTCGCCGTCCTTTGTCAAAGGCGCGGATCTGATGGTTCCGGAGGATTCCGGTCTTCAAACCGTGCCGGCCTGGGCGACAGCGATAACTGCCGGTCCCCCGGACGAATCAGGACAGTCGCTCACGTTTACCGTCACGAATAACAACGCCGCCCTGTTCTCGGTCCAGCCGGCCATAGCCCCAAACGGCACGCTAACGTTTGCCCCATCTCTGAATGCGAACGGCTCCGCAGCAATCACCTTTCAGTTGCGCGACAGTGGAGGAACAGCGAACGGGGGCTCCGATATGAGCCTGGTTCAAATGTTTGTCATCACTGTGATCCCGGTGAATGACGCCCCGGGTTTCACAAAAGGCCCCAATCAGATCGTTGTGGAGGACGCCGGCTCGATCATCGTCAACGGTTGGGCGGCGGCCCTCTCTGCGGGACCTCCTGATGAATCCGGCCAATCGTTGAGCTTCCTGGTCAGCAATAACAACAATAGCCTCTTTCTAAACCAGCCTGCCGTCTCTCCGGCTGGCACTTTAACGTTTACCACAGCCACCAATGCGAACGGGACCGCGACTGTCACGGTTCGTGCGCAGGATAACGGCGGCATTGCAAACGGCGGCTCTGATACGAGCGCGCCTCAGACGTTCACCATTACAATCTCACCCGCAAACGATCCACCGATTTTGCCGCTGATTCCCGAGCAAACAATCGCGGAAGGCAGCACTCTGATTCGGACCAATACGGCCACCGATGTGGATGTGCCGGCAGACACCCTGACATACACCCTGGAGCCGGGCTTCCCACCGGGCGTCACTCTCAACTCCGAAACCAGTGTTCTGACCTGGACGCCGAGTGAAACGCAAGGCCCCAGCACGAATATCATAGCGATCCGCGTCAGCGATAGCGCCTCCCCCAGTCTCAGCGATGTGAGAAGCTTCACGGTGATCGTTCAGGAAGTAAACAGCGCTCCTATGCTCACTCCAATCGCAAATCAGACGGTCAATGAAGGTAGCCTGCTTAGTCTGCAGACCACTGCAAGCGATAGTGACATTCCAGCCAATTCCCTCGCTTACAGCCTCGAACCTGGCGCTCCGATTGGAGCTACGATCAATCCCGGCACCGGGGTGTTGAGTTGGACTCCGAGCGAGAACCAGGGCCCCGGCACGAATACTATTGTGGTGCGGGTGAGTGACAATGGGACCCCGGGTTTGCATGACACTGAGAGCTTTACCGTTGTGGTCAATGAGGTGAACAGTGCGCCAGTCCTGACTCCAATCGCCGATCAAACGGTGCGAGAAACGACTTTGTTGAGTTTCACGGTGACGGCTGCGGATTCCGACATGCCTCTCCAGTCATTGACTTTCAGCCTCGATCCAGGCGCGCCCCCGGGAGCCTCGATTCATCCCAACACCGGTGTGTTCGGATGGACGCCCACAGATGCGCAAGGACCAGGGACCAACAGTGTTACGGTCCGCGTCACCGATAACGGCTCGCCCAATCTGGCCATGACTGAAACCTTTACGATTATTGTCACCGACTCCAATTCGCCTCCCGAATTGGCCGCGATCGGCGACAAAAACGTCGATGAAGGGGTGTTGCTCACATTTACAGTGGCCGGGACGGATTCGGATGTGCCAGCACAGAACTTAACGTATAGTCTGGACTCGGGCGCTCCGAGCGGCGCCAGCATACATCCAGACACGGGGGTGTTCAGTTGGACTCCGAGCGAATTGCAGGCGCCCAGCACGAACAATATCATCATTCGAGTGACCGATGACGGGTCTCCTCCTGCTTCTTCGGCTGAGACGATCAGAATCATTGTTAATAAAGTCAACAGCGCGCCGGTCCTCGTTGCCATCACCAACCGAACTATTAACGAAGGGAGTGCGCTTTTGATCACTAATAGCGCCAGTGACGGTGATTTGCCGGCCAACACGCTGACCTGGAGCCTGGACAGTGCTCCAGCGGGCGCCACCATCAATCCCGGCACCGGCGTGTTAAGTTGGACTCCGAGCGAAAGCCAGGGGCCCGGCACAAATGTTATTGTGGTGCGGGTTAGTGACAACGGAACGCCGGGTTTGCACGACACCAAAAGCTTCACCGTCTTGGTCAACGAGGTAAACAGCGCACCAGTCCTGGCAGCGGTTACGGATCGATCAATTGACGAAGGGAGCACGCTTTTGATTACCAACAGCGCTACTGATGGCGACCTGCCGGCCAACACGCTGACCTGGAGCCTGGACAGTGCTCCGCCGGGAGCCACGATCAATCCGAGCACCGGAACGTTGAGTTGGATGCCGAGCGAGACCCAGGGGCCGGGCACCAACGTGATTGTCGTGCGGGTCAGTGACGGGACTCCAGGCTTGCATGACACCAAAAGCTTCACAGTGATGATCAATGAGGTAAACAGTGCGCCCATCCTGTCGGCCGTTGGCAATCAGGCAGTAAACGAAGGGAGCACGCTTTTGGTCACCAACAGCGCCAGTGACGGCGATTTGCCGGCCAACACGTTGACCTGGAGCCTGGACAGTGCTCCGCCGGGGGTCATGATCAATCCGAGCACTGGGGTGTTGAGTTGGACCCCAAGCGAGAGCCAGGGACCGGGCACGAATGAAATTATGGTGCGGGTGAGTGACAATGGAACGCCGGGTCTGCATGACACCAAGAGTTTCACGGTATTTGTCAACGAGGTAAACAGCGCACCGGTCCTGACTGCCATCCCAAGGCAAACAATTGATGAAGAGAGAACCCTGGCCTTCGTTATTACCGCGTCTGATCCTGATGCTCCGGGCAATTCGCTCGTCTTTGGTCTTTTGACAGCTCCACCCGGCTCGAGCCTGGATGCGAGCTCGGGTCTTTTTACTTGGACACCGGGTGAGTCGCAGGGACCGGGCACGAATCTCGTTACGGTGCAAGTGACCGACAGCGGGGCTCCTGGGTTGAGTGACACTCAAAGCTTTACGATCGTGGTAAATGAGGTGAATCGAGCCCCGGCAGTCGGGTCCGTGACAAATCAGATCGTCAACGAAGGGAGCACCCTCAATTTGGCAATTCCGGCCAGTGACCCTGACTTTCCCGCAAATCGACTGATGTTCAGTTTAGATTCCACTGTGCCCGCCGGAGTTGGTATCGACCCGAATACTGGCATTTTCACCTGGACTCCCGCTGAAGACCAGGGACCGGGGACAAACGTGATCACAGTGCGCGTCACCGATGACGGCGTCTCCAGCTTCAGCGACAGTCGCAGTTTTATTGTGGTGGTAAAGGAAGTCAATGCGCCGCCAATGATCGCGCCGATTCCCGACCGCACGATAAATGAAGGCGAATTGCTGACGTTCCCGATTGAAGCGGTGGACCAGGATATTCCCGGCAATGCCCTCGCGTACCGGTTGCTCTCAGCACCGGATGGCGCCTTCGTTCACCCCGGCTTGGGAACTTTCACATGGATGCCCGGCGAATCACAGGGCCCGAGCACAAATGTAATTGTGCTGCGCGTCAGCGATGATGGGAGTCCTCCCCTCGACGACACCAGGACCTTTACCCTCAAGGTCTTGGAACTAAATAGCGCTCCCGTCCTGCAACCGATTGCAGACCGGCTTGTGAGTAAGGGAACGACGGTTGTAATCACGAATCAAGCGCACGACCCGGACATTCCAGCGAATACACTCACTTACAGTTTGGCTCCAGGCGCCCCGGCTGGCACGGCTGTTAGTCCTGTCACAGGCGTTTTTACGTGGGATACAACCAGTGCGGCCAGCCCCGGCGCCAACCAAATTGTGGTAAGAGTGGCCGATAATGGCGTGCCGAGTTTAAGCGGCGAACAATCCTTTACGGTCACGGTTTTGCCCGGGCCGCCTGTCCTGGCAATTACGCGGTCCGACGGCGACGTCACGATCTCATGGCATAGTGACTTCAACGCGTTTGAACTCGAATACAACGATAACCTCTCACCATCCGGTCTTTGGAAACCTGTCACCAATCAGGTGGTTCAAATCGGTGAATATTACACAATTGTAGAAGGCGCTTCTGGAGGGACGAGATTTTACAGGTTACGGCAACAGGAATGATCGCTCATGCAAGTGCTTGAATCCGTTTGAATGGGTTCTAGTCGGCACTAATATTCTGCGTGAAATTCGGCTTCGGATCTGTTATAAGTGACAAGTTTGTTCTGGTCAAGAGCGTGTTGGCAGTGCAGGTTATAGGCTGTGTTATTCCGAGCCGCGGCACGCCAGCAGAGAAATCGCGTGTGGATTCGCAAAGGCGCAAGGTTGGGTCTCGTGCTTTGCGCAATGTCCGTCTGTCTGCGTCCGGCATTGGCTGCTCCGTTTTTGCTGCGCGGTCCTGGAGTTGACCCGAATCATTTCAGGGTCACAGCGTTCGCCACGAACCTAAACTACCCGATTGGCATGGCGCGGTTAACAGATGGATCGCTGTTGGTTGCGGTGACCGCCGGCACAAGCTTTAGTGGGTCGGGCTCGATCGGGCAAATAATTCGCTTGACGGACACAGACGGGAACGGGATTGCGGATGGAGCCGGAACAATCGTTTTTACCGGGTTGCCGGGCGGGCAGACCTGCCTGCGGCGCGGCGGCAATCTTGTCTTCGTCACGGGCCAGGGGCGCGGGAAGCCGATCACTGTCCTGCGGCTCGGGGCGACACCGAATATGCCGCTGTCGCTCGCGGGACACATCACGATCAACTATTCGGTAAGCTGGTATCATCCGCATTCGGCGTTGGGGATTCGTGACACTCCTGGCACGACGAACAGTTATGATTTGTTTTTTCAACTGGGCTCGCAATTCAACTACGACCCGACGACACATACTTGTTCGATCAGCAGCACGAACATTCCGGGCGCAACGGGAATGTTATTCGGGGATTCGATTTATCGGCTGACAATCATTGATCACGGCAGCAGCGTCAGCGCCACCAATCTGACGCAGGTCGCCAATGGACTGCGAAACCCAGCGGGCTTCGCCTTCCATCCGCAATCCGGCGATTTCTATTTTGATGACAATGGCATTGACGGACTGGAGAATGCCAATGAGCCATTAAGCGCCGATGAATTGAACGTGATCCGCGCGGCGGAGATGGGCGTTGCGCCGGTTGAATTTTTTGGCTTCCCGACGAACTACGTGGAATACCGCACGGGCAGGATCATCGGCACGCGGGGCATTCAGCCGCTTGTGGCGTTCCAACCGTTTTCGGACCCGATGACCGGCGATGAGAGCGAAGGGCCAAACGACATTGCGTTCGCGCCGCCGGGTTTCCCGCAAGGACTGAACAGCGGCATCTTCGTCGGGTTTCACGGAAGATATGGCGCGGGCGGCATCGCCAACGAGGAAAACCCGCTGGTATATGTGGACCTCACGACTACCAACTATTTCCATTTTATCGGCAATGACGAACCGAACATCGGTCATCTGGACGGATTGTTAGCGACCGAAGATTCGATGTTTATAGCTGACCTCGCCTCCAACGGCAGTCTCTCCACCGGCAGCGGGCGCGGCGCGATTTATCAAATTAAGTCACTCGTGCTGCCGCCCATTCACTTCAGGTGGGTCGGACAGAAAGTGGAGCTCACGTGGGCATATGGTGTCCTCCAGGAGGCCGAGAACGCCACAGGCTTATGGAGTGACGTCGTGAATGCCGGCAGCCCGTATCTACTTGACCCGGAGCAATCGAAAAGATTTTTTCGGACACGACATTGAGGATCAGGGCAGAGGAATTAAACGCGAAGACCGCGAAGACCGCAAAGGAGAGGCGAAGACGCCTTCGTGGATTGAACCGGGGCGGGAATCCCGCAGGAGCTGGCAATCGAGTTGCAAACGTTTGAGGTGCCGCTCCGGTTATCGCGACACCGCAAGAAATCGTACGAAAGTTCTTCCGCTAAAATCTTCAGAACAAAGTGCCAGAATGAGATCGTGTCTCCCGAAGTTTTGAGCTTTGCTGTAATTCAAAATTCACAAACATTGACCCAAAGCGCGGGCTTCTGTCTGTTACTTTGATGAACTGGCCCGTTCGCGTTTGGACTTCGGCAATGCTTTGCCTGCTAGGGCTCGCGTGTACGTCAGCGGAAATCAGCACGTCATTTCAAGTCATTGAAGCGCAGCCTGGCAGCGGCGGAAAGGCCGGTTTCACGCTGATGGATCCGAGCGCGACAGGGGTCTGGTTCACGAACAGGCTTCAAGGCGACGCGTACGCGACCAACGCGGTGGCGCATAACGGCTCGGGTGCGGCCATCGGTGATGTGGACGCAGACGGCTTGCAGGACTTTTACCTGTGCAATCTGGAAGGGCCCAATCGACTCTATCGCAACCTCGGCCACTGGCGCTTCGAGGAGATCAATCCGGGCGATGCGGCGTGCGCGAATCAGTTCTCGACCGGAGCGGTGTTCGCGGATGTGGACGGCGACGGGGACCTGGACCTGTTCGTCAATGGAATTTCGGCAGGCACGCGACTGTTTCTGAACAACGGCAAAGGCGGGTTGAGCGAAGTGAAAGAGTCGGGGCTGTCACGCAAGGCCTCGGCGACTTCGCTGGCACTGGCCGATATCGATGGTGACGGCGATCTGGATCTTTACTGCGCTCATTATATCGACGTGATGCATTTGATCGATCCGACGACGCGGTTCTCCGTGATAAAACGGGACGGTCAATGGTCTGTGCTCAAGGTGAACGATCTGCCGACAACGCTACCGGGATTGAAGGGCCGATTTGAAACGCTGCCGAATGGCAAGGTGCGCGAGTTGCCGGAAGTACACGCGTTGTATCGCAACGAGGGCGGAGGACGATTCAAGGCGATCCAGTTTGAACCGGGCACATTCCTGGATGAGCAAGGGAAAGCGATTCCGCCGCCTCGGGATTGGGGTCTCGCGGCGATGTTCCGGGATCTTAACGGCGACGGCGCACCGGACCTGTATGTTTGCAACGACAACGTCTCGCCCGACCGAATCTGGATCAATTCCGGCAAGGGGATGTTTCGCGCGATCGAGTCATTCGCCATTCGCCATACCAGCCGTTCCTCGATGGGCGTGGACTTTGGAGATATCAATCGCGATGGGTACGATGACATCATCGTAGTCGATATGCTGGCCCGCGATCACGGCAAGCGGATGACGCAACTGGTCAAGGATCTCCCGGACGTAAACGAAGCTGAACGGGTGGAGACCAGGCCGCAGTACAACCGGAACACGTTATTCTTTGGCCGTCCGGATGGCAGTTACGCTGAAGCCGCGCTGATGGCGGGCGTGGCGGCGACGGACTGGAGTTGGTGCCCTATTCTCATCGATGTTGACCTCGACGGCTACGAAGACCTGCTGGTCAGTAACGGGTTTGAGTTTGATGTGATGGACCAGGACACGCAGAACGACCTGCGCGATCCCCGGCGACGCCGGTCCCAAAGCGAATTGAAGCGGATCCTGACGTTCTATCCGCGCTGGCGCACGGCAAACGTGGCGTTTCGCAATCGACGCGACGGGATATTCGAGCCGATGAGCCAACAGTGGGGGTTCGACCGCACCGGGATCTCGTTTGGCATGGCTCTCGGAGATTTGGACAACGACGGGGATTTGGATGTCGTCGTGAATAATCTCAATGAGGCCGCAAGCGTGTATCGGAATGAGGCGACGGGTGGGCGCGTCGCTGTTCGTCTCAAAGGACTCGCGCCCAACACGCGAGGAATTGGCGCCCGCATCCGGCTGGTGGGCGGACCGATCAGCCAAAACCAGGAGATGATCGCGGGCGGGCGATATTTATCGGGCGACCAGAACCTGCGGGTGTTCGCCACCGGAGTGGAGTCGAAACCCATGCGCCTGGAAGTACGATGGCGCAATGGCGATGAGAGCATCGTGACGAACGTTCAGGCGAACCGAATTATTGAAGTGGTTGAAGAGTTGAAGAGGGATGAGTTGAAGGGGGAAAGCCCTTCGACGTTTCAACGCGTCCCAACAACCAATTTCTTCTTCGCCGACATCAGTACCCAGCTTGGCCATGTCCATGTTGATGAAGCGTTCGACGACTGGGCCGGGCAACCGTCGTTGCCGCGCCGGCTTAGCCGGTTGGGTCCCGGCGTGAGTTGGTACGACCTGGATAATGACGGCTGGGAAGACTTAATCGTCCCTTCGGGCAAGGGCGGCAGGCTGGCACTGTATAAAAACGAGAAAGGAGAGGAGTTCCGGTTGCTGGAAGGCTCGGCCGTGGCGGCGATAGATCAGACGACGGCACTGGGCTGGTCCGACGGAAAGGGGAATCGAAAGCTCATTGTTGCGAACTCGAACTACGAAAGGCCGCAAGAAGAGAGCAAGATTACGATTCTGAGCCACGGTGCAAGCGGAGGTGCGACTAATGTCGGCTGGGCGCAGCATTGGCCGGCTGGCAAAGCGAGCATCGGGCCGATGGCGACGGCGGATGTCGATAGCGACGGGGATCTGGATCTGTTTGTCGGCGGCCGATTGAACCCGGGGCGTTACCCTGAAGCAGCCTCGTCGTCCCTATGGCTGAATGAGGATGGCGAGTTGAAATTATCTCGTTCTCACAGCCGACCCTTTGAATCGCTCGGGCTTGTCAGCGGGGCGACTTTCACTGATCTGGACGGCGACGGTCGGCCCGACCTCGCCCTCGCCATCGAATGGGGTCCGGTCCGGGTTTTCCGCAATGACCACGGAATGTTCACGGACGTTACAGATCAATGGGGATTGGGGGGACGGACCGGCTGGTGGACGGGCATCAGCACGGGCGATTTTGATGGCGACGGCAGATTGGATCTCGTGGTGGGCAATTGGGGACGCAACACGATCTATGAAAGTGTAAATCCCGATATAAGGAGGAGGGTAAAGTTAGGAATTTTCTACGGCGATTTTAATTCGGACGGGAACATAACCTTGATCGAAGCCTGGCAACGCCACACCACTACCACTGCAACTCTTGACTCCTTGAACCCCGCGACGGCTCAGCGCAACAGCGGTTTGACCAACTGGTTCCCGGTGCAAAACCGGCTTTGGTTTGATCGGTTCATCCCGAAATTGGCGAGCCACTTTCCGACGCACCAGGCGTTCGCCGCGGCATCCCTTCAGGACATGTTGGTCGGACCTGCTCTCCCGGGCGGAAGCATAAACATGGGCTTTCTGGCGGCCACGGAACTGCAATCCGGAATCCTGCTCAATCGCAAATTGCCTGACGGCAAGCAGCGCTTCGATTGGGTCCCGCTGCCACGAGAAGCGCAGCTCGCGCCGGTCTTCTCCATCAACGTTGGCGACTTCGACAGCGACGGGAATGAAGACCTGTTTCTGAGCCAGAACTTTTACGGCACTTCCGAGCTCTCCCGCGACGACAGCGGTCAAGGCTTGTGGCTGCTCGGCAGTGGACGAGGGACGTTCACTGCCGTGGACGCAGCAACCTCGGGCATAAAAATATACGGTGAACAGCGGGCCGCGGCTCTTGCCGATTTCAATCATGACGGACGCGTGGATTTGAGTGTCTCCCAAAACGGCAGCTCAACCAAGTTATACGTCAATCAACGTGCGAAACGTGGCTTGCGCGTCACATTGCGCGGTCCACGCGGCAATCCTGACGCCATCGGCGCCCAAATGCGCGTGCTCTGGAGCGCCGGTCGCACCCAGGGGCCCGCGATGGGGCCAATCCGAACCATCACGGCCGGCTCCGGATACTGGTCACAGAATGCGGCGACTCAGGTGCTCGGGTTTGATTCACCGCCCAGCGCGCTGTGGATTCGCTGGCCTGGCGCGGCAGAACAAACTGTGAATCTTGAGAAAGGCGCTTTGGACATGAGCGTGGAATTGAAGGAGGAGACAAAATGAGGCAAGCTCACCACGTCTGGCTATATAATCCCGAGCAATCTGATGAAAATCCGAAAGAAGCTGCAACTGCAACAGGTTGAAATGGAAACCAATGGTAAGACGATGGCCAGGGCGAGACCGCGTCGAAACAAAGGGTTGGCTGATTTACTTTTGGCGTGCCCGGTGAAGGGTTTCATGCGGGAGCGAAGACACCGCTGAATCTGCAATTTTCCAATTCACAATTTCGTGATTGCGATTAACTTGCTGGCCGCATGAGTTCGTTGCTCCTGGCCGGCGGGCGCGTGATCGATCCTTCGCAGCAGATGGACCGGGTCGCCGACCTGCTGATCTTCGAAGGCAAAGTGTCGGCCGCCGGTCCCGCGGCTTCCGTCAACGCGGGTCCCGATGTTGAGCGCGTCGATGTTTCGGGCATGATTGTGTGCCCCGGGTTGATCGATCTCCACGTTCATTTGCGCGAGCCCGGCCAGGCGGCCAAAGAAACCATCGCCACAGGAACAGCCGCCGCAGCGCGTGGCGGATTTACGTCAGTGGTGTGCATGCCCAACACAACGCCAGCCATCGAGAATGCTGCGACAGTGGCGTTGATTCGCGAAAGGGCTGAGCGTGAAGCGCTGGTAAACGTGTTCATCACGGGCGCGATCACCCGGAATATCGCCGGCGAAGAACTGGCTCCCATCGGGTCGCTGCAACAGGCCGGTGTGGTTGCGATCACGGACGATGGCCATTGCGTGCAGAACAACGAACTAATGCGCCGGGCAATGGAATACGCGCGGATGTTTGACTTGCCAATCATGGATCACTGCCAGGATTACGCCCTCGCGAGCGACGGAGTGATGCATGAGGGATATTGGAGTACGACGCTTGGTTTGCGCGGCTGGCCCTCGGCTGCGGAGGAAATGATTGTGTCGCGAAATATCGTGCTGGCCGAGGCGACCGGCGCGCGGGTGCATTGCCAGCATCTGAGCGCGGCTGGGAGCGTGGCGCTGCTGCGGGCGGCCAGGCAGCGGGGTGTGCGGGTTTCCGGTGAGGCGTGTCCACACCATTTTACACTGACGGATTCGGCGATTGCCGGGAGCGAGTTCTTTTGGCGGCAGGACGGCAAGGGGATTTATGGCTTCAACGAAATGGAGGCGCGCTCGTCCTGGCCTAACTACGACACCAATTTAAAGATGAACCCGCCGCTCCGTTCCGCCGCGGACCGCGAGGCGATTCTGGCAGCCGTTGCCGACGGCACGATCGAAGTGATCTGCAGCGACCACGCGCCGCATTGCGATTACGAGAAGGAAGTCGAGTTCGATTACGCTCCCTTTGGCATTACCGGGCTGGAAACCGAGCTGGCGTTGTCGCTGATGCAGCTTTACCATGCTGGCCGCATGAGCTTGCCGGACCTGATCGCGCGGTTTACGTTGGGCCCGGCGAGTTTGCTCAAGCTGCCGAAAGGGACGCTCAAACCGGGCGCCGATGGCGACGTAACCGTCATCGACCCGGACCTGGAGTGGATTTTCCAGCGTGGGGGATCCGCCAGTAAATCAAAGAACACCCCGTTTCACGGGTGGACCATGAAAGGCAAGGCCGTAATGACCATCGTTGGCGGGAGGGTTGTTTGGCGTGAACAAAACGAAATGGCTGCCGTCTAAAACGGAGGACATACCCCTGACGTAAGGAGGGGGCACGAAACCAGAAGATAAAGAGAAATCAGCCCCTGCTTACGTCGGGGTTACAGCAGAAAGTGAAGATAGTTATGAAAAGTGTCGTGTTGGGACTGTTGCTGGCGTTTGTGGCTTCGCAGGCAATGGCAGCCGAGGGACAATGGCTGACCGACCTGCCCAAGGCCCAGGAAAAGGCCAAAGCCGAGAAGAAGATGGTACTGGTAGATTTCACAGGGTCGGACTGGTGTCCTCCTTGTAAAGCCTTGCACAAAAACGTTCTGAGCTCCGAAGAGTTCATGAAATACGCCAAAGACAATCTTGTGTTGGTGGAAATTGACTTTCCGCGCAGCAAATCGCAGAGCGCCGAGTTGAAGAAGTCGAACAAGGACCTGGCGCAGAAACATAAGATCGAAGGCTACCCGACCGTAATTGTCTTCGACAGCACCGGCAAAGAGCTGAGCAAAGACGTCGGCTATGACGGGAAGACTACCCCGGAACAATACGTCGCCAAGTTGAAGAAACTGCAAAAGAGCTAAGCGGCAATCATTTCTCGTTCAGAGCGCGGCTGCAAAACGGCCGCGCTCTTTGTCTGTTAGAACTTGATTCTTCAGGTGACCGACACGAAGCTGTGCCGAATTCGATGACGGCGATTCTGGCACTTGAAGATGGCACGGTGTATCGGGGACGCGGTTTTGGAGCTTCCGCGTCGGCATGTGGAGAGGTTTGTTTTAACACCTCGATGACCGGTTATCAGGAAATCCTTACAGACCCTTCCTACAAAGGTCAGATCGTGACGATGACCTACCCGCTGATTGGCAATTACGGCGTCAATGAGCAGGATGTTGAGTCGTGGCGCCCCCACGTAGCCGGATTCGTCATCCGCGAACTCTCGCCAGTAGTTAGCAACTGGCGCGCGGACCAAACGCTCGGGTCCTACCTGGAAACCAATGGCATTCCCGGCATTCAGGATGTTGATACCCGGGCGCTGACAAAAAAACTCCGCGTGCGCGGCGCGATGAAGGGCTTCATTTCGACGGAGAGCATCTCCGACGCCGAGGCCGTGTCGCGCGCCCGCAACTGGCCGGGGCTCGTGGGTGTCGATTACGTCAAGGACGTTACGCACAAGGAACCCTTCCTCTGGGACCAACAGGACCTGCAAAGCGCAAACTTCAAACTTGTCAAGGGTCCGAACCCGGCGGACGCGCGCCACATTCGCGATCCCCTCCCGAAGGCGGACATCCCGATCATCGCGTTTGATTACGGGATGAAATACAACATCCTGCGCCGCCTGCGCCAGCAAGGCTTCAAAGTGCAGGTCGTGCCCGCCACGACGACAGCCGAGGAGGCGCTCAAGTACAAACCCGCCGGAATCTTTCTCTCGAATGGGCCGGGCGATCCCGCCGCTCTCGGTTACGCCGTCAAAGCCGTCTCGGACCTTGTCAAGACAGGCATCCCGATTTTCGGCATCTGCCTTGGTCATCAAATCCTGGGCCAGGCTTTTGGGGGAAAGACGTTCAAGCTTAAATTCGGCCATCGGGGCGGTAACCAACCCGTCAAAGACCTGGAAACTGGAAAAGTGGAGATCACGTCCCAAAACCATGGGTTCGCCGTGGACGCCAATTCGCTGCCCTCGGACGTGAGCGTTAACCGCATCAACCTTAACGACCAGACCGTCGAAGGGATGCGCCACAAAACGAAGCCGATCTATTGCGTGCAGTACCATCCCGAGGCTTCCCCCGGACCGCACGATTCCAGTCCCCTGTTTGCTGAATTTCGGCAGCTTATCGAGAAAAAGTAGTTGACCGATTGGGAATATTTGCTTTTTTGCCAGTGCGCTGTTTACGCTGCTGGCACATGCAGGCAGCGCCCTTCACCGGCTTGGTTGAATTCAATGGCCCTTTGCGACCGCGGCCACAGATTGGTCATGTGCTATTCGATTTCGACGGTACCCTTTCGCTGATTCGGGAAGGTTGGCCGGAGGTGATGGTGCCGATGTTCGTCGAGATGCTGCCACAGTTGCCGGGCGAGACGGAAGCCGAGCGACGCCGGCTTGCGTATGACGACATCATGCGCCTTAACGGCAAACAAACGATTTATCAGATGATCCAGCTTGCTGAGCGAATCAAAGAGCGCGGCGGGTCGCCACGGGATCCGATCTGGTACAAGCGGGAATACTCGCGCCGGTTGGACGAGCGGATTCGTTCGCGCATCTCCGGCATCCAGAATGGCTCGCTGCTGCGGGATAGCTTTCTCGTCTATGGCGCTCGCGCGTTGCTGGAGCAGCTTGCGCAGCGAGGTGTCAAACTTTATCTCGCTAGTGGAACGGACGAGGCGTTCGTCAAGCACGAGGTCGAGTTGCTCGATTTGACAAGGTATTTCAGCCCGCACATCTATGGCGCCCTCGACGATTACAAGAGTTTTTCCAAGAAGATGGTCATCGAGCGGATTTTGCGCGAGAACCGTATTCCGGGGGATCGTCTTCTGTCGTTTGGGGATGGCTATGTCGAGATCCAAAATACAAAAGAGGTGGGCGGCCTGGCCGTCGCGGTCGCGAGCGACGAGGCGCACAATGGCTCCGGGGCAATGGACGAATGGAAGCGGAAGCGGTTGCTCGGAGTTGGCGCGGATGTCGTGATTCCTGATTATCGGGATGGTCTGGCACTCCTGAAATTGATTTTTGGCGAAGCGCCTTGATAATCATTAACTGTGTCCGGCTACAAATCCCTCGATGTAAAGCAGGTGCGCGTTCACCCGCTCGCAAGCCGCGCGAGCATGAGCCGTATTGAGGATATCCTTGTCCAACCTGACGCCCCGCCTCGGAAGGTGTCCGAGGCTATCCGGCGGACGGTACATCAGTGCGCCGACAAAATCCGTCTCGCCCGCAAAACGGGAGCGGCGGTTATTTTAATGTACGGCGCGCACCTGGTGAAAAATGGAGCCTCGCTGCTTGTAGATCGCATGATGGAAGGAGATTGGTTGACGCACCTGGCGACCAATGGCGCCGGGTCCATTCACGATTGGGAGTTTGCGTTCCAGGGCTGGTCCACGGAAAGCGTCGAGAAAAACGTCGCCACCGGCACATTCGGCACCTGGGATGAGACGGGGCGCTACATTCACCTGGCGCTCCTCGCGGGTGGATTGGGCGACGAAGGTTATGGCCGCGCGCTCGGCCGATTCATTTCCGAGGAAGGAGTTAGCTTGCCGTCGCAAAGCGAGTTGGAGAGCGCCATCCGCGCTGAACCGGCGCACGCGCTCACACCCGCACGCGCGGACCTGCTCCAGTCGATGCGTCAAAACAAAATTTCTGGTGGAGCCATTCGGGTGCCGCATCCATGGAAACACACCTCGGTTTTCGGGCAGGCGTTTGCGCGCGGAATTCCACTGTCCGTTCACCCGGGAATCGGCTACGACATAATCTCCAACCACCCGTGGTTCAATGGGGCAGCGATTGGCCGCGCGGCAGGAGTCGATTTTGCGCTCATCGGAGGAGCTATTGACAACCTGGATAACGGCGTCGTGCTTTCTGTCGGCTCGGCAATCATGGCGCCGCAGGTGTTCGAAAAGAGCATCAGTTGCGTCAACAACCTGCGGCTCCAGGCGGCGCGCAGCGTTGTGAGCAACCACACGATTTACGTGGTCGATTTGCAGGATGGCGGCAATTGGGACTGGAGCAAAGGCGAACCGCCGGCCGATAATCCGGCTTACTATCTGCGGTTCTGCAAGAGCTTCTCGCGCATGGGCGGCGAAATGCATTACGTGCAGTGTGACAATGTGCTCTTTTTGCACGCGCTGCTGCACGAATTGCGGAAAAACCGGTTGTGACGCCGGCCTTAAATCGCCCTCGCCGCCGCCAGGACATCCTCGACTTTGACTGAGAGCATGCAGCGACGGAGTTCCTCGGGGGTGCCCTGGATGTCGCGGCCATCGTAACGATAAAACTCCAAATTCCGGCCCTTCACGGCAGGATTCGGAATGAGCGTGTATGGGCGCGCATGCGGTTCGATGGTTTTATTGAACGTGGGCGTCTCGATGACGATCTGTCGCGGCACTTTCATCGCCGCGGCGACATGCATCAACGCTGTGTCCACGCTCAGGAAGCCACGGCAGCGGCCGACGAGGGCAGCCGCCTGCCGCAAGCTGCGGCTTGGCGCCACCAAAACCGATTTATCGCCGAGTTCGCGCAGCACGCGGTCATGATCGGCCTTCTCTTCCGGCCCGCCAAAGAGTACAACGGCGAGATCGGATTCCTTGCGCAGCTCGCGAAAGAGTTCGATGTAATTCTCCAAAGGCCACCTCCGCAGGGCGAGGTTTTTCGTCTTGCCGGAGCCGACGTGCACGCCCAGGACCCGCTTTCCAGCCAGCCCGAGATCGCGCAACGCTTCGTTGGCCCACTGTTGTTCCGCCGACGAAAGGAAGATCTCGCTGTCGTGTGTCTGGAGTTTTGGTTGGACTCCGAGTAATTCAAGGAACTTCAGGTTGTTATCGATGGAATGCAGTGCATAGTCTTGCGGAATCGTCTTCGTCACCAGGAGCCCATCGAGAAAATTCCAGCGGTCATAGATATGGCTCAGGCGTTCCTGTGCGCCGATCCAGCGTGTCACCAGTCGGTAGTGGATTTTGCTTTGCGGATAGGTGTTGATGGAAACGTCATAACGTTGTTCCCGAAACCGCCGCAACGCGCGCAACGTCGTCCATTTGCTCTGGTTCAGCATGTCCTCGTAATGGACGGACGTGATGTGCGGATTTGCTTCGAGCAGGTCGCGCGCTCCCAACTCCTTCACGAGCACGTCGATTTGGGCGTCCGGGAAGTTCAGGCGCAATTCGTGGAGCAATGGCGTGGCAAGGAGCGTGTCACCGATCCCCGCGAGCGATATGACCAGGATCTTCATGTAATCGCGCGCGGCATATAGGCTGGAAACAACATCGCGAGCAAACAAAAAGGCGCAGACCTCAGTCGGCGCCTTTCCCAACAAGCACGCCGCTTTGGCGGCGCGCACGAACCTTGGCTACTTTGTGTCCGGCTTTTTCGGTGCCGCGCCGGACTTCTTGTTCTCGGCTTCTTTACGCCGTTGCTCGCGGGCGGCTTTGCGCTCCGCATCGTCGAGTTTGCCGTCCCCGTTTCTGTCGTACTTTTTCACCGTTTCGGTTTCTCGATCCTTGCGCCACGCTTCACGCTCGGTCTCATCGATCTTGCCATCTTTGTTTTTGTCGTACTTCTCGAGCATTTTTGCGCGGGGACTCTCGGCTGACTTGCTTTTCTTCTCTGCATCCGCAGCGGATACAAGAAAGGCGAGCAAGCACAGACTCAAAGCTATTAAGAATGTACTCATCTTCATTCTCAGCGGATGGAGCACAGGGAATGCCAGCGCCGGAAGGCTTTCCCCCGACGCCGGCCTGATTCCATTCAGTCTCCAATCAACCGGACGCGGTATTCGACCGAAAAGTTACAGATTTATTCATGTCGCCGTTTGTAGATCCGCAGAACCGCCTCAACGACCGTATCTGCGGAAATGCTGCGCATGCAGCGGAAATCGACCGGGCACTCTCGCCGGAAACAAGGGGCGCAAGGAGCCTGCCCCGGAATCAATTCGTGCCCCCTGCCGACTGGCCAGCCGGGACCCGTCAACTCAGGAGATGTGCTGCCGAATGGAACGACCACCGGCGTCCCAACAGCCGCCGCCAAATGCATGGGCCCGGTATCGTTGGTAAGGACGACATCACACGCCTTTAAGCAAGCGCAGAGTTCCCGGAGCGACGTTTTGCCGGCGAGGGAGTGCGCCGCGCCTTTGGGTAGTTTGGAAAGGATACGCTCTGCCACGGCCACGTCGCCGAGCGCGCCAAAGACCCACCAGCGGCAATTGATCTGCTTCGCAATCGATTGCGCGACTTCGACGAAGCGTTCTTCAGGCCAGCGCTTTGCCGGACCGTACTCGGCGCCGGGATTCAGCCCGAAAAGGGGCTGCTGAACAGGGGCATCAAATCGAAGGCGCACGGCGGCCACTTCCTCGTCCGACAACGGGATGATCGGCGCGGTTGGCTCCGGGTTGGCACCGAGAGCCTGTACAATTTTGAGATAATCTGTCACGTGGTGCGCCGAAGCGAGGTACGTTTGGCGTGGTTTCGTTGGCTCGTCTCGGGTAAGGCGTCGGATTTCAGCGATGGACCGCTTGCGCGTTGTAATTTTGCGGTGCGAACACGGAACACGGTCCGTGAGTGCCCAGGTCCTCCAGGGCCGTGCGAAGCCAACGCGCTTTGGAACCCGCCCAACGAACAGTTCGAGCGCTGAACGCGTCGAATTGGGAAAGACGATTCCGATGCCATAATTGCCTTCACGGATGCGTCGGGCAATTCCGAGAAGGCCTTCCTCTGGTTCGATCGACAAAACGGCGTCGATTGCCGGATGCCCGCGCCAAAGCTCGGCCAGCTTGGCTGGCGTGAGGAGGGTAACATGGGCCTGCGGATGCGCTTGCCGGAGGCGCATCAGCGCAGGGGTCGTCATGACGGCGTCCCCCAGCCAGTTTACACCGCGAACCAGGATTCGTTCGGGTTGGGGCACGGTCGTCACCGATTTTGCTCTGCCGGCGCCGGAGCGGGCCGGGGAGCGTTCGATTGGCTCGGCGCGACTTGTTTGGGAAGCTTCCAGCGGTTGTGCACCCAAAACCAATTCGCCGGGTCGCGTCGAACGGCGGCTTCGAAGGCGCGATTGATATCGCGTGTGATCGCCCCAACGCTCCGCGCCTGCCCATTGACATGGGTGGCGATTTCCTCACCAGCCTCGATCCGCCATTTTGCCAGCCCAACCCGGTAGCAAATCCCGGTGTGCAACGGGCAATCGTAACGCAACGCAAATACCGCGGCTGAGGCGCTGGTGGAACAGTCCCGCTCGAAAAATGGCACGACAACTCCGCCGCTGCCCGCATGTTGATCGACGAGCAGTCCGAGTAGAATGCCCGGCGTATTCATCGCCGCCTTCAAGGCTTCCGCGTCCGTCCGGCGTTCAAAGAACAATGCGTCGGACTTCTCGCGCAGCGATTGCATCAGCCGATTGAGCGCAGGCTGGCGCAACGCGCGATAGGTCGTCGCGCATTTGACACCTGGAATGTATTGACCGAAGCGCGCGTACAACTCGAAGTTTCCGAAGTGGCCGATCGCGACAACCCGCCGCGGCGCTTCGCGGCCGAACGGCTTGGGATACAATCGGTCGATGTGAACCAGCTCGAGGTGTGGCTTCAGCTCAGCGGCCGTCATAGCGGCAGTTTTCACGGCGCAACAATAATTTTCGCCCAATCGGCGAAAGTTCTCCCGAGCGATTGCCCGCAATTCTTGCGGTGATTTCTCTGTGGCGAAACACAGGTTGAGATTCCGCAGCGCGACGCGGCGATGCCTCCTGTCCAGCCAATAGGCGACAGCGCCGCCCGCGCGACCAACGCGCGCCACGCAGCGCAACGGCAGCGCCTGCAGCGTCTTGACCAGCGCGAGCGCCAGAATGTAGAGAATCCAGTTCATCAGTTTGTAACCCCCGACCTGCGGGCGAAGCCTCGGTGCAAAGCAAAATCGCTCAGGAGGGGGCACTTCTCGTTTGGCATGTTCTGCCGCAGTTTCACGACCTCCGCGTACGCGGTTGTTGCGCGACGGACTGCTGCCGCTGCGAACGGTGCTCGGGAAATCCGGGTGGACTCCCGTACAAACAGCCCCCTTCTTGCGTCGGAGGTTACAAAACCGTTCGGCCTCATCAGCGGAAACAGATTTGGCGCACGCAATCCTGGAAGTCCTTTGCCCCTTTCAAGATTTTGATTTCCACGCGCATAAAATAGATCGGCAGATCGCGCCGGTCGATCTTGGGAAAGCGGACCGCATCTTTCTGCGTCGTGATGATCGCGACCGCCTGGCGCTTTTTGCTGCGGTTCACTGCGTTGAGCACTTCCTGCTGTGTGAACCGGTGATGATCCGCGAAACGCTTGGCATAGACCAGTTCAGCCCCGTTCTGGACCAGACTCCTTTCGAAGCTCTCAGGCTGCGCGATTCCGCTCAGCGAAGCCACCTTTCGCCCTTTGATCAGATCGAGGTTATGCCGCTCCCCGGTAAAGACGTCCTCGAAGTAGAGCGGCGCGTGAATGCACTCAATGATACCGGCGGCAGGATTGTGGCGTGCGATCCGTTCGCGGAGTCGCGCGGTGTCGCCATCGCTTTTGGTGATAAAAATCGTGCTCGCGCGCCCGAGGTGCGACGGCGGTTCGCGGAGAACACCACGGGGAAGAAGTTCTTCGTTGCCGAACGGTTGCTGGCAATCCACCAACACGATGTCGCGCCTCCGTCCGGCGAGCTTCCAATATTGAAAGCCGTCGTCGAGCAGGAGCGTGTCACAGCCGAACTTTTCGATCGCATACCGCCCGCTTTTCACGCGGTCTTTGTCCACCAACACGATAACATCCTTCAAATTGGAGGCGAGCATATATGGCTCATCCCCGGCGGTCTCGGAATCGAGCAATAGCGACTTGCCGTCCGAAACAACGCGCGGCGGCGTCGTATCGTCCCGAAACAGAAGTTTGTTGATCAACCGGCGGGTCAGCGGCGGAGGCCTGGATCGGTAGCCGCGCGAAAGAATCGCAACGGTGCGCCCCTGGTCTTGAAGCTCGCGCGCGAATTTTTCCACCACGGGCGTTTTACCGGTCCCGCCGACGGTGAGATTGCCTATGGCGATCACCTGCACGCCAAGTGTGGAATCGCGCAGGATGCGGGCGCTGTAAAGGAACCTGCGGACCTTCACCGCCAGGGCAAAAACTTTCGAGAGCAGGAAAAGACAAAACCGAACTACTGCCGCTTTGCGGTCGCGTCGTTGCTCAGTGATCACTTCCAGGACGAAGGTTTCAACGTTTTCCGTCCAGATGCGGATCGTTTCGCGCATTGCCGGCTGAGTTTGCCAAAGCGCCGTGCGGCAGAGCAAGACCAGTGCGGTTTCGGCTTTACGTTTGCAGGATTTCTCCGTGAACTCTGCCGAAATTCGGGACCGAACCATGGAAACGACTAAATTGTCAGTTTATCCGCGGCTAAATCCGCGCGGCATCAGTAAAGACATTTCCGTCGCCGACCTTATCGACCGCACGTTCCTCGCCTACAACAGCGGCCGGCTGCGGGAAGCCGCCCAGTTGCTCACGCAGAAAATGCTGCCCGACGACGGCTTTGTCGGGCTGAGTCTCACCGGCGCCCTGACCCCAGCCGGGTTGGGCAAGTCGTGTCTGATCCCGCTGATGAAGGCGGGATTCATCGATTGGATCGTTTCGACAGGAGCGAATCTCTACCACGATCTGCACTATGGCCTGAACATGAAGCTCTACGCCGGCTCGCCTTTCATCGACGACGTGGCGCTGCACCGCGACGGAGTGATTCGCATTTACGATATTTTATTTGACTATAACGTCCTGCTTGACACTGACGCGTTCGTCCGCGAGGTCATCCGCGGCCCGGAATTCCAGCGCCCCATGGGCACCGATGAATTTCATTACCACCTCGGGCGCTACGTTCACGAGCGTGGCCGCGCGCTGCGGTTGAAGAACAATTCCGTTCTTGCGACCGCTTACGAATGCGGCATCCCGATTTTCGTCAGCAGTCCGGGCGACAGTTCCATCGGCATGAACGTCGCCGCGATGGCCTTGCGCGATTCTCGCCTGATCTTTGATGTCAATCGCGATGTAAATCAGACCGCCGCCATCGTCTATGAAGCCAAGTCCACCGGACATAAGTCCTCGGTCTTCATCCTCGGCGGCGGCTCGCCCAAGAATTTCATGCTGCAAACCGAACCTCAGATCCAGGAAGTCATGGGCATCCAGGAAAAAGGCCACGACTACTTCCTGCAATGCACTGACGCGCGCCCGGACAGCGGCGGATTGAGCGGCGCGACTCCGGCGGAAGCGGTGAGTTGGGGCAAGGTCGATCCCGACACGCTGCCCGACTGCGTGGTCGCCTACGTGGATTCTACGGTCGCGCTGCCGCTGTTGACGGCCTATTGCCTGAGCCGGGTGAAACCGCGCAAACTAAAACGGCTCTACGACCGGCGCGACGAAATCCTGGACACTGTGCGGTCAATTTACCTGAAAACCGGCACCGTCTCAAAGGTGCTGACCGGCCGTAAGATCGCCAAACGGGCCACCGCTGTCGGAATGAGTAAGACCCTGGACCGGGACAGATAGCCGTTGCTCGTCAATCAAAGCGACTTCCGACTCGAGCCTTCTACGAGTTACAGTCGCCACGCTCGACTTACCCGACTTTCAGGGGACACACAGCGCCGAAGTTAATTAATACGCTAAGCCCCTTAATTTTGGTCCCGTCAGGCGTTTCGCGGCGCTTTTCTGCCGAGCATGCGGTCGAGTGAATCAGAGGTCTGGTAAATGAGCGCTTCTGGATAGTGCAAATAGGGATGAAAATATTCGAAGGTCACAAATCCGCGATAGCCAGCCTGGTCGAGCGCTTCCATCACCGCCGGCCAGTTCGTCGTGCCGTCCAGCAAGGGCCGAAAAGTCTCGAGCGAGAAGTC
>JAKEEH010000278.1 GCA_022616725.1 Limisphaerales bacterium | reverse complement strand
GGCGCGTATAGGCGCGTATAGGCGCGTATAGGCGCGTATAGGCGCGTATAGGCACATTAAACACCGCCCACCTCCAGGATTCGCCAAAACCCCATGGTATAATAGAGGTATGAAAGACAAAAAGTGTCATCAGGCGCCCGGCTGTCCTCAGCCGCAGCAGCAAGTTCGCACGCCGGATTGGCGGCCAAGCCAGCCGGCAGCAGCCGTCCTCTCCAACCCGGCAATCCAGCCGCGCTTGGGACGCAATGCCAAAGTGAAAAAACCGGACATTCGGGAGAGAAAATGGAAAGGTATCGGGAACTCGAGGAATTTGAACAAAATGAAAGAAACTAAAAGGTTTTCAGGGGGTACCGATTCGAACGGGCCATCGGGGCAAATCACAAAAGGGCCCGGCGGCGCCTCTTTATCAGTTCAGCCCTTCCACGAGTTGGCCAGTCCAGCGCGAATGTTCTTTCAATTGCCGGAGCGGTCGGCCATACTTTGGCCGTTCCAACAAGTCGAAAGACCTTGATTATGCGTATGTATCGTCGAGTCGTTCCAATTCTGCTCGGACTGCTGCTTCCAGCGCCGCTTTTGGCCCAGGACGATGTCATCATTACCGAGTTCCTGGCCAGCAATACGCGCGTTCTCGCTGACGAGAACGGCGAATTCTCCGATTGGATTGAAATCCATAACCGGGGCACGAACACGGTCAACCTGTTGAACTGGTCGTTGACCGACGATGCCGGCGACCTTGCCCAATGGCGATTCCCGAGCACCAATCTGGCCTCCGGCCGGTTCATGCTGATTTGGGCATCGGAAAAGAACCGCCGCACGCCCGGCGCGCCTTTGCACACCAATTTTCGCCTCAGCGGGGGTGGCGAGTACCTCGCGCTCGTCCGCCCCGACGGCTCGATCGCGACTGAGTTTGCGCCCGCTTTCCCCAGCCAGGTGCCCAATGTCTCGTACGGCCTTGGCGTCTTGACTTCAAACCAGACTTTGGTGGCGACCAACGCCCCCCTGCGCGTCTTTTTCCCGACCGAATCCGCGCCGACCAATTGGACCGCTTCCGGCTACAACGACATCGACTGGCTTCCCGGCAACAACGGCGTCGGATACGGTCCGGCGGGCGCGACGGAACTCGATTATGGCGCCGCCATCCTGGCCACCAGCCCGGTCGCTTATTGGCGGCTCGACGAAACCAGCGGCACGGTCGCTGCCAACGCGGTCTTCGGCCCGGGCGCGACTTACAACCTGACCACGCTCGGCACGGCCGGGCCGCGCTCACCCCAGTTCGGAGGCTTCGAGACCAATAACCGCGCCCCGACATTCAACGGCTCGAGCGGTTACGCCGCGGGGCCAAGCGGGCTCCTGAACGGCCGCAGTTCCTTCACGATTTGCGGGTGGATCAGGCCAATCGCCACGCCAGCCGCGCGCACCGGGCTCTTCGGGCAGAACGATTGCGTGGAGTTTGGATTCATCAGCGGCACGATGTTGCAGTGCTGGACCCCGGGCGGCGGCATGGTGAACGCCACCTGGTCGTTGCCCTTCAACAACTGGTATCATGTCGCGGCGGTCGGCGACGGCACGAATATACGCATCTACACCAACGGCGTTCTCGCCGGCAGCGGCGGAATCGCCACCGCCAATTACGGCAGTTCCACCTTCAATTTCAATATCGCCGGCGGCGGCATCTTCGATGCCACCGGCAATTTTTTCAATGGCCAGATCGACGAAGTCGCCGTGTACCATCGCGCGTTTGCCCCGGCGGAAGTCCAGTCGGTCTATCAGGCGGGTCTGACTCCGATCAGCGCCTCTGTGCACTCCCACGTCAGGTTTGATGCCGGGCCGCACATGTCGAATGTCATCGCGTCGGCTTACGTTCGCATCCCGTTTAACGTTCCAAACCCGACCAACATCGCGCTGCTCACCGTGCGCATGCGGTTTGACGACGGCTTTGCCGCCTACATCAACGGCTTGGAAGCCCTGCGGATCAATTCCCCGGAGACCCTCGGCCCGGAATCAACGGCGACGGCGACGCATTCGCCGGTGCGCCTGGAGGAATACCGCATCGGCGCCAGCCTGCTGTTGCCAGGCACGAACGTCCTCGCGATTCACGGCCTGAACATCGCCGCCAACGATGTGGATTTCCTGGTCAATCCCGAAGTAATCGCAACAGTGATCGCCTCGCAAAGCTCAACCCCCGTCTATTTCACTCTCCCCTCGCCCGGGCAATTCAATAGCGGCGGGGTCGCCTATCCGGGACCGGCGATCCTCGACGCGACGCACACGCCTAACGTGCCAACCGATGCGCAAGACATCCTCGTGACGGCGCAGATTACGCCAACATTCAACCCGCTCGTCTCAGCCGTATTGCGTTACCGCGTCATGTTCGGCAGCGAAATGGAACTGCCACTGTTCGACGACGGCGCGCACGGCGACGGCGGCGCGAACGACGGAGTGTTTGCGGCAACGATCCCGGCCAGCGCCTCGACCAACGGCCAGATGGTGCGCTGGTATTTCCGGGCCACAGACACCGTCGGCAACGTCTCGCGCTGGCCGCTTTTCACCGTCACAAATCGCTCCGCGGAGTACCTCGGCACGATGGTCGAGATTCCCGGCCTGACGAGCAAGCTGCCGATTGTCCACCTCTTTGCCCCGGCCAGCGTTCTTCAGGCCGGCTCGGGGCAGGCAGCGGGGACGGCTGACTTGCAGGCAGGCAGCGGCGGGGTGTCCGTGTTCCACGACGGCGAGTTTTACGACAACGTTTTCGTGGCTGTGCGCGGAAACACGACCGCCGGTTACAACAAGAAATCGCATCGCTTCGAGTTCAATGCCGAGCATCCGTTCCGCCATTCCGGGCCGGGACCGCGCCTGCGAAATACGTCCTTCGTGGCCGACTATCCCGATCCAGCTTACATGCGCCAGGGCCTCTGCTATTGGCTGGGGGATTTCGTCGGCTGTCCGTCCCCGTTCTACATCCCGCATACGCTCTACCTCAATGGCCAGTTCTACCAGTTGGCCAATCACAACGATGTCAGCGGGGACGAAATGCTCGACCGCCTCGGCTACGACCGCAACGGCGCCCTCTATAACGCCGCCGGCCAGGTGACGCCCGGTCGGGCCAGCACCGGCGGCTTCGAGAAAAAGACCCGCGAATGGGACAACGACCTCGATTACACGGCGCTTGCCAACGCCGTCTCCGAAAGCGTGGCGCTGGGGCAGCGGCGCACCAATATTTTTGACATGCTCGATCTCCCGCAGGTGATCAATTACCTGGTGACCGCGCGCTGGGCCCATGAAAACGACGACGTCTGGGCGAATATGAGCCTTTACCACGACAATGACGGGGACAATTTATGGCGCATTATTCCGTTTGACATGAATCTCTCCTGGGGCGCGATTTTCTACGAAGGGGGCAACCCCCAGGTGATTGAAGGGGTGCAGTCCACCAACGACATTCACAAAGCGCACCCGCTTTACGGCTCGTCGCAGACGCTGGCGCTCAGCGGCCCAAGCGGCGGCTATAATCGCATTTACGACTGCATATTTCTGATCCCTGAAACGCGCCAGATGTTCCTGCGCCGCATGCGGACGATGCTCGACACTTTTGTGGGACCCATCGGCACGCCCAATGGGGCTTCGATTGTGGAACAGCGCATCCTTTACCTGCGCGATCTGATTGCCGAGGAGGCCGTGCGGGACCGCGCCAAGTGGGGGTGGCCCTCCAAAGGCGGCCAATGCAACTTCGATCCGGGAATCAACATCACCAACGGTGTCAATGCGATGTTGACGAACTTCGTTCACGCCCGGCGCAATCATTTTTACGGCAAACATTCGGTCACAAACGCTGCCCTGGCGATCGGCATCACAAAGGACCGCAATGCCGGCATTCCGCTGGACCAATCGGCTACTGCTGTGGTCGAGATCCGAGCGATCGAGTTTAACCCCTCCTCCGGCAATCAGGAGCAGGAATACATCTGCATCACCAACCCCATGCCTTATGCGGTGGACATTTCGGACTGGGAACTCAGCGGCGGGGTTCGGTTCACATTCAACCCTGGCACGGTCATTCCCACCAACAGCGTCCTTTACGTGTCGCCCAATGTCGTGGCGTTTCGCGCCCGCACTACCAGTCCGCGGGGCGGCCAGGGGCACTTTGTGGTCGGCCGTTACCAGGGCCAGCTCTCCGCCCGCGGTGAAACCCTTTTCCTGCACGACCAGTATGGCCGCCTTGTTCACACCAATCGCTACAGCGGCAGCCCGAGCGCGGCGCAAACATACCTTCGCATCACGGAGATCATGTACCATCCCGCGCCCGCCGCGTCGGGTCCCTTTGGACCGGAGGAGTTCGAATACATTGAAATCAAGAATATCGGTCCGACTGCGCTCGATCTGCGCGGTGTTCGCCTGGACATCGGGATTGACTTCAACTTCACCGGCAGCGCCGTCACGAACCTGCAATCAAATCAGCGCGTGCTGATCGTGCGCAACCAGGCGGCTTTTACCGCCCGATACGGGACCGGCTTCAACATCGCCGGCCAGTACTCAGGCGCGTTGGACAACGCCGGCGAACGCATTCGGCTGCTCGACGCCGCGGGCGAGGAGATTCTCGATTTCGATTACGAGAACAATTGGTATCCGATCACAGACGGCCACGGTTATTCGCTGGTGATTGTGAACGAGAACGCGCCGTGGGACACGTGGGATGAAAAGGCGAGCTGGCGTCCCAGCGGGCAACTGAATGGCTCGCCTGGGGCCGGCGATTCGCCGCTGCCCAACATCGCGCCTATTCGCGTCAATGAATTGCTGGCCAACACTGACACCGGCCTGGACGCGGTCGAGCTTTACAATCCCACGCCGACCAACGTGAACATCGGCGGCTGGTTCATCAGCGATGACTTTGTTGCGCCGAAAAAATTCCGCATTCCCGATGGGACGATCATTCCCGCCGGCGGCTACATAGTGTTCGACGAATCAAGCTTCAACCCGATGCCCGGCGTTGACCCAAGCTTTGCCTTCAGCTCCCTGGGAGACGAGGTTTTCATCTTCTCCGGTGACGCCCAGACGAACCTCACCGGGTATCTCCACGGATACGACTTCGGTCCTTCGCTGAGCGAGAGCTCGTTCGGCACGCATTTCACGAGCACGGGCGAGGAGCATTTCGTGACTCGGGAAAGCATCACCCTGAATGCGACGAACACGCCACCGCGGATCGGACCGGTTATCATCTCTGAAATCATGTATCGCCCGCCGGACGTCGGTGGAGAAGACAATAACCTTGACGAGTTTATCGAGCTGCACAATCCCGGGGTCACGGCCGTTCTGTGGGACCCCATGGCGCCGAGCAACACCTGGAGACTTGACAAAGGGGTCGAATTCGAGTTTCCGCCGTCAACGACGATGCCGGGCGGGTCCTATCTGCTCGTCGTCAATTTCGATCCTGCGAACACTGCCCAGCTTAATGCGTTTCGATCGCGTTACGGAGTGCCGTTAGGCGTGACGATCCTCGGGCCGTACCGGGGCGAACTCAACAATGCTGGCGAGCGGCTGGAGCTTCTCAGGCCCGCTTCGCCCACTACCAACGAGGTGCCTTACGTGATCGTCGAACGCGTGGACTACGAGGATTCGTCTCCCTGGCCAGCCGCTGCCGACGGTTCCGGGCCCTCGCTTCATCGCCGCGCGCCGTCCACATACTACAATGACCCGACAAACTGGGTCGCCGCTCTGCCCACGCCTGGCGGAGGGTATGCCGGCGGCACAGCGCCAACGATTACATCCCAGCCTGTCAGCCATTCGGCTGTCGCAGGCATGACTGCGAGCTTCAGTGTGACCGCCTCCGGTTCGGGCCTTCTCTACTATCAGTGGCGCCACAACCGCGATGAGCTCCCCGGCCAGACCAACGCCAGCCTGATGATCAATGACGTGCGTCCAAGCGATCGCGGCGATTACGACGTGATCGTGTTCAACGCCGCGGGCTCGACGGTCAGTTCGAACGCTGTGCTCGAAATCCTGATCCCGGCGCGCATTCTCCAGCACCCCGGCAGCCTCAGCCTGCGTGGATCGACCAACGCCGCAACGTATGGGCAAACCTTCAGCAATGTCACCTTTGCTGTCATCGCGGAAAGCACCTCAGGGATCACGTACCAGTGGCGTTTCAACGGCATGGACATTCCCGGCGCAATGAACCGTTCGATCACCATTACCAATGCGTCAATCGAGCACATCGGGACGTACGACGTGAGAGTCACGGACACGGTCGGCTCCATCTTCAGCCGGCCGGGCACCCTGGCCGTCAACGTGCCGCCTATTATCCATCAGCAGCCGCAGCCGGTTACGGCGGTCGCGGGCGATACTGTCAATTTCATCGTGACGGTCGGGGGCACGGAGCCGTTTGGGTTCCGATGGCGTCGCAATGGTGTCAACGTCCTGGGCGGATCCGGGTTCACAAACCGCGCTGCCCTGACGATCCTGAACGTCCAGACCAATCACCAGGGTACCTACACCGTTATCATTACCAACGCGGGAAATCCCTCCCCCGGCATCTTGAGCCAGCAACCCGGCGCAACCCTGACTGTCCTGGCCGACAAAGACGGCGACCACCTGCCGGATATTTTTGAGATGGCCAATGGTTACAATTTCGAGGACCCGTCTGACGGCGACGATGATACCGACGGGGACGGGATGCTTAATTACGAGGAATACACCGCCGGGACTGATCCGCGGGACGAGAACAGCTACTTTAGAGTGGACGAGATCACCTCGGGCGGGGGCGCACACATCACCTTCATGGCAGTTTCAAACAGGACGTATAGTGTGCAATTCAAGAACAGCCTTTCCGATGCCAACTGGTTGCGCCTGACGAACGTGATTGCCAGCCCAACCAACCGGATGCAAGTCATCGTTGACTCGGGCGCCGGAGCCAGCCGGATTTACCGTCTGGTGACGCCTTACCAGCCGTAACGATACTTGCCCTCGGCAGTTCCGCATTTAATCTCTGCGGCATCATTTGCGGCTGGAGAGACGCGAGTTTCCTCACCCGCCGGCCGGAGCGCCCGATTTACGGCTCCGTCCGGTCGCCTTTCAGCGACACATTTGGCGCATCCGACGCCCCGACCCGAGCGGGCTGGTGCAAAAAGCCTGTGCTCGCCGAAAAAGACGGTCAACCTTCAAAAAACAGGAGCCGAGCCCTACGATCGAGCCGCGGGCTGAGAGGGGACGATTGAAGTTGGGTGTACGTTGAATTTTCGACGCCATTCAGCCATTGTCGTTGGGATGGATCAAACGGATCATTTGGACGAGTTGCTGACGTGCCGTCTTGATTATGCGCGGAGGACGATTGAGCCGTGCTCGATCGTGATTTTCGGGGCCAGCGGGGATTTGACCGCGCGCAAGCTCATCCCGGCGCTTTATCATCTTTTTGTCGAGAAGCAGTTGCCGGATCCATTCCGGATCATCGGCTTCGCGCGGCGCGAGAAGACGCATGAGAGCTGGCGGGAGGAGATGCGCGCCGCGCTGCAGCAGTTCTCGCGAACGAAAGAGGCGGACCCAGCGAAATGGCAGGCGTTTGCGTCAAATCTTTATTATTGCCAGGGGGAGTTTGGCGGCGAAAAGGCGTATCGCGGGCTGGCGGAGCAGCTCGCCGCATTCCATCACGAGACGTTGCAACGCAACCTGCTGTTTTATTTGTCCACCTCGCCGAGCCAGTTTGCCGAAGTGGTGGAACATCTGCACAAAGCAGGGCTGCTCATTAAAGACGATACAGAAAAAAACTGGCAGCGCGTCGTCGTGGAAAAACCTTTCGGGCATGATTTGCGGTCGGCGCAGGAACTTAACGCTGACCTCACGCGCTATGCGCACGAGAAGCAGATTTTTCGCATCGACCATTATCTCGGCAAAGAGACGGTCCAGAACATCCTGATGTTTCGCTTCTCGAACGCGATCTTCGAGCAACTTTGGAACCGCGAATGCGTGGACCATGTGCAGATTATCGTCAGCGAAAAGCTGGGGGTGGGTTCGCGTGGCGGCTATTACGAGGAAGCCGGGGCGTTGCGCGACATGGTGCAGAATCATTTGTTGCAGGTGCTCGCGCTCGTCGCGATGGAACCGCCCGTGACGTTGGAAGCCGAATCGATTCGCGACGAGAAAGTGAAGCTGCTGAAATCCATCCGCCAGTTTCTTCCGCTGCAGGTGCCGGGGAACGTGGTGCGGGGACAGTACGTCGCGGGAACGGTGGATGGGCAGCCGCGGATCGGTTACAGGCAGGAGCCAAAGGTGCGGCCCGATTCCAACGTCGAAACCTTCGTCGCGCTGCGCCTGTTTGTGGATAGCTGGCGCTGGTCCGGGGTGCCATTTTATTTGCGCACGGGCAAAAACCTGCCGCTCAGCGCCAGCGAAGTGCGTGTGCAGTTCCGGCCGACGCCGAACGTCTTATTCGCGGCGCAATGCGGACCGAAACTCGACGCGAATGCGATTACGCTTCGGCTCCAACCCGACGAAGGTATTTCACTGCGCTTCAACGGCAAGATTCCCGGCGCCAGCCTTCAGCTTCGTCCCGTGCGAATGCACTTCAGCTACGACTCGGAGTTTGGCGCCTATACTCCGGAGGCCTACGAACGGCTCCTGCTCGAGGCGCTGGCGGGCGACGCGACGCTGTTCATCCGACGCGACGAAGTGGAGACCGCCTGGAGCATTGTCGATCCGATCCGCGAGGCGTGGGCCAATCAATCGCTGACGGATCGAGAAATCTATCAGGCGGGCACGTGGGGTCCGCCGGCCGCGGACGAACTGCTGACCAGGCACAATCATAGCTGGCGCAATCCCCGGCCGATCGCGTGACACGCTTTGGCATGACCTATTTTGAAACCGCACAGGCCCTGGCTCAGGCGGCGGCCGAAGAGTGGTGTCAGCAGATCGAGCGGGCAGAGCAGTCGTTTACTGTCGCTCTATCGGGCGGGCGGATTGCGAAGGATTTTTTTGGTGCAATCGTTGTAAAATCGCAGCGCAGGAAGGGGATCTGCAATGCGCATTTCTTCTGGGCTGATGAACGGTGTGTGCCGCCCGACGATGCGGATAGCAATTATCGCATGGCGCGGGAACTTTTGTTTGATCCGTTGCAGATCAACCCCTCACGGGTCCACCGAATTCGCGGAGAGGACAGCCCGCCCCAAGCTGCGGCCGCAGCGTCGCAGGAACTGCTGTTGGTTACGAAGGCAAACCCGGATGAGCGGCCTGTCCTCGATTGGGTATTTCTTGGCATGGGCGAAGACGGCCATGTGGCCTCTCTCTTCCCCGGGACGAGCATGCCCGGAGGTCAGGTTTATGTGCCGGTAACGGCGCCTAAACCACCACCGAACCGAATCACGTTGATCTATGAGGTGATAGCTGCGGCGCGGCAGGTATGGGTGCTTGTTTCGGGAAAGGGCAAAGAAGAGGCGCTGCACAAAGCCCTGTCTGGAGACGGCCAAACTCCCCTGGCAACGGTCCTTCGATCACGCACTGCCACCAGGATTTTTTCTGACATTTCGCTCGAAAAATGACGTAAATAGCGGCATTTCAGGGGCTTGTGACTTCAAGAAAAATCTCGCTGGGATTTGAACAAATAGAGGGATTGTGCTATCTATATATCGGAGTTCGTTGCTCGTTTAGGGTTGGCAGAAAGGTCTTGCTTGTGGTGAGGTTCGAGCAGCGAATTAAAGTTGGCCTCACCACCCTTCTGAGCGCCTTGGGTGAAGGCGTAAACGACCTTATCACCTTAAGAGCCAGAGTTAAATCTCTGGCTCTCCTTTTTTGTACTGATTACTAACGCGTTGCCCGAAACAGCCAGGGCCACCCGTAAGCCAGCGCTACGCGCAGGAGCAGCGGCTGGGCGTCATGGAAGAGGATGCGGTGGAGAATGGCTGACCATCGCAAGCGCGCGCGGAAGGCTGTGCGAGTCTTCGCGTGGATTTCATTGACAGCATCATCCCATGGGAGGGTGCCACAGGCGTAGCGGCGCAGCGGCTCGGCTGCGAGTTCCGCGGCTTCAAAAGCCATCGACATGCCGTTGCCGGTAAGCGGGGCGGGCATGGCCAGGGCGTCACCCACGCAACAGTCCTCGGTCGCCAGTTCAGGGAAGGCGGGGAGTCCTCCAACAGCCGAAAAGGATTGATAGTCCCATTCGGCATGGCCTACGCGTTCGGCAAAAACGGTTCCGGCTTGTCCCTGGAGCATGTCAGCGTCTGCCGCGGATTGGCGGCCGGGCGCGCGTCGGAACAGCCCGCAGACGTTCACACTGCCGTCGCCAAGGCGGCACAGGCCGATGTACGCGTCCTGCGAAAAGTGCATTTCGAGATCAGCCGTCAATCCGATATTCTTTGCGTGCGCTTTAAGGCCGTACCACCTGAAACCACGCGCGTGCGGCTGCGGACGGCGACCACTGGCGCGCACGATGGCCTCGGATTTGAATGATCGTGTCCAGCGACAGTTTGTGCGCAAGCCGCCCCCGGCTTCACAGAAGAGGCCAGCCAGCAGGGGATCGAGGACAAACCGGGAAATACACACGGCCGGTTCAGGCAGCCGCTTGGTCGCGCAATTCCTTCGAGCGGAAAAGAACGAAGCGGTCACGGCACGATGCACGCCGGCCTGCTGAACATGCTGGAGCAATCCGAGTTGGTGAAGGCTCGCCAATCCGCAGCCACTGATAAATTCACCGCAAACGCGATGCCGCGGGTAGGAACCGGCTTCGCAGACAGTCACCGGCACGCCCTCCCGGCGCAACGCAATGCCGAGGGTGAGGCCGGCGAGTCCGCCGCCAATGATTGTGATCTCCTTCAAACGATCCTTTCCGCAACGAATAGGTGGCTGAATAATCCCGACCTTCGCTCTTGCACACGCCATCCTGACGCATTCGGCCAAAGAGCCGTCAATTCGCTGCCGCGAAATCCTGCGCGCACACTAACACGGGCGTCGTGCCGCGTAACGGAGTTGCAGCCAACTGCCCCGGCCAAGGCTGCTCCGATGGCCGGGAGGATGGCGCGGCGCGGTTCGCATGCGACAAAGAAATCGCACTTCGCGGCGGCCATGGCGATCAGGCGTTTCAAGTCCACATCGCAAAAGTGATGCAAAAGCAGGTTGGCGGTCAGGCCGAGATCTTGCTGCATTGGCGCACATTCCAAAAAATCGAAAACGTCGTTGGCAACGACCTGGACGCTTACGCCGAGCCGTTCCAAAGTACGGACCGTTTCGGGGCGAACGCTCGGCTGCCGATCTACAAGAGTAACTTGCTTGAGGCTTGCGGGACGGAATGTGCCGCGGAGAACGGTTAGTAACATCGTGCCGTCGCCCGCGCCAAGGTCGATCAGTTTGTGAACGGGACGGCGAGCCAGGGCATGGCGGATAATGCGCGCGTGTCCCATCAGCGCGTTGAGACGGACGAGATCGCGACGGGACTTCGCGGCTTCCGGCGCTGCAACAGGAAGCTGGTCCAGAATTTCCGGGGCAACGACACGTTCCATGTCAATCCACTTTCAGCAACGCGCCGTGACAACTAAATCCAGCCCCAAATGAAGACATCCACCACAGGCCGCCCGGTGCGCCGCCCTGCAATGCCCGCTCGAGCACATGAAAAACAAACGGGCTGCTGACGTTGCCCAACTGACGCAACACTGCGGCGCTCCAGGATAGGTCAGAGTCCTTGAAAGCCAGTTCGTGTTGCAGCGCGCTCAGCACGTCGCGCCCGCCGGCGTGGAAAATCCAGGCACTGATATCTTTGTGCTTGATGCCGCATTGGCCGGCCATTTGGTGGAAAAGCCTCGCGGCGTATTTCGCGGCCAGGGCCGGAACGGGCGGAGTGAGAATATTGCGCAGCATCCCATTCGTCGTTTCGAAGCGCAGCAGGTCGCGCGCGCTCGGGTCCAGAATTGAATCGACCGCGAGCCACTCGATCCTTCGCGTGTCTGACTGAGGCTCATGCGACAGCACCGCCGCGCCGGCCGCGTCCGCGAACAGGCACGCGCTGATCAGCACTCCTGGATCGTCGTCGAGATAAAAAGCCGCGCTGCACACTTCGACGGAGACCGAAAGCACGCGTTGGGCGCGCGCGCTGGCCAGCAGCGCTTCTCCGGTGCGCAAGTTTGGGAGAGCCGCGCCACAACCCTGGCCTACAAGGTCGAGCGCGCAGACGTTGAGTGGCAGGCCAAGGCTTTCGGCGAGGTAGCTGGTTAAGCCCGGACACAAGTAGCCCGTGCAGGTGCTCACGATAACGGCGTCAATTTGGCTGGCCGATGCCTTTGACTGCGCGAGCGCGCGCTGCGCAGCTTGAGCGGCAAGCAGCGGCGCATTTTTTGCAAAGCGGGTATGCAAGGTGTCGGGATCGATGGCAAAAACCTCCGCAATCGATTCCAGGGAGAGATGCCGGGCCTCGATCCCGTTGTTGCCGAGGAGAACTTTTTTGACGATGGCGCGGGCACGCGGGCTGAGCCGCTGGAATTGTTCCAGGGCGCGCGCGCGTTCCCAGCATTCGGCTTGCGTATAGCGACGCGGCGGCACTGCCGTTCCCAATCCGGTGATGTACATCGATATTCCTTATTGGCCCGATTGGCAGAAAAAGCCCTGCTAATCAGAGCAAAATTTCATGGCTTCAGCAGTCCCAATTCTCGTCGCGCCTGCTTGCATTAACGCAAGCGCTGTCACGGCGTCCGAAACGCCCGCAGCCTTCACCCCAAAGTGTTGCCCGACGATCTCGCGAAGCCATTTTACATCGTCAACGCGCGGCGGTGGGCCAGCCGGGTCGGCAGATGTGACCACCCCTTTGGCGCCGCTCTCAACGGCAAGTTTGCAAAGCGTGCGCACATCGGTCTTCGAGAGCAATGACGCCTCCACGACCACGCTGACAGGCCGCTCGTCGGCGGCATCGACGATATCGCGCAATTCGCGGAGCACATAATCGCGATCGCCGTCCTTGATGCGCCCGAAGTTCGCCACGACTTCAATAAAATGCGCGTCGTGGTCCACCGCCACTTCTGTCTCGTACCGCTTCGCATCAGCGTCCGCCGCGCCCCAGGGGTAACCAACGGCTGCGATCACTTTCACGCTGGAATCGCCCAGCCAGTGATACGCCTGGGAAACACGCGAGCCATTGACACACACGCAGCCGATGCCGTGCTCGCGGGCATCAGCGCACGCGCGCTCCAGTTCGTCCTTTGTCGCGTCGAGCCGCAACAGCGTCCAATCTAGAAATCGCGCCAACTCCTTTGGCGCGGGCAGTTTATCAATGGCCTCCTTCATATTAGACTCCGAATCGGCTGCAGCGTAAGCACGCCCTGTGCGTTCCGGATGGCGCGCACCGCGAGGCGAGTTCGGTGAATAGTTTTGCCGGTTTTTGTCGCAGCCACGTTGAGGTTCTTTATCCGTTTTTGTGCGATCAGGTTAGCCTGAATCGAGACCCAGGCAAGTCCCGTGCTCGACTCGAGTGCTCCGCGCGTGGCTCACGGCCTGCGCAAGGTCGGCGTGCTCCAGCGCACCCGCCATTGTCAGCACCGCCGGAGCTCCGTGACAAAGGCAAACGCTGTCAGACTCTACTGCCTGAAGTGCTGATCGGCGAACTGGACGTACTGGTCCCAGTCGTCTTCGGTCACGTCGTGTTTCCCGCTGCGGATGTGGTTAACCGATCGTTTTGCCGACGGGCTGATCGAGGGCGGCCTTTCGGCGACGCGGAGAGCTTCCTGTCCTGGGGTTTATGCACTGAGCCTGGCGTGTTGATGCGCCCTGGTAATTTTATCCCTTGCTATCCTCCCCGGCGGCGAATAGATTGTACGTAGATGTCTAAAGATTCTACAGTGACCGTGAGCCAGGCGCAGGCTCAATTGCCAAAGCTGCTCAAAAAGGACTCCTTCGCCATATCCCGGCACGGCAAAGTGATCGGCGTTTATTTGTCGCGTGACCGCATTGAGGCGCTGATCGAAACGATGGAGCTTTTGGGCGATCCCTCGTTTACGAAAGCGCTGAGAGATTACAAATCGGGCAAAATGAAGTTCGTGGATATGGAAGATGTGAAATGGTAAAGGCTCGCGTTCGGCTGGGCTCCCAGGTCACTGATTTCATCGGCAAACTTGCGCCAGAGCCCAAACGGGCGTTGCGCCAGGCTCTTAAAGGAGTCGCGGACGGAAAAGGGGACATCAAAGCACTCGAAGGGAAATTGGCTGGCTTTCACCGGCTGCGGTCGGGGCGCATTCGAGTGATATACCAGGAGCGCACTGTCAGCGGCGAACGACAGATTTGTTGCTTCTACGCAGACTACCGCGCGAGCGTGTATGACGTCTTCGAACAGTTGCTTACGGCCGATTTGCTCGAGCAATTCGCGACCGGGGATTTGGCATAACAACGTTGCGGGAAGGCCTTCAAATTGGGATGTGAGCGCATTGCAGATCATCGCTGACTGAAGGCCCGGTGAAGTTTGGCCAACCCGATCAAAGAATCTCAACCCCAACAGCCACACCAGCAATGCCACGATGCCAATGGCTCCCTCCGCGTCGCACTATTTCGGAAAAGTACTGTGGCCGTTTGCGTCGCAGGTATGCATGGCCGCGCAAATGCATGCTAATCTGCGCACGTTGTTGATCTTTACCGCTTGAAGTGCCGATCGGCGAAGTCGAGGTATTGCTCCCAGTCGTACTCGGTGACGTCGTGTTTGCCGCTGCGGATGTGGTAGCCAATCGTTTTGCCCACCGGCTGATTGAGGGCCGGCATTTCGGAGACGCCCAGGCCTTGCAGAGCAAATAACCGGTAAACCGGCTCGGCGCGTTTGGCGGCCAGAAACTCACCTTTGGGATCCGCCCACAAATCCTCCTCGGCGCTGGCGACGTAAACCGGGCGCGGAGCGATCAGCGCAATGAGCATGTGCTGGTCAAGGGGCAATTGCGCTTCGTTGTCGTTGTATTGTTTGAAGTTGCCGCAGAACCAGTGGGGGAAGCTCGTATTGATGCGCTCAACCGTTTCGCCGAAGCGCCGTTTGCTCAAAGCCGCGCCGCCTTCGCCGGAGTCGTTTGAGATTACGATGGCGAAGCGCTCATCCTGCGCGCCCGCCCAGAGGGAGGTCTTACCGAGGCGCGAATGGCCAATGACGGCGACGCGTTTTTCGTCAATGTCATTTTCTTTTTCCAGATAATCCATGGCGCGGCTCAAGCCGTAAGCCCAGGCGCCGATCGCGCCCCAATCATCCGGCGCGGCGTCCGCGGGCGCGCCTCTGGGAGGGATGGCACTTTTAACGAAGTTTTCCGATTTCCGCGGGCACACGATGGAGCGGAGGCTATCTTTGTAACCGTCGGCGTGGTCGGGTTCGATGTCGCAATAGCATGCCGTGACCAGGGCGTATCCGCGGTCGATGAGTTTGTCGATTTGCCAGCGACTCGCCTCTTTGCCGCGGCCAAGGTTCGTGGCGCGATTGTTGGTCACGCTGCCGTCTTTGGTGTCGCGCAACCAGCAACGGGCCAGGGCAATCCCTGGGTCGGAATGCACCGAGTGATTGCCGGCGAAGTTGAGGCCGAGAAAGGCGGGCACGGGACGTTTGGCGTTGTTCGGAATATAGAGAAGCAAATCCATCGTCGGGCCATCGTCCGTTCCAATGAGAAGCACGGTCACTTCTTTGCGCGTGGCCTTTCCGCCCAGGGCATTCTTGTCCTCGGAGGTCTGTTTGAACCTACGCCTGACCGGCTCGGGAGTCCTGCCATAAACGTGAGTTTCGAAGAGCTTGAGAATCTCGGGCCGCCGCCGCTTCTGCCATCGCTCAGGGCTATCCACGCGAGTGCCATCGCTTGAGGTCAGTGGATCGGGCAGAACGTACTGGGGCACTTTAGATTCGTCGTAGTTGGCTCCGGCCGGTTGGGCTTCGACGTCTGTGCACATGATTGACATTAAGATGACGAAGAGAGAACGAACGGTTCGCCGCATGAGCCGACGTTAGACCTTTGAAGGCGCCAAGGCAATGCCCGCCAGCAAGCTGAGCAAGCTGGGCTACGCTGTGCGACCGGGGCCGGTCGCGCTCCATTGCTCACCTGCGATTGACCAACGCCCCAATCAACAACCCCAAGCCCAACGCAACGCCGATGGATTCATAAGGATGCTGGCGGATCATTTTGTCGGCAGCGCGCAAGCTTGTTTCGGCGTGGGCTTCAAGACGGCGGCAGCTCGCCTTAACGCGCTCCAGCGCTTCGATCAGTTCTTTCCTGGATTTCTCCGCTAAATCGTGCCCTGTGGCTCTCACGAGGTCCTCCGCGTCATGGACAAGGGTGATCAAGTCCTGCACCAGCCGTTCCTTAGTTCCTTCGTCGGCCGTCATATTTTTGAAATATGTCTCCATAATACAACTCCGTTTTGCCCATGTGCACCCCATGGGTTGTTTTATGATACACTCTCGCTGCGACTTGAAAAGCAGGAAGACGGATCCTGCCGATTCTAGCGATTCCAGGTATCGATGGTCTTACGTGCGTGGCAATTTCTGGCCGAAGGATTCTTTGCAGTTCCGCTGGTAATGTTCGCAATACACATGCCCGCACTCGCTAATGGTGATGAGCCGGTCCTGGAGTGGCAAGTTTGTCTCACCGGGCAGCGAGGTCCGGATTGAAAAGCCGGCGACACGGCGTATTGTGGTTGCGTGATCAAGCATCGGGTCGTCGCCTTTCTCTGCGCCACCTTGGCTTTGTCTGCGCTGGCCACGAACCGCGTGACGGTCGTGACGATCGTTGGGGCGGGCGGCGAGGAGGAGTTTCAGAAGGAGTTTGAGACCGCGGCGGGCCATTGGGAACGAGCAGCGAAAGAAGCCGGGGCGGAGTATATCGAGATCGGGCTGGGTCCGGCCACGAACACGAATGCTCTTGGCGCGCTGCAGGCCGCGTTGGGTTCGATTCCCGCCGCCAGCGCCGAACCGCTCTGGCTCGTCTTGCTCGGTCACGGCACGTTCGACGGAAAGGCGGCAAAATTTAATTTGCGCGGCCCGGATTTTTCGGCGGCCGAACTCGAGCAATGGGTCGGGCGTTTTCACCGTCCGCTCGCGATCATCAACACTGCCTCGGCGAGCGCCCCGTTCCTGACCCAGCTCTCGCGTTCCAATCGAGTCGTGATTACAGCGACGCGCAGCGGCAGCGAGCAGAATTACGCCCGGCTGGGCAAACACTTGTCCGCTGCGATTGCCGATCCACAGGCCGATCTCGACAAGGACGGCCAAACCTCGCTGCTGGAAGCGTTCCTGACCGGCGCGCGGCGCACGGCTGATTTTTACTCGGGTGAAGGGCGGCTCGCGACCGAACATGCGCTAATCGACGACAACGGCGACAAGATCGGCACGCCGGCGGATTGGTTTCGCGGCGTGCGCGCGGTTAAGAAGCCAGAGAAGGGCGGCGCGGTGGACGGCTTGCGGGCGCACCAGATCCATCTCGTGCGCAGTGAGGCGGAACGGCGCCTGCCCCCCGAAGTCCGCGCGCGCCGGGATAACCTGGAACTACAGATCGCCGCCTTGCGCGAGGCCAAAGAGAAAATGGACGAAGAGGAGTATTACCGCCGCCTGGAACCGTTGCTGCTGGAAATGGCCCGCCTCTACGAAAACGTTGACGCCAGCTCGGACTGAGTTCCGGAATTAGTCTTCCATGCCTTCAGCCGTATAGATGGCGTCCAACGCGCCGGTCACATCGATCAATCGTTCAATTTCGGGATCATACTGCGCCCCGCCGCCAGCCGCGCCGCCCATTGCACTGCGGCCTGTCCGCCCCAGTCATCGCCCGGTTCGGCAATTGTCTCCCGCGTTGTTCCCCGGAAGCGCTCGGCCGCGAAGTCATAGATAGAACCATTGAGGTTGTGAAAACATGCGCCGCCTTTGGTCCCGTAAAATGTGCCGCTGATGACGGCGTCGCGACCCGCATTCACCTTCCACGAACATGACAGAACCAGACTCGGACCCGTCTCCAGATCCAGCCGGGCAATCGCGTAATCCTCGACCGAGTCGCCTCGTCCGTGCAGCGGTTTGCCCTGCGCAAACAACCGGCTGCTGACGTGGTCCACTCCGGGATAGTTCAAAGTCCACAGCGCCAGATCTAACATGTGAGTGCCCAGGTCCACCACGCATCCGCCCCCCGAAAGTTCCCAGTCGTAGAACCACGGCTTGTCCGGCCCGTAGGCATTGTGAAACACCAGGTCCGCCGCGAACACCCGCCCCAGGTCCCCGACCTGCACAAGCTCGCGAACCTTGCGCACGGCGCGAATAAACCGATACGACAAATCCACGCCCAGCAGCACATTCGACCGCCGTGCCGCCGCGATCACGCGCGCCACTTCGAGCTGGCTGCACGCCAGCGGTTTCTGACAAAACACCGCAATCCCCTTTTCAAGCGCGGCGATTGCCTGCTCGGCGTGCAAGGCGCTTGGCGTCGCGATCACAATCCCGTCCAGCGGCAGTTCCAGCAATTCCTCGAGTGAACTCAGCATCACGGCTTCTGGCGCCACGCTCGAACATTCTGCCGCCATCTCCCGCGCAGGCTCCGCGATCGCGGTCACCTCAGCCGTGTCGCTGCGCGCAATCGCCTCCAGCCGCTGCCGGCCAATCCAACCCGTGCCAAGGAATCCAATTCTGGGCCGCGTCGCAGCGGTCATCGATGGCAGCGAAAAAATTGCCGTCGCCGCCGGCATTACCAATGGAGTCATAACGTGAGAAATCCTTTCATGAATCCGGCCGGACGCGAACGCATCGCGGCGGCGAGATGGGAGCTGATGAAACCCGCCGCGCCGGTGATCAAACCTCTTTTGCTCATGTTGTCCCTTGGCCCGGTCGCGTCATGCCCGAACAGTAGTCGCAGCGTATCCTGCTTAAAGGTGGGCAAATGCCCCGTTTAACAATAACTAACCCCCTATTGAGCATGCTATCGTTACCAAAGCGCCGGGCAAAACTGACGATTGCGAGGCCCGGCGCAAAGTAGCCGAGTTTATCGCGCGAGCCGCCGCTCCTGAACGGGATCGGGATTCGCCGCAGGTTGATGGCCCGGAGCGTGTAGCTTTGACCACAGCCAATTCCGGTAACCGGCCTCCGCATCTCCTCCGGAAAACGTCGCAAGGCCCATCCGAAATGCTGCGTAGGCAAGCTGGTAAAACTCCAGCGCCTGCGGGTCCGCTTCGATCCTGAAACTGCGCAAGGCCGCCAGGAAGGCGCCGATTTGCCCGGCGGACAAATTCCACTCGACGATTGTGCCTGCGACATCCCACAGGATTGACTGGCGCCCCGCAATCGCGTCGTCGCGCGTATGGGCGTAAGCATTCGTCTTGAGCAACCGCCCGTCCACCGTTCTGATCCAATGCCGCGGCATCATACGCCCGTCTCCGTAGGAGGGCCCGTCCCGCGCCCGCGGAACATGTATCGGTGAATGATCTCCAAGTGCCTCGGCAATATTGGCCGCGGTCATCTCCTCCAGCCGCGCAATCGCCCTGGCCTGCTCACATTCGGGCAAAGGCGGCCCGGCGACCTCACTGGTGTAGCGGGCGAGTTCGCCCAAAAGTTCATCGTCAACCTGGTCCGGCGACGTTGGCTGGCCCTCGATCCACGGCACAGCCGTAAAGCCGCAGAACGTGTCTAGCGGAGCACGCGTCCAGCCTTGAAGCGCGCGCTTCTCAAGCTGCCGCCGGATCGGCATCTCGATGTCCATTGTGCCGAACCCGGTAAATCGCCACAACAGAGTGCCGCAGCTTTTGGTGACGCAACGAAGTTTCATCCGGCTGAAAGGGGCTTTGGGCATCTCCTCGACCCGGACCACTGGACTGCCAAGCAAAGCCTGCGTGCGCGCGGCAAGTTGCCGGTGCAAATCGGCTCCCTGCTCGCCGGGTCCATTTTCACTTCCCCGAAACAGATCGATTTTCTGGCGATCGAAACCGTGCAGCTCCAGTGCCGCTGCGGCCGCCATCATCGAGGAGCCTGAAAGTCCAGCCCCCTCGTCCACAATAATGGCGCGGTCAGCCCTGGTCTCGATTTCGAGCGGTATTTCGCGGGCCAACGGCTGCCCCGTCGGGCGGACCGTCGTTCGCGAGACGTGCCTCCCGGCGCGGGATAGCGACGCGGCGACAACCGCGGACAACGCTGTCCCAATGCTGCGCAACCCGATGATCAGAACGCGGCTTTGAGCATCGTATTGCTTGGCCCAGCGCTCGGCCGTGCGGCAATACTGCTCCGGAAACAGGGCGTAAAAATCAAACCCTTCGGGCACTTTTACGGTCACGGTTTTATTTGCCGCGTCAGCATCGAGAGCGAAGCGGGCGAGGGCATTCTCGGACGCAGCGAGTCCCTGCGACCGATCGCCGAAAAATGCACCGACGAATGCGTCAGCCACCGATTGAGTTAGTTCCTCGACGTTCGCCCGCAGGGCCTTAAGATCATTCGCATCGGCGACCGCCTGTTCCAGTTGCCCAGCCTGGATCAGCAGGGCGCGCACGTGGTCGAGCGACGACGGGTTGGTAGTTTCGAACCGCCGTTTCACGCGCGCGATCACGTCCCGGAGGGTCTCCGTGAACTCCGTGTCGCCATACACAATCATACTTATGGGTTCTCTGGTGTTTGGTATTTGATGTTTCCTTCCCTTAGCTCGCGAACAGATCTCGAATCTCCTCCCACGTCAGCGCTTCCGAAAGCTCCTCGCCGCCCAGGGTCGCCCGGATCACCTCACGTTTGCGGGTCTGCAGTGCGAGGATTTTCTCCTCCACCGTGCCGCGGGTGATCAACTTGTAATTCGTGACGACGCGCGTCTGCCCGATGCGATGCGCGCG
>JAKEEH010000034.1 GCA_022616725.1 Limisphaerales bacterium | reverse complement strand
TCCTGCTTGATACCGTCCACGTACTTGGTCACGACCGGCGGGTTGGCCGCTTCGTCGTAAGCGGCGATGACGCGATGCCAAACCAATGGCGTGAACGCGCCGGTGCCGTTATAACCGTCGCCGCCCTGGCCGAACTGGTTGCCTTGCCAAAACAGGTCGCCATCATCGGTGTTATCGAGGGAACTGATCTGGAGTAGTGCCGCGGCGCCCGGACCCATGTTGTCCACCATGACGTCCATAATGAGCGTGTACTGGTTGACCCTGGTGCCGCCGCCATTGGGCGGGATCAGGTGCTGCATAACGTAACCAATATTGCGGCTGAGATCGCCCGGCACCTCCATGATGCGAGCTTCCTTGCCGTTGACGAGCGAGACTCCGAGTTCAGTGCAGGAGCCGAAGCGAGTCTTGGTAGCCGTCAGGCCGTTCGGCCCATCAAAATATGTCAGCGGCAGCCCAACCGTCGCGGACAGATCGCAATACTCAAAATCCCACTGCCCGGTGACATTCACCTCGCCCACCGTGCTGGCGGCAATCGTAAAGGTCCACTCGTTGGTAAACGAGAAGGGCGTTGGGCTGGAGTTGTCGCTGTAAACAAGCCGCATCGCATTCGTTGGATTGGCGCGGGTCGCGTTGGGCTGGTAAAAAATCGTCGTGCGTCCGCCAACCTTGTTGATGGTCGGAACAACGGGTGCGCCATTCAGAGAAAGCTGGATCGAACCGGTGTTTACCGCGGTGTCGTCATCCATCAAGAGGATTTCGATCGGCAGCAACGGCGAAACCCCTGCCGCCCCTGGCGCGGGATTCAGTTCGGCGGTGTAGGGCTTGTTGGAGAAGGGCGCGGTGCTCAGGCGGAACGCCTTGATCGCGCGTGCGTCAGTGGAATCATTGACAGGGATCTTGTCGCCCGTAGCCGAATCGACGGTATAGAATTCGAGCGCGGCGTCATTACGCGTCTGGTAAAAGACCAGTCGGAACGAGTAAATCCCCGCGACCGGCGCCACGAGCGTGAATTCATTGGTCGTGAAGGCGGAACTGAACCCGGGCACGTTGCCGCGGAAAAACGATCCGATCACTGGCGCTTGAATATTCCTTGCGTCCCGTCCGCTGAACAAGGTGTAACCATCGTCGGTTTCGGTATCGGTTCGGTCGGTGTTGACGGCGACGCCGACGCGATGAATGCCCTGGGGTAATTCCAAAAACGTCAGCACTTCGGTGGTAAAGTTATTGTTACCGCTGTCCAGTCCCGGAATCCCGGGAAACATCGCATCCATCATGAACAGCGCGTACGGGGTGCCGTCCAAATGGAAATCCACGAGGTCAATATCATAGCTGCCGTCGGGGTTCGGGCCTGGAAGGGCTGCGTTAGCGACCACCACGCCGCCGGTATCGCGCAACGTGCCATTGAGTTGCTTGATCGCGCGCGTCAGGTTGTTCAGGTTCAGGATCGCAACATCGTTTGATGCTTGCACTGTCCTTACGATAAAGCCAGGCGTGTTCGCCGAACCGGGCGCGCCGGCGCTATCCACCGGCAGGTCCGCATAGGGACCAACGGCGAATTGCCATTGGATGCCGAGCGACGCCGGAGGCATGGCATCGTCGTTGAAGGTCAGGTTCACCCGGTGAATCCCTTGAGACAGAAAGCCCGGCGGCGTGTAGGTGACTGTCGTGGTTGTACCGGGCTTGCTCACGGTAGGCGTGACAATCGCCCCGCCATCGATCTGTATGCGAACCGAAGCCGGCACCAGCGCGGTCTGCCCATCCTCGATGATGACTCGAATCTCGGGCTGAGGACTCACCATCGAGCGGGCTGGAATGCGTGCCGTCTCCGGCGAGGGGCTCAAGTCCGTCACATACGGATTGGGCGGCGGGCCGCTGAGAATGCCTTCGGCCGTGGCCCCGCCGAGGGCGGCAATGACGGCATCGGACATTATTTCATCACGAATCTGAAGGCTGTTGATATAGCCGACTTCCGTCTCGCCGTTGTCGTCATTAAAAAGAACGGCGTCGAAGGGGCTGATCGCCCAGCGACTATCCACCCCTGCGTCCAACGTGCTCTCCCCGACCTTAACGCCGTCGATGTATTTCGCGATGGTTGGCGAAGGCGTCGCGGCAGTGTTGACCACGAACACGATCCGATGCCACGCGTCGGCCGTCACATTGCCGCTGAAGGTCCCTCCGTCGTTGCCCATCGCGTTCGCGGCGTTGAGCAACAGCTCAGCGTTGCCGGCTGCGTCCGTTTGCAGAATGGCCCGATTTTTGGCCGACGAAGCCACCGGAAAATAAATATCCATCAGAAGCGTGTATTGATTGAGCAAGTTGCCGCCGCCGTTCGGCAGCGCGCCGTGATAGAGGGTGTAACCACCGGTGAGCGTCGTCGTTTTAGGAAATCGCATCACGTTCGCGACTTCGCCGTTGATGTCGGCGATACCGAGGGAAGCGGTGGTCCCGAACTGAGTGTTGTTCTGCGTGTCGGTATCCCGAAATTCGAGGTCGATTCCGATCGTGGCAGCGAGGTTGCCCGCGTTGAAGTCCCACTGTCCGGTCGTTGCTGCGCGTGCGGAAAAGCTCGCCAGCGCAAGCACAAGTGGGCAAACGATTCGAAAAAGGCGCGCGAGATTTGGAGTTGTTTTCATAATACGTCCTGAGTTGCGAAATGCGCGGCGGACGGGAGAGTCAGTTCCAACCGCTGCTCCAAGTGGGCTACGGAACCGCCTTCTCTGCATCATCGTTCCACATTTCATGGGTTGCTGGCTCACATTTTAGGCGCACTGCGCATCGCTTAACAAAGGGTGAAACGTGAACCGGTGCCTTTTTAGCAGTTAACACGAGCAGAGAGCCAGCATTTTTTGCGGGAATCGACAAAAGCTGTACGCTAAAAACTCGAAGTGGTTATGAGGCAGTACAAGCAATCTTCTTTTCGCAGGTGTTCCAACTCTCGCCCTCGGGATCGTTGCTCAAAATACCTCTCCCCGGATCTTCCGATCCTTGAGCATCTTCTCCCGCAATAAAACAATCGGCGGCGCCCCATGGCGCAGAAGTTCGTCGTGGAACCGTTGCAGGGAATACTTCCGGCCTTCCTGTTTGCGCCAATCTTCCCGCAACTTCAAAATCTGCAACTTACCCACGGTGTAATAGAGATAGCCCGGATCATACGTGCCCCGCAGCGCTTCCTGGCGGGCCGGCTTCTGTTCATAGTAACAGTTCTGTTCAAAAAACTGCGTGGCTGCATCGAGCGACATTCCCTCGCAATGTGTCTTGATCGACACGCACATCCGGCACAGCCGCAGCAAGGCTTCGATCGATTGCGCCAGGCGGTACTTCGCCGCCCGCTCAAGGTCTTCCTGCGTCTTCAGCTCCGTCGCCCCAAAGCCTTCATCGAGCAGCATCTGCTCCGTATAATGCGCCCAGCCCTCCACAAACGCGTAGCTGGTGAAAATCTTCTGCACGCGCGTCGCCGGCGAGGCATTCAGGCAAAGAAACTGCGTGTAATGCCCGGGATACGCCTCGTGAATCGACACGATATCCGTCGTATAATAGTTGAACGCGCCGAGCCACTCTTCCTTTTGCTCCGGCGTCCACTCAGGCTCGACCGGCGTCACGTAATAGTAAGCCTCGGTCGCTTTCCTCTCGAATGGTCCCGGCGTGTCCATCGACGCAAAGCTCGTCGCGCGCAGATATTGGGGAGTTTCATCGACACGGGCGCGAACGGTCGAGAGGATCGTAATGATCTTTTTCTCGACGCACAACTGCCGGATGGCCTCCAGATTCTTCGCCGTGTCTCGAATCAAATTCTCCGCGGTCGGATGATCTCGCTGAATCAGTTTTGCGACCTCGATCGGCTTCTTCGTCGCATCGATCTTGCCCGCGGTATCCGCGAAAATCTCCTGCTCCCGCCGCAATTCCTTCATCCCGACCTCCAGCAACTGTTCCGGCGTCAGATCGATGAATTCTGCCGCCAGCATCCGGCGATAGGCGTCGCGACCCACGGCATAGTTGTCATGCGCGCGCGGCAACTTTTCCGCCTTGAGATATTCGGCGTAGCCCTCCAGTTCCGCGATCGCTCGGTCATTGGCTTCTTTGAATTCAGCCTCGAGCTTTTCATCTGGCAACTCGCGCAACGCCTCTGTCAGGTCCTTGCGCAAAAAATCAGCCGCTCCTTTGGCCACTTGCATCGCCGTCTCGACATACGGTTTGGCCAGCGATTCCTGCAAATTCGCCCGCGCTGCTGCAATAACCTTCGGTGCCTGACGTTCGATGGCGATGATCGAGCGCACGCGATTCTCCAGCGGCGCGAAATTGCGTTTTATATAAATGTTCACGTCGATCACGTCCGCGTAGGTCATCGGGTTCTTGTGATACGCGTCCATATCGACCAACCGGAACAGCTCGCTGCGGATCGTCGCTTGCAGAATGCGGAGGTCGTACCGGTTTGCCGCGCTCAGACCCGTCCCCTGCAATTCCGCCAGCGCCTGCTCGAACTCCTTCAACCGCGTGACCTCGGAGTCAATGGAATTCTTGCTCAGGCCAGTGATGCGCCCGTCGTATTCGTGCAACCCCAGGGACGTTCCAGCCGCGGGCCGCCACTTCAGGTAACCCTTCGTGAATTCCTCCGCCAGTTTCGCAAACGCGCGATCCGCGTCCCAACTGGAAATCCCGTCACGTCCTGTCGTGCAACCCCCGAGCGCGACTATCACCAGCAACAATGCCACGGCACCTGATCTCATGGGCCGCGAGTGTGGCAAACCGACGGCAAAGATCAACCAAGTCGCTATTCGCTGATGACCGTGACCCGGAGCGCTTGAAGCTTTGAGGGGTCCATGACATGTTAGTGCTCTCCGCGCGCGTGGTGGAACGGCAGACACGCCAGACTTAGGATCTGGTCCCGAAAGGGGTGGAGGTTCAAATCCTCTCGCGCGCACCATGTTGGACAAAAATTGCTGTCCAAAGCAGATGGCAAGCCCGGCTCCACGGCAGCCTAAAGGCTGGACACCAAACGCTAAATAGTTCCTCAGGGGACGGGAACGGGCATGAGCAGATGCATCACGCGGGTGCCTCGGTTATCACCAACAGCGATGGTCTTCAAAAGGCTGCTGCGACTTTCGGCATGCACGCTACTATCCACCAGCGCGATGTTGCCAATCGCTCGATGAAAGCCATTGGTCCAGCCGACTGTGGACCAGGCCGGAATTGGCAACCGGATCCCGGCCGCGTTGTTGATCCCTGATGGACAATTCAGCCCGCCGGGCACGTCCACGCGCAAATTATGATCGCCCACGAGGATGTGTTGCTGGGACTGGTCATAGGGAACCCTCAAGGCCGCGTCCGTGCCCACAAAGTAGCTGATGGATTTGTTCAGATAATTGGTGTTGAGAAGGCCGCCCTCTTCGGTGCCCCACGTGTACGCCATTCGCCGCTTGCGATCGCTCGGGCAGACGAGAACTTTCGGCGAGCCTAGTGTAGTGTCGCATAAACGACTGGAGTTATTTTCTCTTTCTTTTTGAGCGCGGCAAGGTGCAACCGGGTTTGATTTGTTCCAGAGTTTGCCGACAGC
>JAKEEH010000277.1 GCA_022616725.1 Limisphaerales bacterium | reverse complement strand
GTTCGGTTTTGATCGCTTTCTCCCCTGGCATTTTTATTCGGTTTTATTCACTTTTGGATAGTTGAAGGATAACTGGTTGAAAGTGAAGCGGCAAAAAATGCCAACCACGGATCTCACGGATGAAACGGATGAACAGGCCCCCACCCTCGACCATCAAACACCCGATTCAGTCACGGACGCGCGGGCGCTTATCGCGCGTTGCCTGGTTTGCCCCGGTAATTTCGGCGACCAATTTGAAGAACTGCCGTTTACGTTCCGTATTGATGTCCCAGCGCACGGGCGGGGACTGGTAGCCGTCCTGATAGTTGTTCTTCCCGGGGTCGAAATAGCCCCACGAAGCATATTCGCTGATCGCAGCAATAAAGTTGTTCGTCGGCTGATCGAAATTGAAATGGTCATCTTCGTTGAAGAGAATTGGCTTTGGGGAATACCCTTCCACCGCTCGCGTTTTGCGCACCATCCCGGCGATCTTTGCCGGGTCCGAAACGCCGTTGCCATGGATCAAGAGGAAATCGGAGCTGCGCACAACGTTTTCCAGCGGAATGGTCCCCCCGCCGTAGGACGTGCCGACGTAGAAGCGGCGATGCTCGCGCGTGGTGCCGCGCACCCGCTCAATCAACTCATGGACCCGGCGCGGCTGCAGAACTTCGTGGTCGTAGCGGACGTTGCACTCGTTGTTGATTTCAACGAGGACGTTGCGATAGCCGCGGTCAAAGAGCCAGTCCGTGGCGTTGTCAGTCGCTCGAATAACCGCAGCTTCGTTCGTGAGCCGTTGATCCTGCCCGAAATAAAAACAGCCCAGAATGACAACCATTCCGAGCCGGTCCGCTTCGTCGAGAATGCGTTCCAGCCGGCGCATGTAATCGGGCCGCAACGACCCGTCAGCCTCAATCGCCGAATTATGCCAGGGCTGCTCCCTCGAATACCCCTCGGGCGAACCGCCCTGCAGATTGATCGTAAAGGCCAGCAAGCCGTGCCGGCGCCATTCGGGCATTGCCGCCAGGAATTCGCGCGTGTTGCGCTCCGCATCATACCGTTTCGTGTCGGGGTATGCCCACCGCTGAATGGTGTTCGTGTTTCGGTCATCAAAGATGCCCTGCACCGCCCGCGAGTTCATGAGCAGGCCCTGAATCTTCTTACCGTTCCAATGCCGGCCTTCATACGTCGGCTTGCCGTTGATGTAAAACTCGTCGCCAACGATGCTCACAATCGTGCGTCGGGCGGGCGCCGCATGAAGTTCGATGAAGCAGGCGACGACAGGCAAAATGCAAACCCAAGGCGGGATCTTCATGACATCACGCTAACGACTTTGGACGGCAATGCCAAGAACTCCTGCCAGTTCAGCCGTGCCCGTAAACACAAGGGATACTCCAGCTTAGCCTTTCCCTACGCCAATGCGGGGGGTAATGGCCGGTGCTCCTGTCCTTTGTGAACCGGGGGCGTCCTTCCTGACGCATTGCCAATTCTGCCTCAGCCCCTACGCTTCGCACCATGAAGACCTGGCTGACCTTAGGTTCGCTCCTTGCCCTCACCGTGGCGATTCCATTCGGTGCGCGCGCCGCTCTGCGCCATGAAAACTTCGACCGCGAACCGCCCGCCTGGGAAGGCGTGAACCACCGCAGTAAATCCTTCGGGCCCAAGACGGTTGAACAGAACTTCGGCTACAGCTCGTCAACAACCTACGCGGGCGGCCAGGCGGGCGAGGTCGGCGGACGCATCAACCCCGCAGGTGAACCAGCATTTTACGCGCACCGCCTGCTCAACCCTCTCAACCTCAATTCCGCCATGAACGCCGAAGGCCGCATGTATGTCGCCCGCGGCAGCGGACATTGCCTGATGGGATTCTTCAACACCAACAGCCTCAACGAATGGCGCACTCCCAACACACTCGTGGCCCGCGTCAACTCCCGCGGGGACGCGTTTCATTGCCATCTCGAATATTGCACGAGCAAGTGGCGCGCTTCCGCTGGCGTGATCGGAGAAATTGTCGCTGGTCAAAGTGTCACGCCGATTGAGATCCCGGTCGGCAAGGTCCATACATGGAAAATGGCTTATGATCCAAATGGCGGCCGCGGAAACGGCCTTTTGACCTTCAGCATGGCCGGCGCAACCGCTCGCTGCGAAATTGAGCCCGAACACCGCCGTGGTGAAGGACTCACAGTCACCCACTTTGGTCTCCTCCCCGTGCTAAAGACCTGGGACGGCCCCGGCGAGATTTGGCTCGATGATGTCCACATCAACGGCGCGGCCTTCGATTTCACGCAAGATCCAAAATGGGATGCCTTGAACAACCGCCGCACTTACGTCACCAGCGACACACGACCGAAATTTGACTTTGGTTGGAGTCCCACCAGTCACGCCGGCGGCCAAATGCCTGGCGAACTGGGCGGTCTCATTTTCCGCGGCGATTGCCGTGAACCGGCGCGCATGGCGTGTTACGGAGATCGACTCGCCAGATTGACCTTGCACAAGCCCCTCGAAGCCCGCGGCAAAGTGTCTGTCTTGCGCGCAATCAGCGACAGCACGGCATCCATCGGCTTTTACCATTCCAGGCACAGCATGCAAACCAACCCCTCCCCAAAATCCTCTATTCCCATGGATTACCTTGGAATCAATATCGAGGGTCCCTCCGGGGAAGGTTTCTTTTTCTACCCGGTGTATCGCACCCACAGTGACGACGGCGGAGCGCTGGGCGATAATGGCGGCAAGTCGCCCCGCATATTTCCGAATCGCAAGGTCCATGACTGGTTCCTGCGCTACGATCCGAACGGCGCCAACGGCAATGGCCAGATCACCGTCGGCCTCGATGATCGGACCTGCACGCTCGATCTATCCCCGGGGCACAAAGCTATCGGCGCCGCTTTCGACCGCTTTGGCATTTGCACCCCGTGGATCGACGGCAACAGCGTCACTGTCTATTTCGACGATTTGAGCTACACCGCCAGCCAGGACGACTGACAGAGGGCGAATACGACTAAAGTGGTATATCCAGCCGCCGAACCACTTGTTAAGAAGAGGGTCATGACGACGACATCCTTCGAACGAATGGATCGTAAACCGCGACGAGACCTCTCGACCGAGGGCTGGGGGTATTCGGAGTGGACCGAATTTGATCTCCCCACGGAGGCAGCGGCTTCGGCACAGTCCTATGAAGAGTTGGTTAGCGGCCTGGATTTCATTCTGGATGCCCCCAAATGGTGCGGCATGGTCGAAATGATTGTCGCGCGCCCAGCTTCCGAAGACCGGGAATGCCTCGACAAAGCCGTGTTTAGTCCCATCGGCGGATTGCACGGTGACCGCTGGGAAATCGACTGCAGCCGCAAGTTGCCCGATGGTTCGTCAGACCCGGGATGGCAGATCACACTGATCAACTCCCGCTGCATCCAGCTCATCTCGGGCCGGCGTGACCGCTGGCCCCTGGCCGGCGACAATCTCGTTGTGGACCTCGACTTGAGTCAACAAAATCTTCCGGTCGATTCCCGCCTGCGCGTCGGCAGCGCGGTCTTGCAGATTCTGCCCACGCCTCACCTGGGCTGCGCAAAATTTTCACGCCGGTTCGGACCTGACGCCCTGGCCTTTGTAAACTCGCCTCAAGGCAGAAAGTTGCGGCTGCGCGGCGTCTATGCCCGCGTCGTCGAGCCCGGAATTGCTCGCCCGGGCAGCTCCGTCGAAAAAGTCGGGGCGCGTGAGTCGCACCCCAATCCCTGGCGTTAACTAATTCCCGTTGATTTGGAGTGCGGCACGCGCTGGTGCACTCCAAACGTTTACTTCTTTGCCTTGCGGGCAATCTTCTTCAGCGGCTCGATCTCAAGCTTGTCCGCGATCGCGCCAAGTTGGTCGGGCTTGATGTCTCCCACAATGTTGACAAACACGGCCTCGCCCTTTCCCTCAATCACCGTGACAACGATCCCTTCGATCGCTTCCTCGCCTCGGGTCTTTAAGTAAACACCAACATCGTCGTTCTTCTCTTTTACGGTGACGATTCGCTCCCAATTCTGCGCTGCCAGTTCTGTTCGCATCGATTTGATGCGCTCCGCTATCGCCTCGCGGTTTTTGTCATTGAGCTTATAGACGTTCACGCGAATGTGCTTCAGGCTTCTCAGCAACTCCGCTGCTTCCGGCTCGCTCTTGCCCGCGATGCGTGATGCAATCGACAGCACCACTCCATGGACGTTGATCTCCACCGTGCTGTCCTCCGCGATGTCCGCGAGTTTGCTGAAATCAACATACCCAGGTCCGCTCGGTTCGGCCCGCGCCGCCAGAACCAGCAGCATAACAAACAACAACCCGCCCGCTGACGCGCCAACAATTCGTTTCATAGTTTTCCTCTCAGTTTCAGAGTTCATTTACCCGACAAACAGCAGAACCCGCTGCATTCGGGAAAAGTTGCATGAGATAATGCAAATTTGATCGAAGGCGCCGCAGGGCCGCAGTTGATACTGGGCGTGTTTGCTTCTACGGCGATGCTCTGGGCTGCCTCGGGTCGTTTCTGAACCTGAACTCGGGCTTCCCCGTAATGGCGCTGCTCGTGAGGCTCGGGCACCAATACTTCTCCACGTGCTCGATCATCAAGTCAGTCCCTTCAAAGTGGCTGACGCCCGGCGGGCGTTCGGGATTGTACATCGTGTCTGTCATGTCCCGGACCAGGGCCACGTTCTTGCCCAGCCGGACCATTTGCCGGATCGCAAACGGTCGGCCCAGCACGCACATGTTCAGATGCACCCCGGATAGAATGACGTTTTCGATGCCGCGCCCGGCCAGCAGGTTCCACGTCTCCTGTCCGTTATCGGTCACGGCGTCCTCGTCGGCGATTTCGATGATGCCGATCTGCCGGGTCCACGCTTCGCGGATTTTGCATTTCTCGGGCTGGCAGTCACATCCCATGTCCGAATCGTCGATTGGCAGGACCCCTTCGCGTTTCGCATCCGTCCAACACCACGCCGTGCCCCACCGCTCGCTGGTCGCCAGCGGCCCCGGCGTAGCGGCAAACCGCGCCATCTGCGCGCGCTTGCGTGCCGCGGTTCCCTCATAAAAGCCCGTGCACGTGCTCGGCGCGTGAATGACAAACATGCCGAGCGCCCGCGCTTTCTTTACCATTTCGTTGAGCGGTCCCGCCATTTCCCCCACGCGCCTCGCCGCGGATTTGCACCAGTGATCATCCCACATGTCACAGATAATCAACGCGGTTTTCTTCGGTGCCCAGGTGACGTTTTTCTCTACAACCACCACCCGGTCACCGGCGTTCGTACGGGAGCGCAAATTCAGTTGCAGCTTGTCTTCCGCCGCGGCCATCGAGGAAAGCAGGCTAATGCCGACCGCAATCGAGCGAGCCGGCCATCGTAATGCCAACTGTTTCATTCGATTTCAGCGCGTTATGTATAGCATCGTATCCTGCTCACATCTGTCGGACCTTGAGGCCCTTTTTCTCCAGAAGGTCCACTACACTATCTTTGCCAATGAGATGCGCCGCGCCGACCACCACAAACACGCTTTTGCCTTCCGCCAAAAGCTTCTCAATCTTGCCCAGCCACGCCTTATTGCGATCGACCAGAAGTTTCTTTTGCAGTTGTGGATAATCGCGTATGGCATCGAGAACCAGTGCGTCCAGTTTTTTCGTGTCACCCGTCTTCCACGCGTTCACGACGTCCGTGAGCATGGCCTTGAATCCGGAGATTTCCTGGAGCGTCTCTTTCAACACCGCGTCCTGCTCCTCCTTCGTGAACCCGGTGAAAAAACTGATCTGGAGATCGACCGTCTCCAACCCGACGATCTGTTTCTTGTCCTGCTTCGCCTTTTTGAAGAAGTACTGGTCCACGCCCTGTTCGGGGTCGAATCCAAGCTTTTGCAATTCGAGGCCCAACAGCAACACCGCCGCCATCCACGGCTTGAGTGACTCAACCGTGATGGCCGGCACACCCGCTTCGCTCAAATAGGACTGAAGTTTGTCGTGGGTCTCCTTGGATACATTTTGCTTCAGTGTCTCGCCGGGGGGATATGCCGCGTGTTGCAACATTTTGACCTGACTTTCGGGCGAAGAAAGTTCATCCAGGTCGGCCTCAAACACTACGACCTGCGAGCGCGCGTACGCGTCCTCAATCGGCTTTGGGAGCGGATAGAACTCTTTCTTTAGAAAATGAATCGAGCCCAGGAGATGGACGGCGTTGGTCTTCCCCTCAACCTTCCAAAGGCAATGCTTGGCTTCGGCCTTGGCCGGCTGTTGGGCGTGCAACGCCGGGGCGGCGCAGACCAGCGGCAACGCGAGGATCACCCACAAAACCGCTTGCAAAGAGTGTTTCTTCATGCCACGAGCTTAGTGACGGCCTGGCGATTGAAAATCAAAAAACCATTCGCCGAAATCTTCGCCCTAACGCAGGGATAAGATCATGACCGCGGAACTTGTTGAGCGCCTCCGTTCCGCCCGGCGCGTCATCGCGCTCACGGGCGCGGGTATTTCCGCCGAGAGCGGCGTGCCCACGTTTCGCGACGCTCAAACCGGCTTGTGGGCGAAATATCGGCCGGAAGACCTGGCCACGCCGGAGGCTTTCGCACGCGATCCGCGGCTCGTTTGGGAATGGTATGCCTGGCGGCGCGAACGCGTGCAAAACGTCGTGCCAAATCCCGGCCATTTTGCGCTCGTCGAAATGGAGCGGCGCATTCCGGAGTTCACCCTGGTCACCCAAAATGTGGATGACCTGCATCGGCGCGCCGGCAGCAAGCGGATTATCGAGCTTCACGGCAACATCACGCGGGTGAAGTGCTTTGAAAATAATCACCTGGCGGCTCACTGGGGCGAACAGGGCCAGATTCCCCCGCGCTGCGCGGAATGCGGCGGCCTTTTGCGGCCCGACGTCGTCTGGTTCGGCGAAAACCTGCCTGCGGGCGCTTTTGAACAGGCGCTCGCCGCATCCGAGACCTGCGACATGTTCCTCTCCATCGGCACGTCGTCCCTCGTGTATCCCGCGGCTTCGCTCCCCTTTGCCGCCCTGGAACGCGGAGCCACCGTGGTCGAGGTCAATCCTAATGCGACCAGCCTCACCCCACGTGCGCATCACTCCTTCCGAGCGCCCTCAGGCGAGTTTTTGCCGGCCCTTGTATCGGCTGTCTGGCTGCGTTGATCACGTCGGCGGGCGGATTCGGGACGAATACCCCAACTTTCGGCCCTCAACGGAGTGTTATTTGCACCATGAAAAGGAGCGCGAGAAAGCAAGCCAACGGCGGAATGAGAGAGCTGGAGGGCGATATCAAACACAAAGTCGGTCGCGCCACAAAGAATCGCGATCTGCAGGCCGAACGCGCAATCGAACGCACCGGCGGCAAAATGCAAAGAAAAGCCGGTGAATTCGAGAAGGATCTCGAAGACGAATTGGAAGGAGAGGATGAGAACGTTTAGCTGCCGCTTTTGAATTTGACCGATACGGATATCGGTCCCCCCGGCAGGCCTTCATACTTCGCGGTATAGGTCTGACCGGGGAGCGGCGTCACTGCTTTGATCGATCCTAAACTCAGGTAGTCACCTGGATTCAGCTTCTTTCCTGTCTTTTGTAACTCCGCCACAAGCCATATGACGGCGTTTAGCGGGTTTCGCAGGATCACATCGCCGGTCGCGCGCCCAAGCTCCTTTCCCGTCCCGTCCGATAGCGTGATCCGCATAGCCGCCAGCGAATTAATGAACTCCTCCGTGGCTTGGACGGGGGTGCGTTCACCCAACACGCCGAGCCGCGCGCCAACGTTCGCCGCGGTCAATACCGCGCCAGTTACGCGCTGATTCGTCGCAATGTATGAATCCGGCAATTCCATGAAAGCGACGATCTCCTTGAGATTGATCGCGACTTCCATCAGCGTGGTGGCGCGATTGATGGCCCGATCTCTGACCACCACGATCAAGTCGGCTTCGACCAGCGGTTTGACTCCGTAATCGATGCCCACTTCCGCATTGTTGCTCAGGAGCATTTGCGACAGCAGCACGCCACGAATGGGATGGTTCACACCGGCTCTTTCCTGCGCCTCCCTGGTCACCAGGCCGACCTTGTATCCGGCAACGCCGCCCATTTGCGTTGTCAGTTTGCTGACCAACTTATCCTGCACGTTCAGCGCCTCCGCCATGTCGATATCCGGAGGAAGCGCCGAGGTGGCCCGTTTCGCCAAATAATCGGCCGCGAGCCGGTCAATTGTCAGTTGGTCGATACGGTCCGCGCCGAACAGCGCCAAAGGAAAGCACAGCGCCAGGAGCACCCATCGCACATTGTTGCTCATGCAGCGATTTGCAGCATAACCGAAGCCCTGCGTCAAACCTTCATTCTAGCTAGGGTTCCTCGTTAGGTACGGGCCAAAGATTGTGACATACGACTTGATCGGAATAGGGGCGGCAGCTCGGCCGTAGAAAGTCTCAAAGTCCGAG
>JAKEEH010000276.1 GCA_022616725.1 Limisphaerales bacterium | reverse complement strand
GACGGATTTCGCCTTTCGCTGTTCGGTTACGATCCGGATGGCGATTACCATCGCATCACCCGTGAGCAGATTGGACGCCGCATCAATCTGGCCATTCCGGAGGAGAGTTTGCTCATCGAGAAAGGTCTGGGCGCGGTGGCGCACACGGGTGGTGAGCGATTCAAGAAAGGGGACGAGATTTACAATACGCTTATGTGCTGGCTACGGGCTGGCGCACCCAAAGATCAGGGTGACGTCGCTAAGGTCGTTGCTCTCGACATCATGCCGAAACAAGCCGTGCTTGAAGGGCGGGGCGCCTCGCAGAAGCTCACCGTACGGGCGAAATATTCTGATGGTTCGGACCGCGATGTGACCTCGCTGGCCGTTTTCATGAGCAACAACGAACCGGCGGCCAAGGTGTCCAACACCGGTCTCGTGACGGCCGGACAACAGGGCGAATCCTTTGTCATGGCGCGATTCGACACGTTCACGGTCGGATCGCAGGTCATCGTCGTGCCGAAGAATCTGCCTTACAGGTTTCCCGAAGAGGTATCTGAGTACAACTATATTGACACGCTGGTGCACACCAAGCTGAAGAAGCTTCGCATCACGCCATCGGGCCTTTGTGACGACGCGACGTTTCTGCGCCGTATTTATATTGACGTGACCGGCACATTGCCCACTGCGGAGGAGGTTCGGAAATTCGTGGACGAACCGAGCGCCGGCAAGCGCGATGAACTCATCAACGAGTTGCTCAATCGCAAGGAGTTCGCCGAGTTATGGGTGATGAAATGGGCGGAGCTTTTGCAGATCCGCTCGCGCCAGGACCAGTTCAGTTACAAAGCCGCCCTATCTTACTACACGTGGTTGCAGGACAAGATGCTCAACAACGTGCCGATTGATAAAATTGTTCAGGAGTTGATCACGGCCTCCGGCAGCACCTTCAAGAACCCCGCTGCCAATTACTACCAGGTGCAGACCGACACGTTGAAGACGGCGGAGAATACGGCCCAGGTCTTCATGGGCATGCGCATCCAGTGCGCGCAGTGTCACAATCATCCATTCGATCGCTGGACGATGAACGATTATTACCGCTTCGCCGCGTTTTTCCCGCGCGTTGGCCGCAAACAGGGCGAGGACCCGCGCGAGAGCATCGTTTTTGATAAAGGCGACGGCGAAGTCCGGCACCCGGTCGGTAACAAAACGATGATGCCGAAGTTCCTCGGCGGCGACATGGCGGAAATCAAAGGCGAAAGCCGGCGCGAGGCGCTGGCGAAATGGATCGCCTCGCCGGAAAATCCGTATTTTGCGAAAAACCTGGCCAACATCGTCTGGGCGCACTTTGTGGGCAAAGGAATCATTGACCCGGCCGACGACGTGCGCATCAGCAATCCGGCCTCAAATCCCGAATTGCTCGACGCGCTCGGAGCGAAGTTCACGGAATACGGTTACGATTTCAAACGCCTGGTCAAAGATATTTGCAGTTCGCGCACCTACCAGTTATCCACGCGGGCCAACGACTCAAATGCCCTTGACGACCGCAATTTTGCGCGGGCCGCCATCCGCCGCATGCGCGCCGAGGTGATGTTCGATTGCATTAGCCAGGTCACCGAAACGAAAAACAAGTTTCAAGGGCTGCCAAGAGGAGCGCGGGCGGTCCAGATTGCCGATGGCACCGTGAGCACGTATTTCTTGACGACGTTTGGCCGCGCAAGGCGGGAAAGCGTCTGCTCCTGCGAAGTCAAAACCGAGCCAAACCTCTCGCAGGCCCTGCACCTGCTCAACGGCGCAACGACCAATGACAAGATCAAGGAAGGCGGCGTGGTTAAGGCCCTGCTGAAGTCGAAGAAGCCCGAAGAAATTGTCGAGGAATTGTATCTCCGTTGCCTCAGCCGGAAGCCGTCCGACAAAGAATTGGCAAAGATCAGCGGATTCCTGAAAAACAACACGTCGCCCGAAGAGGTCCTGAACGACCTGTTCTGGTCGCTGCTCAATTCGAAGGAATTCATTTTTAATCACTGATGCTGCTCCGAGCCTCAAAATGCTTTGTAACCACCGACGTAAGGAGGTGGCTGAACGCTTTGAAAGCGGCAGAGGACTGCCGCACCCCAGGACCTGGCGGAATTTCGGAGGCGTTTTCGATTGCGCGCCAGCGTCGTGGAGTGCGGCAGTCCTCTGCCGCTCTTCGAGCCTGGAGTTTCTCTGGTCTTTGTTGTTTGGCCGTTGTTGTTTCGGCCGTCGCTCAGGAGAAGACGACGTTTCAGGACCACGTCCTGCCACTCGTCGAATCGCACTGCGCCAAATGCCATAATCCCGACAAGAAGAAAGGCGACCTTGACCTGACCAGCTACAACGGCGTGATGAAGGGCGGCGGGTCGGGGCAGGTCGTGATGTCAGGCAACCCCGACAGCAGCAGACTCTTCAAGGCTGTCACGCACGCCGAAGAACCCACGATGCCGCCGAACAAGTCGCGGCTGCCCGACAAGGAACTCGACGTGTTTAAGAAATGGATCGCCGGCGGCCTCCTCGAGACTTCTGGCAGCAAGGCAATTGCCGCGACCAAACCGGCGGTTGACCTCGCGCTAAAGGGCGATGCCGTCGGCAAACCCGACGGTCCGCCTCCAATGCCGCCGGAATTGCCGCTTGACCCCGTCGTCCATACCTCGCGGGGCAGTGCGCTAACGGGATTGGCCTCAAGTCCCTGGGCGCCGCTGGCGGCCATCGCCGGGCACAAACAGGTGCTACTGTACAATACTGATACAATTGACCTGATTGGCGTCCTGCCCTACCCGGAAGGCAACCCGGCGCACGTGCAGTTCAGCCGGAATGGCAAACTGCTCCTGATCGCGGGCGGGCACGCCGGTAAATCCGGGCGAGTTGCCGTGTGGGATATTACAACAGGACAACGCGTGATGACCGTTGGTGAGGAGTATGACACAATTCTGGCCGCAGATATCAGCCCTGACCAAACCAAAATCGCACTCGGCGGTCCGGGCCGGCTGGTGAAGGTTTATTCCAGCGCGACTGGAGAACTACTCAACAAAATAAAAAAACATACGGATTGGGTCACGGCGCTTGCATTCAGCCCGAATGGCGAGCTTCTGGCCAGCGCGGACCGCAATGGCGGCGTTAGCATCTGGGATCCGCACAATGGCCAAGAGATGTTCACTCTCGCCGGCCACAAATCCGGCGTCACCGCACTGGCCTGGCGTGGCGATTCGCGCATTCTCGCCTCTTCCGGCGAAGACGGCGCCATCAAATGGTGGGATCCAGGCGAAGGCAAACAGGCGAAAACGTGGAACGCGCACAATGGCGGCGTGCTTTCTATCGCTTATACGCACGACGGACGCCTGGTGAGTTGCGGACGCGACAACCAGGTTACTCTCTGGAGCGCTGACGGCAACAAAGCCCGGTCGTTCGAGTTCTTCGGTGAATTGCCGCTCCGCGCGTGCCTCAGCCATGATGGCGCGCGCGTCATTGCGATCGATTTCAATGGTCGCGCCGCCGCGTGGACGAGCGCCGATGCCCGGCGAGTGGGCGAACTTGACACGAATCCACTTCCGCTCGCCGAGCAAATTGCAAAGCTCGAGAAGCAAATACAGGAAATGCAAACCCGGGGCGACAAGCCGCTCCCCGCTGTCGGCGAAGCCGAAGCGCAATTGGCAAAAGCGACGGCCGAAATGGAAGGAGCGAAGAAAGAGCTGGCTGCGGCCAAAGCGGTTCAAACCGACAAGGAAAACGGAGTTGTAACGCTCAAGGAAGTCGCCGCTAAACCGATGCCGCCCGCGGATATCGAGGTGCGTCTTGCCGATGCTCGCGAAGTTCGAGCGAAAGCTCGCGCCGCTTTTACCAACACTACCGAAGCGCTTAAGTTGAAAAGCGCGAAAGTTGAAATCGCGAAAGCCAAGCTGAAAGAATTGCAGCGCATTGATCCGGCTGAGGCGCTCGCCGCCGCAAAAGCCAGGCTCGCCCGCTTTAAGGCCGCGCAAACTGTCGGGGCGATTTTCAAACTCCGCGAGAGCATAGCCACGAGAAAACGCGACCAAGAAACGCTCCTCGCTGACATTGCGGCCAAACAGGAAGAACTCGCCAAACTGAACCGAGATAGTGCGACTGCCGCTTCCGCCGTCAAGAGAGTGCTCAAAGCCCAAATCAAAAACCTGACTGCCGAAATCAGGGCCGCCGAAGCCAACGCCAAAAAGCTCGCCCGAGACCTCGCTGCTGACGAATCCAAGCTGCAGCAATTGACCGATACAGCCGATAAAACACGAACGGCTTCGGCATCTGCTGTTGAACAATCGAAACTGTAAGGTGCGAGGAGGTTGGGCGAGATGGCCTTATTGGCAGCGCGGGCAAACCCCAAAAAACTCAAGCCGGTGCGTCACCTTTGAATAGCCATTCCGTTGGGCGATCTTCGCTTGTAGCTCCTCCGGGAAACACTCTTCGATTTCCACAATGTCCGAACATCGCGTGCAAATAAGGTGATGGTGATGCCCGTCATCGCCCTCGGCGAGCAGTTCAAAACGCGCCGCACCTTCTCCCAGGTCAAACCGTTTCACCATGCCCATCCGCTCGAGCAGATTGATCGAGCGATAGATCGTCGCGAGGTCGCATGGGCTGGGCGACAGCGCTTCGTAAATCTCCTTGACCGTCAGTGGCCGCCGCCGAACGCGCAAAACCTTTAACACCGCCTGTCGCGGAATCGTCACTTTCCGCGATTTGCGCCGCAACCGATCGGCCAATTCCGGCAGCTCCGGCGATCCGTGTGGGTGGGATTGGCATTTTTTCATAACGACAGCGCTACTCTTGGGGCCGCGCCTCGGACCGCGCGCAAGCAAAGCGAAATGATGAACAGGCCGATGCACGCCACGACAATCATTGGCCCGCACGGCACATTCAGCGTGTACGATAGCGTCGTGCCGCCAACCGCCCCGATGAGGCCGACAGCGAGGCTCAGGAGGACCTGCTGGCGCAAATTGTGGCTCAAGCTCCGCGCTGTCGCGGGCGGAATAACGATCAGCGACGTAACCAGGATGATGCCGAGCAGGCGAATTGCGACCGCGACGGTCAACGTCAGCACGATGACGAACAGAAAATTCAGCCGCCGCACCGGCACGCCGCAGACGTGGGCCAGTTCCTCCTGCACGGTGATCAGGCTCAGGTCGTTGAGCTTCAGGAACATCCCCAACCCGACCACCACAAAGAGCCCCGCCGCCAGCCAAACTTCCTGCGGCCCGATGGCGAGGATATCGCCAAACAAAAATCGGTGAATGTCCCCCGGACGACGCTGGAGCAAACTCAGAATGATCATCCCGACCGCGACCGACCCTGACAGCAGCAACGCCATAATTGTGTCGTTGACCAGTTCGGTCTTTTCGCGCAGCCAGACGATGGTGCCGGCGATGAGCAGGCTGAAGGCGATCAATGGGGCTGTCGGATCGCTCATGCCAAGCCAGAAACCGAGCGCCACGCCGGTCAGGGCTCCGTGCGAAATCGTGTCACTGAAAAACGCCATCCGCCGCGCGGTGACAAACACCCCGAGTAATGCGCAGAGCGGTCCAAGGAACAGCGCCGCCAGCAAAGCCCGTTGCATGAAAGGTTCGTCGAGCATGGGTGTGCTAATGATG
>JAKEEH010000275.1 GCA_022616725.1 Limisphaerales bacterium | reverse complement strand
TTGCCGCTGGCCGCGTTTATGACGCGCCACATCGGGTTGCCGCGCAAATCTTTCTCCGGGGATTTCGACCGGCTGTTCATCGAACGCTTGCTGGAGTTGGTGCGCGGATCGTCCCTGGAGGCGGTGGTGATTCTGGCCCACGACCACGTCTATGGGCCGAACGGCGAGTTATGGAAGGAGCGCGGGTCATTCTATGTCCCGAACGAATACGTGCTGAGACTCGCCCGCGAGCATCCTGAGTTTTTACCGGCGGTATCGATTCACCCGGCCCGGCCCGACGCGTTGGAGGAGCTGGATAAATGCCTGGAGGGCGGCGCGGTGATGATGAAATGCCTGCCCAATTGCCACAACATCGATTGCAACGACCGGCGCTACACGAAGTTCTGGGAACGCATGGCCGAGGCGCAGTTGCCTCTGCTGGCGCACACCGGCGGGGAGCACACCGTGCCCGTCGTTTGCAAGGCGTTTGCGGACCCGCGCACGCTTATTCTGCCGCTGGAATGCGGTGTCACTGTGATCGCCGCCCATTGCGGGACGAAAAGCGGACTCACCGACCCGGAGTACTTCCATGTCTTCGCTGAGATGACGCGCAAATACCCAAATCTCTACGGCGACACGAGCGCGTTTAGCGTCCCCATTCGCGGCCGACACGTTCCCGAATGCCTCCAGGAACCGCTGCAATCGCGGATTCTCCACGGAAGCGACTTTCCCGTGCCGGTGTTTGGGCATTGGGCCTGGTTGCGGCGCTTTATTGGCTGGAACGATTTCCGGCGCTGCGAACGCATCGAGAATGTCCTGGAGAAGGATTACCAGCTTAAGCGCGCAATGGGTTTCAACGACGACGTATTCACTCAAATTGCCGGCTTCCTGCGGCCACGCCATTTGGTCAGTCTGCCGCGGGCCTGAAGCGGCGCATCCTGCTCCCATGCCTTCCCAGCCATCTTTAAGAGCGTTGCAAGCGCTGATTGTCGGCTGCCTCGTCGCGGGTACTACCATGGCGTTGGGCGCGAATGCGTTAACTCTGGACGGAAAACCCACGGACCCATTGGACCGCACCAACGCCCAAGCTGTGGTGCTCGTCTTTGTGACTGTCGATTGCCCGATCTCGAACCGCTACCTGCCCGAACTGCACCGCCTCGCCGCAAGACATCAGACCAACAACGCGCAATTCTGGCTCGTCTATCCCGATCCCGGACTGTCGGCCGCCGAAATTCGCCGGCACACTAATGAGTTTCGGTGTTCGCTGCCGGTTTTGCGCGACCCGGAACATCACTTCGTCAAGCTGGCGAAAGCCCGCGTTACGCCGGAAGCAGCAGTTTTTAAGGATCGAATGCTCGTTTATCACGGGCGGATCGATAATCGATACGTCAGTTTCGGAAAGATGCGCCCTGCGGCCACCGAGCATGACCTCGAGCAGGCGCTGCTGGCCATCCGGAGCGGAAAACAGGTCAGAAGCGCCGAAACACGCGCGATCGGCTGTTACATTCCGGAACTGCGCAGTGAGAAAACCGGTGACGCGTCGGCGCGACCCAGATAAAATAAAGCCGGGCCTCTCGGTCAGGGGATGGCCGGAGGCCCGGGGAATTTCGAATCAATACAAACGTAGGATTACGTGGAATATCCGGTTCCAGCCTGTATCAGAGCCGGCACCGAAATCTGTTGGGCTAAAAAGAGCAATTCTATTATGCCCGAAAATCTTGTGCCGTAATCCAAGGTCAAAAAACCATTATTTGCAGCCATTGTCAAGCAGGTTGCGCACACGTATTAATTGCTGTTTACATTAATATTCCGAATACTACTTTTTCACGCTCATTTAGCCGGCTAATCGTTCACTCTAACGTTAAAGCCAATTCCGGCCTTGATTCTCGAGAGTGCGTCTGCTAAGAGACTCGAGAGCGACCACCCACTACTCCAATGCCACGGGAACGCCACTCTCTCAGCCTCGGCTTTTCAGCGATCGTTGTAGTGCTGCTGACAATTCCCTGCGCAACCGCCGCACCGTATGGCCTGGATTCGCGCATGCCGGTAAGTCCCTTTTTGAACAACCGCCTGCCGCCGGTGCTGCCTGAAGGCCAATGGGCCGCCGCCAAGGCGTTCCCGAATCTCACCTTTCCATATCCGATGGGCTTCGTTCAGCCGCCCGGGGCGACGCGCTTCTACGTCTATTGCCGCGAAGGTAAAATTTACTACTTCGAAAGCGACCCCGACACGATGGAGAAGACGTTATTTCTGGACATCGGCGCACGAACGCAGGGCTGGGACGACTGCGGGCTGTTGGGAATGGCGTTTCATCCGGCCTTCGGAAATGCCGCTTCGACGAACCGCGGATTTTTTTACGTTTTTTACCAATATTCAATGACGCCGACCTCCGGGCCCGAGCGTCCGCCCCGCACCACGCCGAGCTATAATCGCCTGTCGCGTTTTACGGTCGCGGACGGCTCGATGGCCGCTGACCCGGATTCGGAACTGGTGTTGATCAATCAATACGATGAAGACGTGTGGCACAACGGCGGTTCGATGTTCTTCAACCCGGACGACAACTTTCTCTATCTCACCCTTGGAGACGAGGGCGGCTTCGACGCCCAATACGGCAACACCCAGGTCATCAACAAAGGGTTGTTCTCCGGCGTGATTCGCATCGACGTCGATTCCGACCCGGCCCGCAGCCATCCCATTCGCCGCCAGCCGGTAACTGCGGGCACGCAACCGCCCAGCCAGACCGCGCACTACGGAATCCCCAACGACAATCCGTTCCTCGACCCCGCTGGGAGCGTACTGGAGGAGTTCTGGGCCATCGGCCTGCGCAGCCCGCATCGCATGACCTACGATCCTGCAACGCGCCAGATCTGGCTTGGTGATGTTGGCGCGGCGCGCCGGGAGGAAGTCAATATCATCGTCAAAGGTGGCAACTACCAGTGGGGCTACATGGAAGGGACGTTGCAGGGACCGCTGGCAAGGCCCGCGACGATTATCGGGACGGAGCAGCCGCCCATTTATGACTATGGCCGCGCCGATGGCGACATCACCGTGATCGGCGGTTATGTATATCGCGGCGCTACTTACGCCGCCGAGCTCGGCGGAAAATACATCTTTGGTGACAACGGCAGCGGTCGTATTTGGGCGCTGACCACTAACGCCAGCGGGCCGCCAACCGTGACTTACCTATGCAATATGCCGTCGGGATTTGGTTACGGCGGGCTGGCGTCATTCGGGGTCGATCACGCGGGCGACCTTTACATGGTGCAGACCGGCCCCGCCGGCACGATCTATCGGCTCGTCCGCCCAACGGACTTCGTGCCACCGCCGCCCGCGCTGCTTTCGCAGACGATGGTGTTCACGAACATGGCCACCATGGCCCCGGCGTCCGGGTTGATTCCGTTCGATGTCAATTCGCCGCTCTGGTCCGACGGCGCGATCAAGACCCGCTGGATGGCCTTGCCGAATGACGGCGCGCCTTATTCAGCCAACGAGCAAATTGGTTATGCGCCGTTTGGAGAATGGTCGTTCCCAAACGGCACGGTATTCATCAAACATTTCGACCTGGCCATCGACGAAGCGAATCCGAATCTGCGCCGCCGTCTCGAAACGCGTTTTCTCGTCCGGGACACCAACGGCGCGGCATACGGAATCACATATAAATGGCGCGCCGACAACAGCGATGCGGACCTCCTCACAGGCGCTCTTAACGAGGAGATCAGCATCAGAACCGCTACGCCGGTGGGCAGCTTCGCCAGTGATATGAACATCGGCGGCGGAACCCCAGGGACAACTTTGTTCGATCCCGCCACAGGCCGCTACACGATTGTTGCCGGAGGGGCCGACATTTGGGGCGACGCCGATCAATTTCGCTTTGTTTACCAGGAACACATGGGAGATTTCGACGTCAAGGCGCGAGTGGAATCGCTGACCATGGTCGATCTTTACACCAAAGCCGGCGTGATGGCGCGCGAATCATTGACCGCCGGCAGCCGCCACATCTTCGCCAGCGTCTTCGGGGATAATCAGCAGCGCGGGGGCAACCCGACCGGCTATGAAGTGGTTTATCGCCCGGCGGCCGGCGGGGCCAGTCAAGCGATTTACCCTGCCAGCACTCAACCCGCGGTGAATTACCCCAACACGTGGCTGCGGCTGAAACGCGCCGGCAACGAGTTCACAGCCTATGGCGGGAATGATGGCGTCACGTGGACCAAATACGCCAACGTGGTCCTCGCCTTACCCGAGACGGTCTTTTTTGGCATGGCTGTGACCGCGCACGATACGACCGAACAAACCACCACTCGCTTCCTCGATTTCGCCAACAACAGCGGCCACGCTCATTATTATCCGAGTCCGCGCGACTGCATTACGTGCCACACGCCCATCTCGAAGCACATCCTCGGCGTCAAGACAGTGCAACTGAATGGCGACTTCACTTACGCCCCCGGCGGCGCGACTGACAATCAACTCCGCACCTGGAACCACCTCGGGCTGTTCAATCCCCCGATCAACGAATCGGACATCGCAAACCTGGCAAAACTCGTCGCTGTGACGAACGAGGCCGCGCCGCTCGAAGACCGCGTGCGCTCCTACCTGGCCGCCAACTGCTCGCAATGCCATCGGCCCGACGGTGTCCCCCGCGCCAATTGGGACGCGCGTTACGAAACCCCTCTGTCGTCGCAGAACATCATCAACGGCCTCGTCAGCGAGCCGCTGGGTGTGGTCGGCGCCCGCGTCGT
>JAKEEH010000001.1 GCA_022616725.1 Limisphaerales bacterium | reverse complement strand
GCCGGGTTGGGATCTGCTTGGCGTGGTGGATCGGCTCGGCGAGGGTATCTCTGGAATCGAACCAGGCCAGATAGTTGCCGCGCTACCGATTACCGGGGCGTACGCGGAGTTCGTGTGCCTGCCGCAAGGTGAACTGGTTCCGGTGCCACCTGGGTTGGACGCGGCTGAGGCTGTCAGCCTGGTGTTGAACTACGTCACGGCGTACCAGATGATGCATCGTTCCGCCAAGGTCAGACCGGGCCAGCGCGTGTTGATTCACGGCGCGTCAGGCGGGGTCGGGTCGGCACTATTGCAGCTTGGGCGCGTCGCGGGGCTGGAGATGTACGGCACCTGTTCATCGCGAGGGGCGCCGGCCGTTTCCGACCTGGGAGGTACACCGATTGATTACCAGCATCAGGACTTTGTGAAAGAAATTCACCGCCTCGCGAGCGAGGGTGTAGATGTTGTCTTTGACGGCATCGGTGGCGCCCATATATGGCGTTCCCGCAAGGCTCTCTGTCCTGGCGGGAAGGTCGTGGCCTATGGCCTTACTTCCTCGTTACGTAGGGGACGATTGGCTTCAGGCCGTCCAGGTCGCCGTCATCGCTTTCGTCCAATCGCCATTTTCGGGTTGTACATCGCTGGCGGCTGGCTACTCCCGGGCCGGAAACGGGTGGTCCCCTACAGCATCCAGTGGCTCAAACGGCTGAGACCGGGACTGTTTCGACAGGATTTGATCGCCCTGTTCGACCTCCTTCAACAGCGAAAGATCAAGCCGCTGATCGCGCAGCGATTTCCTCTCGCCGCGGCAAGACACGCGCACGAATTGCTCGGGAAGGGAGGCGTGACCGGCAAGATCGTGCTCGTGCGCAACGGGTCATCGCTTGAGTCAGGAGCGGCGTAGCAACGGCATGCAGCGGACGGTGGGCAAACGAAAGAAAGTTCCGCCATCCTGGCGAGTGGCTGCGGTGCAGATGACGTTTGCCGGCACGATTGACGGCAATCTTGAGAAGATTCAGCGCGCAGTCACCGAAGCGGCGCGGCGGCGCGCGGATGCGGTGTTGTTCCCGGAATGCGCCGTGACGGGTTATCGTTACAACTTCACTTCTCTGAACGCGGGGCGGATTCGCGAGGCGTTGAAATTCATAAGTGATCTCGCAGCACACCATCGCCTCAATCTGCTGGTCGGGTCGCCGGTGTATCGCGGGACTCGTTGGCAAAACTGCCTGGTGGCTTTTGATCGCACCGGGCGCGTCGCCTACTGCTACGCGAAGTGCCAGCTCACGGAAATGGATCGTCGCTTCTTCAGTCCGGGCAACAGGGTCGCGTTGATCGAACTTGATGGAGTGGTCGCCACGGCCATTATCTGCCATGAACGCCGTTATCCTGAACTGGTTCGCCTGGCCGTAATGGCTGGAGCGCAGGTCTTGTTTCATCCCAACGCGGGGATGGATTCGTTGTCCGTCTCAAAGCGCAAGCGCGGCGGGCGCGATGGCATTGCCGTGCGGGCGTTTGAAAATGCCATTTATTATGTGTTCGCGAATTCCGTCGGGCCTCAAGGCAATGGGAAATGGTCCGCGGGCGACTCCAAGATTGTCGCTCCCGACGGACGCATTCTGCGACTGGCCGGCAATCGCGATGAGGCGGTCATAGTGGCCGACCTCGATCTGAAGCAGGCGACAAGAAAGTATGCCCTGGAAAGCCTGCGACACCCTCGCTTCCTGTCGGGCTATTGGCGGAAAATGATTCAGTTGCTGGGGCGCCAAGGCCAGTGATGATATAGCTGGCGTGAAGGGGAATCGTCGAGGTAGGCTTGCCGGCCATGGACGCGCCCAAGAGTCCGCCCGTGTACAAAGATCGGCGAACGGGCCTGCTCATTTTTGGAGTCATTGAAATCCTGCTCGGCTGTTTGTGCCTCTTACTTGTGCCGTTGATTTTATTCGGCCACGTGATGGGGGCGAAGGCGACGGGAAAGCCGCCTGATTATAAAGTGATCATGCCCAGCGTCATTATGTACCCGTTCCTCGCGGTTGCTTTCGTCTGGCTCGGTATCGGGTCGATCAAGAAACGGCGTTGGGCGCGCGCGGTCTCGTTGATCATTGGGTGGGCATGGCTGCTGGCAGGAGTGGCGGGCATCGTCGGGTTCGTGACCATGGGACCAGCCATCTTCAGCGGAGCCGCGGGAGGACAACCACTGCCTCCCGGAGCGCGAATCGTCATGCTGGTGACTGCTGCCTTAATGCTCGGTGTGTTTTTCGTGGCCGCGCCGGCGACCTTGATTCTCTTTTACCGCAGTCCACATGTCAGAGCGACGTGCGAAGCCGCAGACCCGCACCCGGCGTGGACGGACGCGTGTCCGCTGCCCGTGCTGGCAGTCAGTCTTTGGCTATTGGTCGCGGCTCTTTGGATGCCCCTCATGCCGCTCTTCTATAATAGCGTGATGCCGTTTTTCGGAATTCTTCTGCAAGGCATCGCAGGAACTTTGGTCTTTCTGGTTCTGGCGGTGTTGTGGCTATACGCCGCGTGGAGCTTGTACCGGCTCAAACCGATCGGCTGGTGGATCACGGCTATCACGATGGGCTTGTTGGTCATCTCCAGTGCGATCACGTTTTCGAGCATTGATATCATGGAGATGTACCGCGCGATGGGCTATTCCGAGGAGCTGCTCCAGCAGATGCAGCAAATGAAGTTCTCCGGGCGGCAATTCACGATCTGGGGCGTCATCGGCGGCGCGCTGATGTTGGGCTACCTCATTTTCATCTACCGTTACTTTCGCAGGCCCGGTTTAGCTTGAAAGATGGCTCGATCCCGCCTTCTTTTCTTGCGGAGTCCTGGAGTGCTGCTAGTGTTCGGTTCCAAGGTAACTCGATGGTCCGTTTCCTTATGATTCTGGCCGAGTTTGCGCCTCCTGGTGCTTCGGGACGTGTCGTCAACAACCTAACCCTTTCATGAACAAACAACTCTTCCTCAAAGCCGTGCTCATCATGATCAGCCTGTATCACTGCTTCCTGGGGTTGGCCCCGTTCCTGTCGGACGCGCTCACAGTGCAACTCGCCCGCTCCGTTTTTGGCTTGAAGCTGGAGATGACCAATCAGATGGGTTACATCGTCAAGCTCCTCGGTGTTTATGCGATGGTTTTCGGCCTGGTCTGCGCAGTCGTCGCGTTCAACACTGAAAAATATCGAGCTCTCCTCAACATCGTCTTTTTCCTCTATCTGTTTCGAGTCCTGAACAAGCTGGCTTTCATGGGAAAGTTCACTCAGGCGTTTGATGCGTCTCCTTCTCGAGTGTGGAGTGACATCGTTTTGCTGGCCTTTTTCGGACTGGCCGTCTTGCTGCTCAAACCACGCAGTCCTGTGCCGACACCCAAAGCGGCATGACCGGGTTGAATCCTTTTGAGGTCATCGTTTTGCTTCTACTGGCGGGGCTGTTTCTTTGGGAATTCCGCGATCGCCATTTCCGGCAGAGCTGGTACCGCCACAAGCAAAGGCTTCGTCGGAACCTCAGTTTTGCCGCGGCGAGCGTGTTCGTCATGGCGCTGCTTAAAGGCGCCAACGCGCTCCTTCAAGGTGTGTTCGCTCCGCAATGGCTCCGCGTCTGGTTTCCGGTCGAATTAATAGTCTGCTTTCTCGCTGCCGAGTTTCTCGGCTGGATGCTGCACTTCGTAAAACACAGAAATTCGTTTCTGTGGAAGTTCCACTTCCAACATCATCGTGAAAGTCAGTATAATCTCTGGCTAACTGCCCACACTCACGGTCTGGAAGTGATCCTGTCTGGCGTTGTCATGGCAGCGGCTCTCCTGCTGCTGGGCTTCTCGCTGATGGCGATTGAGATTTATCTCGCGTTCTACGCGCTCATGAAATTCTTCCAGCACTCGGCCCATTCCTACTCGCTCAGCGTGCTCGACAAAATCTTCATCACCCCTGCCTATCACCGCCTCCATCACGAAGTGAACAGCCGTTGCAACTATGGAATCACGCTCACTCTGTTTGACCTGTTGTTTCGCACCTTAAGGTGGCCTGCCGCTTCGCAACCTGAGTTGAAGCTTGGAATGCCTCCCGAAAGCGAGCTTCCCTACGGCTTCTGGAAAGAAATGATTCATTTTTATTCGTCTCACAAGAAACAGATAGATTCTGAAAGCCGCCAACATGATCCGGTACGAACTCCCGATTCGGCGGGGCACATCGAAAAAAGCGCTGGAGCCATTGAATTTATTAATGCTCCGCGCACTTGAAGCCCGTCTGTATGCGGATTAGAGCTTTTGCACGAAACCGACCATGTCGCAATGCGCCGCTAAAATCGCGCTGATCTCGCCGAAAGGACCGCTTTACCGGCATCGAGGTGGCATCTGGCGGAAGTCGCTGCGATACCAACCACTGACGCTGACGACACTTGCCGGTCTGATTCCACGGGAGCTTCAAATCCGTGTGGACCTTTTCGACGAGGGTATCACGGACGTGCCACTGGATCTGGAGGTCGATTTAGTTGGCTTGACCGTGATCACTGGAACAGCCAGGCGCGCTTACGAGTTGGCCGATCACTTTCGTCAACGCGGTGTCACTGTTGTGCTTGGCGGACCGCACGTCACGCTGATTCCGGAGGATGCCGTGCCACACGCCGACGCGGTTGTTGTTGGCTATGCGGAGGATACCTGGCCGCAGTTATTGCGGGATTTTGCAGAAGGCCAGCTTCGGTCGCGCTACGATCAGGCACCCACCCTTGATTTGGCAGACCGACCTTTCCCTCGCCGCGATCTGCTGCCGGCGGAGCGATATCTCACAAATAACGTTTTCGAAGCGACGCGCGGTTGTATTCACAATTGTGACTTCTGCGTAGTGCCCGCGGCCTGGGGCCGCAAGCCTTTCCAGAAACCGGTTGAGCAGGTCGTGGCGGATATCCGCCAGCACGACGCCAGAAAACTGATTTTCGTCGATCTTAACCTTATTGCCGACCGCGCATATGCGCGGCATCTTTTTGCCGCCCTGGTCCCGTTGAAACTTCAGTGGTACGGCCTTGCCACAGTTCTGCTGGCGGATGATGAGGAATTGCTGGAGTTGGCGGCGCGCAGCGGTTGCAAGGGTTTGCTGATGGGCCTGGAATCCATCTCTCCGGAAAACCTTCGCGCGAGCCATAAGGGTTTCAACTCGCCCGAAGAATATGTCCGGGTAGTGGAACGCCTGCACCAACATGGCATCGCCTTGCAAGGCTGTTTCGTCTTTGGCCTCGACCACGACGAGCCCGATGTCTTTCTCAAGACGGCCGAATTTGCAGTTCAGGCGCGCATCGATTTGCCGCGCTTCGCGATTGTCACCCCGTTTCCAAATACCAGCCTTTACAAAAGATTGGAGGCCGAGGGTCGAATCCTGACCAGGAATTGGGAACTCTACGATGGCCAGCACGTAGTCTTTCGGCCGGCGAAGATGAGTATTCAGGAGCTTCAACTCGGTGCCGAGGCCGCCTGGAAGCACGCGTATAGTTTCCCTTCTATTGCCAGACGAATCCGCCATTCTCCGGCGCCGTGGCCGGTGAAACTCGGCACCAATCTCGGCTATCGCTTTTACGCGCACAATCTGAGTCGCTTTTACAATTGCGATTGGATTATAGGCCGTGCGCGCTCCAGGCTGCGGCCCGCATCGGCGGAAGAGCAGGAGGCGGTCTCGCTAAGCCAGTGATGAAACTAACAATCATCCATCCCTGCATTGGACGCAGGCCAGGGCAGAAATACATCCGCACGTGGCAGATGGAGGCTTTGCCCGCCGCCACTCTTGCTGGATTGACTCCGCGCGATATCGAAGTGCGCTTCTATGATGATCGAATGGAAATCGTTGCGTTTGATGAGCCAACGGATTTGGTCGCCATCAGCGTGGAAACTTATACGGCCAAACGCGCCTACCAGATCGCGACAGAATTTCGCAAGCGTCGTGTGCCCGTTGTGATGGGCGGATTCCACGCCACGTTGTGCCCGGACGAAGTCGCGCACCATGCTGAAGCCGTTGTCTGCGGCGAGGCGGAGACGCTCTGGCCGCGTGTCATTGATGACGCGAGGCATGGGAAATTGGAAAAGTTCTACCGCCAGGCAGGCAGACCATCTCTGGAGAATCTCAAACCCGAGCGTTCGATTTTTCGCGGCAAGCGATATCTACCCATTGGCCTCGTCGAGGCAGGCCGCGGCTGCCATTTCAAGTGCGATTTTTGCGCGGTGCAGGCCGTGTTCAACTCCACACAAACGCGCCGCCCGATCGATGCGATTATTGCTGAACTCGCCCGGCTCAAGCATGACCGAAAGTTGTTCTTCTTCGTGGATGATAACATCACGTCTAACCTCGATCAGGCCAAGGAATTTTTTCGTGCGCTTATTCCGTTGCGGATACGATGGGTGAGCCAGTCGAGCATCAACGCCGCGCACGACGAGGAGTTTCTCGACTTGCTCGTGCGCAGCGGCTGCCAGGGGGTGCTCATCGGATTCGAGAGTTTGAATCCGGCCAATCTCAGGCACATGAACAAGGCGTTCAACACGATGCGCGGCGGATTCGAGCAGGCCCTCGCGAATCTGCGCCGGCACCATATCCGCGTTTACGGCACGTTTATTTTCGGATATGACGGCGACACGCCGGAATGCTTCGAAAAAACGGTTGATTTTGCGCAAGAACACGCTCTTTACATTGCCGCGTTTAATCACCTCACGCCGTTTCCCGGCACTCCACTCTACCGCCGATTGCAAGACGAGCGCCGCCTGCTCTACGAGAATTGGTGGCTGGACGAGCGCTACAGTTACAATCGAATCCCCTTTCAGCCGCACGGCATGACGCCCGAAATGCTGCAGCGCAACTGCCTCGAAGCTCGGCGTAAATTTTATTCCTGGCGTAGTATCTTTCAGCGCGGGTTTGACGATGTGAATCGCAGCAATCTTTTCATGTGGCGGAATTTTTATCTGATCAATGCGTTGCACCGGACGGATGTCAGCATGCGCGATCACTATCCGCTAGGAGACGAAACGTGGAAGGGACCTTATCTCGAAGCGAATTGAGGAATCGCCGCAACAGTCGCATCCGTTTTGAATTGGCGGATGAGAGCGACGATGCGGACATCCGTCATCTGCTTCGCAACAATCCCATGGCTGGTAAGATCGAATTGTCGCTCGAACGAGAGCCGAGCTTCTTTGCTGATGCAAACCTGCCGGGGGAAGAAAAACAAACCATCATTGCGCGCGAAGATAACCGCGTGGTGTGTGTCGGCACCTGCTCGGTTCGTTCGCGCTTTGTCGCTGCCGAGCCACGCCGCGTTGGTTACCTCGGAGGCTTGCGATTGGACAGGAGCGTTGCTGGCCGATTCGATATCCTGCGCCGAGGCTACGAATTTTTCCGCGCGCTTCAGGCAGCGAACCCCGCTGATTTGTATTTCACCAGCATCGCGGCCGATAACGAACGCGCGCGAAAGTTCCTCGAACGCGGCTTGCCCGGAATGCCGCGCTACGATTTTCTCGCCGAATTCGTCACTCTCCTTTTGTCTGTCGAGCCTGTACCTCGCAGCAAAACGAATCAGAAGTTCAGTTTTGGCGGCGGTGCCGGTGCTCCATCTCTGGATGAGATCTGCGAGGTTCTCAACAAGGAAGGACGCCACGATGAATTGGCTCCCTGCTGGTCGGTTGAGCAATTGTCTGCGTTGGAATTGCTCGGCTTGAGCCAGAACGATTTTCAAGTCGCACGAAATGGCGAACAGATCGTGGCTTGCGCGGCGCTTTGGGACCAACGCAAGTTCAAACAAACGGTGGTTCGTGGATACGCGCCCTGGTTATCGCGGTGGCGAGCCGCAATCAATTTGATGGCGTCGATCGCTCATCAGCCCCGATGGCCGGTTCCAGGCCGCGCCCTGGCGCACGCATTTGTTTCTCATCTCGCCATGCCGGCGAATGAACCGGACGCACTCACCGCGATGGTTTCCGCGGTGTCGGCGGTCGCACGGCGCAGGAAAATTGAATTGCTGACCCTGGGATTCGCGGCCAACGATCCGCGCCTCGCGACCGTCCGCGCCCACTTTCCGCACCGAGAATACCGCAGCCGAATCTACCTCGTGCATTGGCCGGAAGCGATCGGGACCGCACCCAAGTTAGCCGGTTATCTCGCCCCGGAAGCCGCGTTGTTATGATGAATGTCCTTTGTGAGACTACTCCCACCGTTTTGCCGCGCGACGATCTCACCGCGGCGCAAAGCGAACAAATGTATGAACTCCTCGCCCGCCACTTCGAGGGAGTGCAGCCTCAGCAGTTTTTCCAGGATCTCACGGAAAAGAACTGGGTTATATTAATCACTCGTGAAGATCGTCTGGTCGGTTTCTCCACTCTTCTGGCTTACGAGACGGTATTCGCTGGCGACCCTGTGAGCGTGATTTACTCAGGTGACACAATCATGGCGCCTGAGGCCTGGCGAAGTAATGCCTTGGCGCGAGCCTGGATTGCATCGGTCAATCGCCTGCGGCAAAACTATCCGCGCGGAAAGTATTATTGGCTGCTGCTGACCTCGGGTTTTCGCACTTACCGCTTCCTGCCGGTATTCTGGCGCGAGTTTTACCCAAGGTTTGATGCTGTCACGCCTGTCAATGCGAAGCATTTGCTCGACCACCTCGCGCAAAATCGTTTTGGGCGGCAATACCACAACGGCATCGTGCGTTTTACGCGGCCGCAACGTTTGCGTGGTGAACTTGCTGACATTCCTGGTGGCCGGCTTGCAGATCCACACGTCGCTTTTTTTCTCAGCCAAAATCCCGGCCATCGAAACGGTGATGAATTGGTATGCTTGACCGAATTGAGCGCCGAAAATCTAACCGCAGCCGGAAGGCGAATGGTTAGACCGCTTGGAAATGAACCTCGCTGCTGCTATTGCTAATTCTTTGTGGGTCGCGTCGAACGTCCCAGCAATCCTGCGCTTTGAGTACGCTTTGACGAGCCCGACTGAGACGCAGTCGGGATTGTTACGCCGCTACCTCAAACAAAACGCTCCTTGCGCGTACGGTCGCGCGCACGACTTCGCAAGAATCCGAAGCTATGAGGAGTTCGCGCGGCGCGTCCCACTCATCAGCTATGACGATATTGAACCGTGGATTGAGCGCATCAAGCGCGGTGAAAGACGTGTTTTGACGACTGATGCAGTGACTCATTTGGTCCCAACCAGTGGTTCGACCGGTTCGCGCAAACTGATTCCGTTTACGGGGGGATTGCAGCAGGAATTTGGTTGTGCTATCGGCCCGTGGTTGGCGGATCTGACGCGCAGTCATCCGACCGTCCTGCTCGGACCCGCCTATTGGTCGATCACCCCCGCCATAGAACCGGCGGAGACTCAATCATGCGGCATCCCTATCGGCTTTTCCGATGATGTCCGTTATCTCAGCGCCGCAAAAGCGTGGCTGGCACGCAGGGTTGTTATTGCGCCGAATAGGTTCGCGCCAGCGACAGACGTCGAAGAGTTTCGCTATCGAACATTAGTTTGCCTGCTCAAAGAGCGCGACTTGCGGCTGATTTCAGTCTGGCATCCGTCATTTCTCACGTTGCTGCTGGAGGCTCTGCCCCGTTATTGGAACCGCCTCCTGGCCGAAATCTGCAAAACACAAAATCGGCGCGCTTCTGAACTCAAACAAAGTGATCCTGAACGACCCTCGACAATCTGGCCGAGGCTGCAGGTCGTCAGTTGTTGGGGAGACGGCGCGGCTGCGCTCGCAATTGGCGACCTGCGCCGTTATTTCCCGGGCGCCCTCGTCCAGCCCAAAGGGCTAATGGCGACGGAAGCATTCGTGACAATTCCGTTTCGAGGTTTGCTGCCACTGGCAGTACGCTCGCACTTCTTTGAATTTATCGCGGAGGATGGTCGAGTTCGCCTGGCGCATGACTTACGCAAAGGGGAAAAGTATGAAGTGGTCGTCACGACGGCAGGCGGACTCTGGCGCTACCGGTTGCGCGATTCCGTTCAGGCGACGGGTTTTGTCGGCTCGACACCGTCCCTGCGTTTTCTTGGAAGAATCGGCAACGTCTCTGATGTATGCGGCGAAAAGCTCTCGGAGGCATTCGCAACTAGAGCGGTCCAGGAGGCTCTGGGGACTTGCGCTGCCAGGCCGCGCTTTGCTCTTCTCGCGCCCGACAAAGATGAGGCTGGGTGGCGTTACACCTTGTACGTCGAAGGCCCGATGCCCGCCATCGCTGAAACCCTCGACGCCTGCTTACGCCAAAATCCGCAATATGCTTATTGTCGTGAACTGGGGCAGTTGTTGCCTGTTCGCATGTTTGCTATTGACAAGCACGGCTATGAAATATTCGTCAGCCGACACCTGGCGCAAGGGATGCGCCTTGGCGACATCAAGCCGGCCTGCTTCAGCCGCCTGATTGGATGGTCGGAATTCTTCTCAGGCAAATACATTCAAGATAAGAGTGTTCTCTGCTCCTCCGTCGGCACATCTCAATAAGTTCGCCATGAAAGCATTTGCTTTTACTCCTGTCGCCCTCCTCCTTGGTGTAATCCCTTGGGTGTCCGCTGCGACTGATTCGCCAAAATCGCTTGTCGCGCCGACTAATCATCCGCTGGAGTTCATCGACACGAGTTTCGAGAACGCCTCGCCGGTGTGGTACGAGATTGCGTCGGACGGGACCGTGCTGGTGCATCTGCTTTACGACCACGAGCGTTCCGGCCCGAACCGAGCGGCAGGGCATATTCACCTCAGACTTCATGCAAAGCCGGGCGCGCGTCTGACTCTCGAATTCAAAAACCTCGATAATGTCTGGAATGGTGTCAGCGGCTCGGTCGTTCGCGAGTTGAAGACAGTTGTCGTCTCCGAAGATGGCCGCCAATGGAAATCAGTTCCCACGGAGAGCCTCCCGGAGAATCGCGTTCGCCTGCACGTGCAGATGCCGGGGCCGCGGCTCTATGTCGCGCGAGTTGAGCCTTATCGTCTGTCCGATCTTGAAAGGTTCCTCGTCGCGATACGCGCGAATCGGCTGGCGCACATCAGCGCGATTGGGAAAACCGTTCAGGGTCGCGAGCTGGAGATCGTTCGGATTGGCGATCCGAAAGCGCCCTATCGTATCTTCGTGCGCGCCCGGGCTCACCCCTGGGAATCAGGCGGCAACTGGGTCGTGGAAGGACTCGTGCATCGGCTGCTCCAAGGCGACGAGGAGGCCGGAAAATATCTCGAGCGTTATTGTGTTTACGTAATGCCGCTGGCGAACAAGGACGGCGTGGCGCTGGGTCGCACGCGATTCAATTTGCAAGGCAAAGACCTGAATCGCAATTGGGACAAGCCAGCCGACCCGCACCTCGCGCCGGAGAACGCCGCGCTCGAGAAGTGGCTGGAGAAAATGATGGCCGCGGGCCACACGCCGCACCTCGCGCTCGAACTGCACAACGACGGCAGCGGCCGCCTGCACATCAGCCGCCCGCCTGTGCCTCACCTCGATCGTCACCTAAAACGCATGGCAACTCTGGAGAATTTACTGCGGCAGCACACGTGGTTCACCGAGGGAAGCACGACAGCGGCCTTCCGCAATTCGGGCACGCTGGGCGAGGGTTGGGTGCAACGCTACGGGATCGACGCCGCAGTCCACGAATTCAACTGCAACTGGATCGTCGGCCTGGACGACTATCCGTCAGCGAGGCATTGGAAGACGTACGGTGAGAACCTGGCGACGGTGTTTTATGAGTATTTGGCAGCCATAAGAAATGGACAGTAGGGCGACGGGTTCGCGGACTCGCATTGTGGAGACGGATATAAACATAGCAAAATGGTCCTCCTTATCCTTGTGTCCGCACGCCCTGCTCTGTTATCCACGAGGATGCGTTTCCTCCAGGCTCTCCCTGTGCTGCTCATGTACGGCTTACTTTGTTCGGGCGCCGCACCGGTCAACACGCCCGATTCCGCCCTGCGAAGCATTACGTCCGAAGATGTGCTGCGGCACGTGCGCGTGCTGGCTTCGGATGCGTTCGAGGGACGGGCGCCCGCCACGCGCGGCGAGGAACTCACCGTGAGTTACCTCATTGAGCAATTCAAGATGCTGCGCCTGGAACCCGGCAATCCTGACGGCTCCTACATCCAGAAAGTGCCGCTGATGGGAATCACGTCCGAAATCGACGCCAGGCTCCGCGTCAAAGGCACGTCTGTCGAACTGTCTCAACCTGCCGAATGCATTTTGTCTTCACTGGTATTCGATCCGCTCACGAAAGTTACCAACTCGGAAGTCGTCTTCGTCGGTTACGGAGTTGTTGCGCCCGAATATCAGTGGGACGACTTCAAAGGCCTGGACGTGCGGGGCAAAACGCTGATCGTGTTGATCAACGATCCTCCCTTGCCTGATCCGAACGATCCCTCCCGTCTCGACGAGCGCATGTTCAAGGGTCGGGCGATGACCTATTATGGACGTTGGACCTACAAATACGAAATCGCTGCCGAAAAAGGCGCCGCTGCCGCGATCATCGTGCACGAGACTGGTCCGGCGGGTTACCCCTATATGGTCGTGGCCGGGGGCTATGGCCGCGAGACCTTCGATCTAAAGTCGAGCAAAGAGAAGAAACTGGCGGTGCAGGGCTGGATGACGTGGACGGCTGCCACAAACCTGTTTGCGCGAGCCGGTCTCGATCCTCAAAAGCTCAAATCCAATGCGCTCAAGCGCGACTTCACGCCCGTTCCCTTGCACGGCGTGGCCGATTTCATGGTGCGCAACAAACTGCGGCCGGTCGATTCTCAGAATGTCGTCGCGAAGATCACCGGCTCTGAAAAGCCGAACGAATATGTGATTTACACCGCGCATTGGGACCACCTGGGCCGCAACGAGAAGCTCACCGGTGATCAAATTTACAATGGCGCGCTCGATAATGCGACCGGCACGGCGGGTCTGCTTGAGGTTGCCAAAGCGTTCCGCAAACTGGATCTGGCCCCGAAACGAACGGTCGTGTTCCTGTGCGTTACCGCCGAAGAGAAGGGGTTGCTTGGTTCGAAATATTACGCCGAACATCCCTTGTATTCTCTCGAACACACTCTGTGTGACATCAACATGGACGGTCTAAACCCGTGGGGCGCGACCAGTGATATCGAAGTCGTCGGCTACGGCCAAACAACGCTGGAAGACGAGTTGGCGAAATTCGCGCGGGCCCAAGAGCGCGTCGTAAAACCCGACTCCGAACCGCAGAAGGGCCGCTTCTATCGCTCGGACCATTTCGAATTTGCGAAGGTGGGCGTGCCCGGTCTTTACATCAAGGGCGGTGTCGATTTGATCGGCAAACCGCCCGGCTTCGGAAAGCAGAAACTTGATGAATACACCGAGCGCGATTACCACAAGCTCTCGGACGAAATCAAACCAGACTGGAATTTCGACGGCGCTGTCGCCGATCTTCGCCTGCTCGTGCAGATCGGCAATGCCGTGGCACAGGGCGACCATCGGCCAGAATGGAAGGAGGGATCTGAGTTCAAGGCGAAGCGCAGGGCCGCAACTCACAACGCAAAGCGTTGAACTCAGGTCTGTCGGCAGACTCTCATTCTCGAAAAGACCCGGGGCCTTCTCTAAATGTAGCCCATCGCGCCGCGGCAATTGTCCCGAATGGGTCCGGCGCCTTGGCGGCGCCTGGAGTCAAGCCAGCTTCGATTAGCCTCTCGGCGACGCGATACGCAAGACTGCCACCCGTGATTCGACCACGATCGACTTCGGCCTTGATCGCCTGGGCGAGGCGAACCACGCCGTCCGGCGATTCGTTAACGAGCTCATATGCTCGGAGAAACTCCCATGTCCGCTCAGCGTCGTTGAGATCGGCGACAGAGAGGCTGGATGTGAGAATGCTCCAGGTTCCAGGGTCCTCCATCGTACGACGCGGCCTAACGCCTGGGCTCGGCGACCGCCGGACCGTCAGCGCGTAACGCAATGTTGAGGTTCAAACTAACCATAACCGGTAAATCGCAGCGTTGGTCACCTGCGCTCTGGCGGCGCTCTGTTTTAGCTGCTCTGTCGAAGCTCATCGGCGGTAATGAAATCTGCCTTTGTCAGCGTCGAGTTCCAATCCGCAACCAGGGCTTGCGTCACGTAATCTATCGCAGGATTGAGTGCATCGAAGAAGTGCGCCTTCTCCAAAACACTCCTCTTGCTGTCGATGCCATAACACAGCGTCGAAATCGCCGGCTCACACTTCGCGCTAACCACAATCGCATAAATATCCGTGGGCGGTTGTAGCACCAAACTCATTTCGTCGCCCCACTCATAACACAGATCGCGCAAATCCAGAATCATCGCGCTCGGACGCCATACTCCATCAACCGTGTGAAGCATACCTTCGATGAAATGAGCGTCTGGAGCTCCCGCAGACCCGGAACGATAATCGCCGGCGAAGGCCACGCGAACAATCGAGAGAAACGGCGTCTTGTTTCTCGCCCATCGCCACAGGCAGTAACTGATATTCCCGTTCTTCGTACGATCTATGGCGTCGAATTTCATGAGCCAGCTAACGTCCCCTATAGCTTAGACTTCACCAGACCGCACGTTAACTCTTTGGGGCGAGGCGGAGATAATCCACGTCCTTTGTCGAGCCCTCCTTTGAAATGTCAAATCTTAAATTTCAAACGCTGTTCTCGCCTCCGCTCACGCCGCCTTGCGGTGCCCGCCTGGAGCAAGCATATCCTGGCAGCGTCCGCAACGCCATCAACGGTTCAACGCTTCAAAGGCTTGCGGGTTGTCCCTCGCGCTCTTTGCGGCCTTTGCGTTTAAACACTTCCCTGGTCTTTCATCCGCGCAATCCGCGCAATCCGTGGTCAACTCGGCTCTGCCCGATTTAACGATTCATCGATGTAACGATTCAACGCTTTGCGCTCCCCGCGCCCTTCGTATGCTTCTTAAGAATTCCGACTTCCCTCGACGCCGATACGGTTCAACGATTCAACGCTTTAACGCCCCTTCAACTCTTCAACCCTTCAACTCGCCTCGCCCATTTAACTTTTTTAACCATTTAACTGCTCCGCACCCAGTTCCCTCTCTGAGGACGGAAAAACGGAAATGAAAAAATTCCGTCGCGCCATTCTTTTGCCTATTGACCGCGCGGGCTAAATAGGAGTCAGGCGACATCTTCGACCTCCTCAATAATCCTAACTGCGTCCGGACGAAAGAAAACTCTCGCACCCTTCTGGGTCTCGCAAACAACCATTTGTGAAAGCTGAAATGGAACGCCGCCTTTCGTGGAACTCTGGTCACTGAATCCAACGAACCGGACGCCGCGATGAACCTGCCCGCTGCTCAAGTGGACGTTGACGAGCCTGCCGTCCTTGACGAAACCCTTTATCTTCACGATGTCAAAGCCGCGTGTCTTGCTCTTGAAGTATCCGACAGCGGTGAAGAACGCTGTGAGCACGATGATCCCGATGCAAATCGCCGCCACGAAACCGAATACTTGGTAGAAAGTGTCCATGCGTGTGCTGTCGCCTAACGACCCAATATAGCTGTTCTGAAGTTATTCATGCTAGCGAGGAAGCGTAGCGGATTGGATCGCCCCAAATAGCTCGACTCCCGAGCAGCTCGAGTCGCTGCAGCGCTCCTGGTTACGCCGATCAATCATGTCTGCCTCTCAATCTCGACAAGAGATAACACGCATCGCCAAGCCAGAGTGCGTTTGTGATCACAAGCAGCCATGTATAGCCAGTCGTCACACTGCGCAACGACCACAAGATGCCGCGCCGCTGCTCATCAGACAACGTCTCCTGAAACGCCTGAAAGTTCGAGTCGTACATAAACACGCCCGCCAGAGGATGCGGGTAGGGGTCGCCCATTAGGGCAATTCGTCAAGAGGCAAAACGATGTTGTTCCCAACTTTTTCTTCTTCTCGTTGAGTTCCTTCTCTGTCTGAGGTTCGGCGCT
>JAKEEH010000033.1 GCA_022616725.1 Limisphaerales bacterium | reverse complement strand
TAGCTTTGGCCTCGCTCGGCGTGCGCATCTTCTGCATCGGCGGAATGGACAACGACGATGAGGCGACGCTGACGGTTGATATTTTCGACACTCGGACTGGTGAATGGACGGAGGGGCCTGATCTGCCCGCCGGAAAGCACAAAGGATTTAGCTGTTCGGCCGTCGCTCAGCAAGGGCGGATCTACGCGAGCGCATTCAAAGGGGAGTTGCTGCGGCTTGCCACGGATGAGCGCTCGTGGGAAGTCCTCGGCGAATTGCAGCATCGACGCATGTCGCATCGTCTTGTCACGGCGGGAACCGCGCAGTTGATTGCTCTCGGGGGTGAGGACGGCGGACAGAAACGCCCTGAACTGGAGGTGCTGACGCCCGCAACCGGCGGAAATGTGGGAAGGCAAACAGCCGAAATTCAACCGGCTGCCGCGCACCTTCAATGAAGCAACGTTGTTTGAATACCCCATGAGCGCGAAACGACTTCACCTGGCAATTGCCGGACTCGCGTTTTTTGCAGCCGCGAACGGGTTTTCGCACTCGGTCTGGATCGAGCCTGTGGATGACAAACTTGTTGTTCGATTTGCAGAGCCTGGAAGAAGTTTCGAGAAATCGCCCGGCCACCTGGACAGTCTGTCTGCTCCCGCCGCATTCATCGTTAACTCGACGAACGCCGCGCCCGTCGAGACGCCGAAGAACAGGGACCACTTCCTCCTTGCGGGAGCCTCGCCAACCAATGTCGTTTGCACCGAGACAATTTTCACGATCCGGGGCGGCCGCAAACCTCATTTCTACGCACGCTGGCAACCGGCAGGCGCCGGAGGCGCCAAACCTGCGTTGACTCTGGATCTAGTGCCCGCGGGGAAACCGGGCGAGGTTCGCGCGTGGTTCCGTGGCCAGCCCCTGCCGGGAATCAAAGCGACGCTCCGCACGCCGGACGAAGAAGAACAGGAGATCACGGCCGATGCAGAGGGGATACTTCGGTTTGAGTCAAAGCAACGCGGCCAGCATCTCCTTACGATTGCGCATTACCGCGAGCCCATCGCAGGATTCCATTACGGCCGGGTTTATCAGCAGACCAGTCACAATGCGGCGCTGACCTGGGTCAACTGATTATTTTCGCTGGCCGTCGCGCGCTCCTTCGTCCGTACCTCGACTCGACGGTCTCACTTCGGCCATCGCTTTGTGTTCGGCGTTGCCGACTTGCATGATAATCGTCAGAGATTTTGCCTGGACATCATTGCCAGGTTTCTTGAGTTCAGAAATCCATTTCGGGTCTCGCAGACGAGTTTCGAACTCCATGTGTCCGCCGTAAACCACGCCGTACTGACTTGCATTTTTCACCCAGAAGGAATCCATCCCATTCGTCGCCCTGCCACTGCGATCCGGTTTGAACTGAACCACCCGATCTCCAAGTTTCACGCTAACAGGGATGATAAATGCAGAGAACGCCTGCGATACCGTCACTCTGCCTTCCATTTGCAGTTCAAAGCCCGCGGGTTCGGCCCTTGTCACGCTTAAACGTTGAATTTCCAATGACGCCCGCGACTGACGTGTTCCAAAGAAAGGAGGCTCTGCGGGTGCCTTCAATCCTTTAGGAAGAACCGTGAACTGGGCGAACATCCCTTCCGCCATGTGATTCGCCACGTGGCACTCCAGCAGCCAATTGCCCGGATTATCGGCCAGCATGTCGGCCACTTTCATGCTGGCTGGCAACAGCTCAATGACATCCGTTTGCCGCCGCCCTTCCTCCAACACCTTCATTCCATGCCAATGCGGCGTATGAAAATCGTTCTCGGATCCCAGCCCAAACATGTACCATCTCACGCGCTCTCCTTCCATCATGTCCAGGCCCGGAAGATTGCCAAAGACGTACCCGTTAATGGTGTTCCTTTCTCCGCGTTCGGTTACTTCCTGCACCTCAGCCCACGTCCTTTGCGGGATACCTCCTGGCAAACTTCCGTATTCCGCTGCCTCCTTCTCGGCTTCCCCCATGCCGCTCTCGTCAAAAATCATGAACAACGTTGCCATCTCCCGGTCTATGTCTGCCGGCGTTCCGTCCGGGCGCGCACGCGAGGGATCAGTAACGATGATAGCTCCTGCCAAACCCAAATTGAGTTCGCCCACCGGATCAACGTGGCTGTGATAGAGCCATGCTTTGGAACTCGGCTCCGCTGGCAACGGCCCGGAACCTTCATCGAGCTTCCAAACGTAAGTGAAACGCGCTTTGGGACCGATCGCTGCCCCCAACCCCGGCCGCGGCAGATAATATGCGCCTTCACTGTCTTTGTCGTACTTCACCCCGTGAGGATGCATCGACAATGGCCGCGATGTTCGGTTCAAAAACGTCACCACGAGAAAATCCCCCACCACACCGCGCAGTACCGGTCCCATAATTCCCAACCGCCGCTCAGGAAAAGCCCGCGTGCTGAAGGATTCATCCAGATACTCGACGTATCGAATTTTGCTTCCGCGCCGCCGCGTGAGTATTGGGGGCGGCACAGGCTGCCCGCAAATCACGTCGCTTCCAAGGGGCATGTAGTCCCACAGTCCGGATTCCGCCGCAATGAAGTAACGCCGAACCTTGGATGCATCCGGAGGCGCTCCAAAAAATTTTCCGCCCTGGTCGCCCGTTTCCACTGTCGTCGTCGGTGGTGTATTCGTGCTCGAAGGTTGAGGACCCGGTGTCACCCGCGGCAGCGTTGATCTGTTCGTTTGCGCCGGCGATTGCAGAAAGGAAATTGCTATCACCGCCGTCAAGAACCCCAAGTGCGCTCGCCAGGTTTTCGTGCGATGCCATCTTCTTTGCATCCGGCGCAATTCTAGCGCAGCACCTCTTTGCGGAAAAGCGCTCTTACAACGGTCCCGTTGAACGGCGATGCCCGACCGCATTGTGGCGTTGTGCGCGCTGCGATCTACTCCGCTGAACCACGTAGATTCAGGCATATTAGTCTGTCTTCACTTCGCAGGTACAGTCTTCCGTTCGACAAAATCGGCGCAGCCCAGCAAGGGTATTGCAGACCGGGTACTTGGAAGCGCGAGATCTCCTCGGCTTTTTTCGGATTGACTTTAAAGAGGCCCAACAACCCGCCTTCGCCCAGAACGATCAGCCTGCCACCGGCCATGATGGCGGAGCCGCGCCCATAGACAGACGGCGTCGGGGTGCTGTGTGGCGGCCAGCTTTCGTCGCGGTCCCACATCACTTTGCCGGTGAGGAACTTGACGCAGCGAAACCGCGCGTCGGGTTCGTTGCGTCCGCTAAATGCATAGACAAAGCCTTCGTGCAGAATCGGTGTGGTCCAATGAACTTCGAGCGAGAGGTCCCGCCGGACTTCCTCGACGCTTTTGCCGTCCGGTCGAACCCGCAGCAGCACCGAACCAACCTTGTAATATGCGCCGGAGATGAGGATCAAATCGCCTTGCACGACCGGGTTCATGGCGTTGACGGAATCGTTCAGGCGCGAGCGGAACCAGAAGCTGAAATTCACCTTGCCAGTCGCCGGATCGACAGAGACCAGGCCTTGCCGCATCAGGCAGAGCAAGTGCCGTTTGCCGTGGAATGTGGCCAGCACAGGAGTGGCATAACTGGCTTGTTTTTCCCAGGTTTGCCAGGCCACTTTCCGTTCTCCCGGCCAGCCCGTCATCGGCACGCCTTTCCAATTCTCCGCGCCGACGCTTTCCCAGACGGTTTTGCCGGTGGCCGCGTCGAAGGCGACCATTCCGGAGTTCGGTTGCCCGCCGACCATGACGAACAAAAGGTTGCTTTCGAGGACGGGTGTGCTGCCGACGCCGAAAAACGCCGGGGGAATAGTCCAATCCTTGGCGGTATCCCGCTGCCAGAGCGGTTTTCCGCCCCGCAAGTCCACGCACAGCAGCTTGCCTTCGGCGCCAAAGGTGTAACAGCGGTTGCTGGTCAGCAAGGGCGTGCAGCGGGGGCCGTTGTTGTAGCCATAGGGATCCACAAACTGGCTTGGATAACCGTAACGCCACCGGGCTTCGCCCGAGGCAGCGTCAAACGCCTCGACGATTTCCTCGTCTTTCACACGATGGTGCAGAACCAGCACGCCAGCCCGAACCGACGGCGCGCTGTACCCCGTGCCGATGGCCTTTTGCCAAACGAGCGGCGGTCCCTTTGCCGGCCAGCTCTGGAGCAGATTTGTTTCGGCGGAAGTGCCGTTTGCGCGCGGCCCCAGGAACTGCGGCCAATCGTCGCCCGCTGCCGGAACGGCCGTGGCGAGACAAATCACGAATGTCGCGCACAAAGTCCAAACCATCTGACCATCTGACCACCTGACCATCTGACCACCTGAGAATCGCATCACCGGCATTGCCCAATTGTTGACAGGACAACCATTTCTTCACGAGTGAAATCGCCGTTTGGAGTGGGGACGGTTGCACCCAGCTTTAGCTGGCGTTGCCCGTGGAGGTTCGGATAAAGTCATTCATGCCCGCAGTGGAACCGACAGCTATTCAGCCAGCGCCTGCCCAGGCCGGGGCTACGCAAAAAGCGCAATGGATGGCGCTCGTCGCTGCCTTCCTTGGATGGATGTTCGACGGGATGGAGATGGGGATTTTTCCGCTGGTCGCCCGCCCCGCCTTGCAGGAAATGCAAGTCGTCTCGGGAGTCGTGGATGACAAATTCGTCAGCCACTGGATGGGCTGGATCACGGCGTGGTTCCTTTGGGGCGCGGCGTGCGGGGGCATCGTCTTTGGCTGGCTCGGGGACCGCATCGGCCGGGTGCGAGCGATGACGTTGAGCATCCTTTGTTATTCGTTGTTCACCGGTTTGTCTTATTTCGCGAAGGAACCGTGGCATCTCGGCGTGTTTCGTTTCATTGCCGCGCTCGGGATGGGAGGCGAATGGTCGCTGGGAGTGGCGCTCGTGATGGAATCATGGCCGGCAAAACATCGTCCCATGCTGGCCGGCGCTATAGGGGCGGCGGCGAATGTGGGTTTCGCGCTTATTGCCGTGATTGGAATCGCTTTTCCGATCACGCGGGATTCCTGGCGCTGGGTGATGCTGGTGGGCGCAGCGCCGGCCTTCCTCACCTTTTTCATCAGACTCTTCGTTCCGGAATCCGAACGGTGGAAACAAGCGGCGGGAAAATCGAAATCCGAAATGGGAACTTCCAGGTCGATCTTCGCGGAAATCTTTGGCCGCGCACTTTTCAAGACGACGCTGCTGGCTATCGCGTTCGCGTCGATTTCGCTGATTGTGACGTGGGGCGCAGTCCAATGGATCGCGACATGGGCGGACCAGCTTGCCGGCAGAGAACTTCCGAAGGCCAAGGCCTATGCCCAACTGTCATCCGCCCTCGGCGCTATCATCGGGTGCCTTGCCGGCGCATGGGTCGGCGGGCGATTTGGCCGTCGGCCTGCGTATTTCATGCTCTGCCTGCTCTCACTGATCTTCGGCTCATGGCTGTTCCGAGGGATGACTGCCTTTAACGCGCAATTTCTCGCGCTCGTTTTCATCGTGGGCGGCCTGACGGCGGCGTTTTACGGCTGGCTGCCGCTGTATTTGCCCGAGCTTTTTCCAACGCGCGTGCGCGCAACCGCGCAGGGACTCAGCTTTAACTTTGGCCGTATCCTGGCGGGCGTGGGCGCACTGCAAATGGGCGCGCTGGTGCAAAAACTGGGTGGACAATCGACCCATGGGGCGGACTACGCCGGGGCTGGCGCGACCATCGTGCTCATTTACGCTCTGGGCCTCGTCTTGATCTGGCTGGCGCCGGAGACCAAGGGCCGGCCTTTGCCGGACTAGGTGAGTGAAGGCTCGAAGGCTAGAGGCTGGAGGCCAAAAGCCAGACGACTTCGGCAAATCGTTTCCATTCTGACACACAGTTGTGACATTCTTGACTGCAGAATGGGGCGATCAGATTCGGTATGGGCTCGACGAACGATAAATCGGAATACTTCATCGGGGTGGATCTTGGGGGGACGAAGATTTACGCCGGAGTGTTTGATCCCGGGCTCGCTCTCGTTGGCACCACCAAGCTCAGCACCAAATCCGATCGCGGCCACGCGGCGGTGATCGAGCGGCTGGCTCGTTGCGTTCGGGATGCGATTGATGAGTGCGACCTGTCGTCCAAAAACATTCGGGCCGTCGGTGTGGGCGCGCCCGGCACCGTGGATGGCGAAACGGGCCGGGTGGTGTTTGCGCCAAACCTGGGCTGGCAGAACGTGCCGCTGCAGAAAGAGTTGCAGAAGCAACTGGAAATGCCCGTGTTTGTCGGGAATGATTGCACCCTGGGCATGCTCGGGGTGTATGCGCAGGAGCTGAAAGCCAAACCCAGCCACGTGATCGGTATTTTCATTGGCACTGGGATTGGCGGGGGACTGATTCTCAATGGGGAACCGTACACCGGGGCCGGCCACGCCGCCGGCGAAGTGGGCCATATGGTCATCAACATGGGCGGGCCCAAGTGCGCTTGCGGCAACCAGGGCTGCCTTGAAGCCGTCGCCAGCCGCACGGCGATTTTCCGGCGCGTGGCCGCGGCGGTAAAGGACGGGCAAAAGACCATTCTCACGGACATGCTGGGGGATGAATTGAAGGATTTGCGGAGCGGGGATTTGCGTAAAGCGATTCGTCGCGGCGATAAGCTGGTGGAACGAGTGGTGAGCGATGCCGCCGATTGCATCGGCATCGCGGTCGGCAATCTGATCAATATCTTCAGCCCCGAAATCGTCGTTCTGGGCGGCGGCGTGATCGAAGCGCTGGACGACGAAATGTTGCCGACGATCAGCAAGATAGCCCGGCAGCATGTTTTGCCAGGCACGGAAAAATCAATTGAGATTATCTCCTCAAAGCTGGGCGATCACGCCGGTATCGTGGGAGCCGCGGTGTTCGCGCGCCAGTCGGTCAAGACGCTGTAGGGATTTGCGATTTGCGATTTCCCAATCGGCAATCGCAAATCACTTTACCCCTTTAACCACTTCTTCAACCTTTGGCCGAGGGACGCGACTTTTTTCGGCTCGATAGCGGTCTGCTTGACCTCGCGTTCCAGAACAACTTTAGCCGAGACGCCCTGGTGCTCGAAAGTGAGGCCGAAATTGGCGCTCTGAAACCGGGCGAGTGGACCCAGACCGTCCGGCCCTTTCTTCGGTTCACCGGGATGCCCATAGACCGTGGATTCCATGGTTTGCCATTTGGCGTTCCAGACGTAAGCGCCGCCGCTGGGGCACACCAATCGCGTTTGCCAAAAGCGCTCGTGCAGAGCGACCGGATCCTGGCCGGGGTAACGGCGTTTCCACTCGTTCAGGATGGGAAGATTGTTCCAGGAGAGGAGCTGCTGCTGGGCCACGAAGCCGGGGTTGGCGCTGTTGATCGCGCTGAGAATCTTTTGATCGACTTTCAGGCAGAGGTTGGTCCCCAACCAGGCGGAGGAAGTCTTTTCTTCGGCCCCGGTGAGTTGGCGGTCGAGAGCGCGCTTGAGAAGCGGCTCGCTCAATGTCACGACGAGCGCATCGGGAGTTGCAGCATAGTAGATCGCGGTGTTCGCCCACTCTTGCTGGCCCCGGCGCACGCTCTCAGAGCCTGCGACTTTGACGTAGGCTTTACCCCGGTGGTCGAGCGTCTGCCAGACAGTCATCCCGGGCGCGGTCTGATCGACAAATGCGCGGACGGCGCCAAGAAAAGTGGCAAGCCCGAGGGCGCTCCTGGTTTCACATTGGACGGCGATGGGGAACTCGTGGTGGTGTTGGCGGAAGAATTTATCGGCATCGGCAGCTTTGGCGAGATTGTCCCAAAAGGGATCCTTATCCGCGTAAATGGAAATCGATTCGCCGAGCCAGCCGAATGGGTTGGCGCGCAGCGATGAGTTCATAGAACCGAGCCAATTGCCCGCCTGTTTCAAGAGGTCGGATTGCGAATTGATGGCCATGGCGAAGTGGAGCAGGGTGTCGGCGTGAGGGTCCCCGGCCTGCGGAGCGATGCTCGCGCCGCGCGTGACGGAGATGAAGCGGGCGTAATCCGTATTGGCGATCAGCGGCGTGACGGTGACTTCGGCAGTGAGTTTGCGGCCATTAAGCGAAACGCGGATGGCGATGGGGTCGAAGAATTGCCGCCAGTTCTGCTGATAGCCATTGCGCCAGGCCTCGTAGGCATCGGCTTCGCTCCGGGTAACCTGGTCCAGAGGCAGCTCAGCAATTGGGGTCAAAAAATCGAGGTTCCCGTAGGCAGCCGATGCAACTCCGTTCGTCGTGATGCGAAGTTCATCCCGGGCCACCGATGCACCGGTGTCGCCGACCTTCATCGGCTTAACGGCGGTGCGCACGAGACTGTCAAGGTGGGCCGCCTGAGCTTCGGCCATGGCGGCGGCGGCGCGGGTACGTCGTGAGTTGGCGATGCGCCACCTAGGCGCGCACCAGCGGCGGATGGTGGCGTCGGTGAGGATCAGAAAGGCGCTCTCGTTCGGGTCGGTCCGCGCATACCGATGGCGAAAGAAGATATATTCGTCCTGCGACGCCAGCGCCGGTTTCTTTGCTTTCGCCACCTTGATCAACTCACCGAGTTGATAGAGCGAGTTGCTGACGAAGACGACGTCATTGAGCGCGGCCACGTAAGAAGAAATGGCTCGGTCGTCGGTGACGACGCCCGTGTAAGACACGCCCTCAACCTCTCCATCGCGGGTCTTTGCGTCGGGAAAACGTTGTTTAGCGGCTGCGTGCCGGGCGACATAAGTGGCCTTCAGCAACGGCGCAGATTTAGCCTCAAAGAGAATGCCAATATCACTGCCCGTCCGCAGATAGGGATCGGAGCCGGTGATGGCAACGCTGGAGATGACTTGCGGGCCGAGGGCGCGCGACAGTTCGTCAAGTTCAAGGCAAAGTTGTTTCTGGTAGCGCGTGCGGACAAGGGCGTCTTGCGAACGAGGCTCCAGCCACTGGAGGAGCGGCGTGCCACCGGCATCGGCTTCGTCGAGCACGTCGAGCATGGCGGTGAAAGAAGGAAAGAAAATTGCGTGCTGATCGTGGGGCAAACAGGCCGCGAGCGGATCGAGCCTGGGTTTGGCATCCTTGATGAGCGGTTTCCAGTCCATTTCACGCACAGAGATGCCGTCGAGATTGGCAACGGGCACCAGGGTCGCGTTGGTGCGGTTCAGCGGGAGGTCGCGGTCAAGTTGCAGGTTTTCGCTGATGGCGCGTCCGGCACTGAACAATTCAAAGGTGTCATCGGCCCCGAATGGCCCGCGGCGTCTGCCGGCGAAGCGCATTCCTTCGACCGGGTTGATCCCGAGTGCCTCCATGGCTGCATGCTCCTGGTGGCGGAACCATGCCGCGCCGGGCAGGTCGCGCGTGCGCAGATTCGCGTAGTAGTCCCGTTTGATGGTGAAAAAATCCTGCTGGCCCTGGGGGTTGGCTTGTTCAGGGCGAATCTTGAACTTGACGCTGCTGCCACTTCCGTCGGGCCGCGGGACGAAGATGAATCCTATGACCTCTTTGCCCCTGGGCGCGCGAACCGCGAGTTGAGATTCGAAGAGATCCGCTGTGCGATGCCAGTGATTTATTGGATCGCCACTCAGATAGGCTTCGCCTTCGCCTTCGAGGGCGCAATAGGGCTGATAGGCTGTAAAGGTGCGAAAATGTGGAAAAACTCCGGCGCGTTCGGTGGGCAGCTTGCCTTCCAGAATGGAGATGGAACTCAATGTCACCCGGTAAAAAGCGTCCTCGCCACGCAGGCTCGAAGACGCGGCAAAGACGCACACGAATAAGGCCAAAGCCAGTTTGAGAGCTTCCCGATTCGTATTCATGGGTAAACTCGGAGCATGTGAGGTGCCAGCATTGACCAGGCAAAGATTGCCGGGTCGGAGCGGAGCCATCGCGACTAAGTCTGGGATTTACTTTACACGCACAATGCCAATAGCACTGCTCCTACGACCGCGACGATTCCGCCAGCCAGAGAACGCGCCGAAGGGCGTTCGCCTTCGATATAGCGGGAGAATGGGATAATGACGATGGGAGTGATGGCCACAATCGGCAGCACGATTCCCGTAGGCGCGTTCTTGAGCGCCCATTGATAACAGCTCACACCGAGTGCGGGACCCGAAAGACCGTTCAACAACACCCAGGGCCAGGCCTGCCGCCAGCGGTCCTTCACGGGATGGTCTCCTCGCCATGTGACCGCGAGGAAAGCCGCCGTTACGAGAACGCCGCCGAGAATCCGTTGGTATGCCGCAGTGATCCCGTCGATGTTTTCGCCCACGGCCGTGCCTAGCGCAAAGCCTTTGCGGCTCAGGACCGCGCCAATCGCCTGGCAAAGCGCGGCGGCGAATCCGAACATCATCCCTGTGATCGCATGATCGGATTCGCCGCGGCCTGCGGGTGCGAGCGCAATAGCGACTCCGGTCAGGACGAGAAGGCCGCACGCGATTTCAGCGCCCGTGAGCGTTGTGCCAAGCCAGAGCCATTCCGCAAGGGCGGCGATCGGTGATGACAAGCACAAGGTCATCAGCACGGATAACCTCGATCCGATCCGGGGCAAAGCCTGAAACAGGGCCGCATCGCCGAGGCCGAACCCGATGCAACCGCTGATGAAAAATATCCAGAAGGCGGACCCGCCCACGCCAGCGCCAAACGCGTGCGCGTAAATGGCCAGCAACGCGGCTGCGAAGCAGAGCCGCCAGAAGTTTGCGGTGTTGCCGCCAAGCATCCGCGCCGTGCGCTGACCGCACACGGCCGAGACGGAGAAGAGGACAGTCGTTAAGAAAGCGGCCCACACGCGGGCTTTGTTAGAGATGGCCGGCTTCTCTGTCGAGCTTGCAGGCGATTGACTTGACCGTCAGCCGGGCCATACGTTTCTGAGGCATGGAAACGCTGCACGCCCCGTGGCGGATACAGTATATTCTTGCGCCGAAGGCGCCGCCATCTGACATGTCATTATTTACGAGCGCTGCCCAGTCGAGCGATGATATCGCGCACCATGTGCTGGTCCGGGAACGGACGTGTTTTGCCATGCTAAACGCCTATCCTTACACAGGCGGGCATCTCATGGTCGTGCCGTACAAGCAGACACCAACCTTCGACGATTTGACTGACGATGAAATGCTCGGCCTGATGAAATTGACCCGGCGTGCTCTGAATGTGCTCGCTCGGGTGATGAAGCCGGATGGGTTCAACGTCGGCGTGAACCTCGGCAAGGCCGCCGGCGCGGGTATCGCCGAGCACCTTCATATTCATGTCGTGCCGCGGTGGGATGGCGACACGAATTTCATGCCGGTGATCGCCGGGGCAACGGTAGTGCCGGAGGCGTTGACCGAACTTGCCGCGCGGCTGCGGGCAGCCTTTATTGAGGGATAGGGATGCCGTCGGAAACGTTGCACTACGAGAATGCGCGCTTCGCGCAACAGCTCTTCAATAACGATGTCGCAAACCTGCGGCTGATAGAGGAAGAGCTGGGCGTGAAGGCCACGTCGCGCGAGGGCTGGATCAAGCTGGAAGGACCGGCGGACGATATTCATCGCGCCAAGCAAATGTTTCAGATCCTCGAAGGCTCGCTCAAGGCGGGCACGCCCGTGAAGAACCGCGAGTTCAACCAGGCGGTGAACATGGTCAAGCACGAAGGCGTTACGGCGCTAAAGGACCTTTATTCGGAACGAATCCACACCTCGACCAAGAAGGCGAACGTCACGCCCAAAACGACTGGACAGAAGCGTTATGTGCAGGCGATTCGCCAGCATGACATTACCTTCGGAATTGGTCCGGCGGGCACCGGCAAGACGTACCTCGCCATGGCCATGGCGGTGTCGGCGCTGCGGGAGGAAAAAATCTCCCGCATCATTCTCACGCGGCCAGCGGTGGAGGCAGGCGAGGCGCTCGGGTTTTTGCCGGGCGATCTTTACGAGAAGATTGCGCCCTACCTGCGGCCCTTGCATGACGCGCTGTATGACATGTTGCCCCCGGAGGAGATCCAGAAACATACCGAGCGCGGAGTGATCGAGATTGCGCCGCTGGCCTACATGCGCGGGCGGACGTTGAATCATGCGTTTATCATCCTCGACGAGGCGCAGAACTCGACTGCCGAGCAAATGTTCATGTTCCTCACACGCCTCGGGATCAACTCCAAGGCCGTTATCACCGGTGACATCACCCAGATCGACCTGCCAGCAAATAAACATTCCGGGCTCGTGGAGGCGCGGCGGGCTTTAAAAGATGTCGATGGGATCGCGATCATTGAGTTTACCCGCAAGGACGTCGTGCGGCACCCGCTCGTGCAGCGGATCATCCAGGCTTATGAAGAGCACCGGGGCACGAAGGAATGACCCTCTGCCTGCGCAACCGGCAGCGAGTGTGCCCCATTGATTTGCGCTTGTTCCGGCGGATCTTGCGCTATGTTTTGCAAGAGCACTTCGATAAGGCAGATCACGGGTTGTGCTTTCACTTTGTTGAAGCCGGGGAAATCGCGCGAGTCCACGAAGAGTTCCTCGAGCACGTTGGACCTACAGACGTGATCACGTTTGATCAGGCAACGGAGGATCGAACGCTGCGCGGCGAGATTTTTATATGCCCGGAAGTCGCGGTCGCGCAGGCGAAGCAGCACAGGACAAGCTGGCAGTCTGAACTGGTCCGGTACGCGATCCACGGCCTTCTGCACCTTCAGGGGCATGATGACAAACGGGCCGAGTCGCGCCGTAAAATGAAGCGCGAGGAGGATCGGCTCCTGAACGAAGTGGCGAAGCGGTTTGCGATCGCCCGCCTGCAACGGACGCCGCTGAAGTAACATGGACGAGCGGAGCACCGGGATCGTTCTGCGGACGCGGCCCTTGACGGAATCGAGCCTGATCGTTCATTGGCTGACGCCGGACCTTGGGCGGGTCGGCACGATCGCCAGGGGGGCGCGTCGGCCGAAATCGCCCTTTCGCGGCAAGGTCGATTTATTCTATACGGCGGAATTCACGTTCGCGCGCAGCCGGCGATCCGAGTTGCATATTTTGCGGGAAGTGGCCTTGCGCACGACACGCACCGCGCTGCGGCATGACCTCGGCTATCTGAATCAGGCGGCGTATGGCGCGCGACTGATTGAGCAAACCACTGAAACCGAGACGCCGCTTCCGGAAATTTACGCGCTGTTCGAGGGGTTCCTCAACGCGCTGCCGGGCGCGCCGCCGCGGGCGGTGATGGTTTTGGGATTTGAGGCGAAGTTACTGGCTGAACTCGGCCTGAGTCCCCGCGAAGGCAAGCTCCTTTCCCTGATCGAATCGCTGGCATCACGCGAGTGGGATGAAGTTCAGCAGTCGGAGTTGACGGAAACGGAGTTGCGCGAACTAAGACAGTTTTTGCACGGGTTCCTGATTTACCACTTAGGCAAAATCCCGGCGAATCGCGCCAATGCTGTTCGCAGCAATGCCACATAGGGTCAGTCCGCCGGGATTCGGTTGCGCCGAACACTTTTGGCCGGGACCGAGTGGAGTAAAAATGAGACTAGTCTCAAAAAGCTTTGCGGATTTTGTGCGTAAAATCGATGAGTTGGAGTCAGTCTCAGTCTCAAAAGTCTCATTTTGTGGTGAAAAGGTTAAAACGCGTGTTCCTGGCAAAAGTGGACACCCCTCCCCTGTTTTCGTCCAGGAATGTCCAGAAATGTCCAGTTTTGCGGTGGGGCGCGTTATATAGAATATATATTTCTTGGAAGAGAGCCCCGGCTTGTCGCTCACTCCTGGCCGAGTTGGACTTTGTCTTTGCGCCAAGGACTCCACCCCGCAGGCCCACGGAGAGGTGTCGGCGCGAGCCGGCGCCAGGCACTCCAAAAAGCCAACTTGGTTCGTTTTCATACTACGCCCATTATACCACGGGTTTTTGGTGGTCCGGGCGAGGAGAGGCGTTTTAAGGTGCCTATACGTGCCTATACGCGCCTATACGCGCCAGTAAGCGACACGCAAGTTGCGATTTGTGGTTGACAAGATTTGGAAAACTTTGCTGCTCAGGGAGTGGTTAAACTGCGCGGCTATTGTAAATTGCTGGTACGCAAGCAGTTACAACGCAAAACCAGCTCGCGAAAAACATCCGCCTACCAATCTTTTAGAATGCGATTCTGCCGGTTAGTCCGGATCTGCGGCGCGAAAATCATTACCTTCTCGTCACTTTTCGCCGCTTCGAGAAGCCGTTGCGCCTGCTCCGGCGTCATCTGGATCATCTGCGGGTTTTGCGGCGCGCCTTCCGAGTCGTTCTGTCCTTCAGGTTTGTTTTGTTCCGGCTTGGACTGTTGCGCAGATTCGTCCTTCTTCTCCGGCGGCGGAGCGCCCGGCGGTGGTTGATCCTTGTCCTGCTGTCCCTCTTTCTGCTGGTCCTGCGATGACGGTTTTTCCTGCTGCTGCTGCTGCTCCGTCTGTTGTTTCTCCTGATCCTTCTTCTGCTGCTCTTGATCCTTTTCGTCCTTGCTCGATTGTTCGTCCTTTTTCTCCTGTTGGTCCTTATCTGAGTCTCCTGAGTTCTTTTGCTGTTGCTTTAGTTCCTCGAGCTTGTTTTTGACAACTTCGTAATTGTGCCTGGCATCGGCATCCTGCGGGTCCAGCTTCAACGCGCTTTCAAAGCCTTCCAGCGACTGTTGCCAATGTGTTTGCCTGGCGTTCGGCTCCGTCGATTCTTCTCCCGACCGGTAAAGGGCGTTCCCCAGGTTATAGTAAGCCGCCTGCTGAAGTTTCAGGTCCTGTGTGACCAGTGAGGCATTGAAGTGCTTGGCTGCTTTCTCGTAATTCTTCGCCTGGTAAGCCGCCGCGCCGACGTTGTAGTGCAAGCGCGGGTCGTCGGGCTTTTCGCGCAGAGCTGTTTCATAATCGCGGCGCGCCGATTCGTATTTTCCGGCTTCATACTTTTTGAGCGCGGAGGCCGGCGACGCCGCGGACGGGAGCGCGGAAAGGCAAAGCACCAGCGCCGCCGCGACCGCTTGCGGCTTTTGCGCCATTGCGGTCGCGTCAACGACGCGGCGCGCGCGTTTGCGTTCGGGCAGAAACATTTCGAGCAACAATAGCATAATTGCAACCGCCAACAACCACTGATACCGCTCGTGAAAGCGCTTGATGCGCCGCGCCGTGTGTTCGCTTTTGGGCAACGGTTCCAGGCCGCGTTCGTAGAGCATTTCCATGGTGTTCGCGCCGGCGAGGGGCAGGTAAAAACCGTGGGCGGCACGCGCAATGCCGCGCAGCATCTCCTCGTTCAGCCGGGATTTGATGACGTTGCCCTGTTCATCGCGCACAAAATCACTGCGGCCCTTGGCATCAGTGATACGCAGCAACTCGCCGCTTGCGGTACCCACCCCAATGGTGAAGATGCGCAAGCCATCTTTGGCCGCGCGTTCGGCGGTTTCCAACGCCCGGCCATCGTTGTCTTCGCCGTCTGTAAAGAGCAAAAGGACTTTATAGTTGTCATTCTTCTCTTTAAAGGCGGCGCGAGCGGTTTCGATCGCTTCAGCAATCGCGCTGCCGCCAAGGGGGATTATATTAACATCCAAGGCATTAACGCTTTGCCGGAATGCCTCGTCGTCGAACGAAAGCGGGCATTGCAGGAAGGCGCTGCCGGCGAACGCCACGAGGCCCACGCGGTCCACCCGCGCCAGCCGTTTTAAGTCGAGAGCGGCGAGCCTGGCACGTGCCAAGCGATTTGGCGGGACGTCTGCGGCCAGCATGCTGCGTGAAGTGTCAATCGCCACCACGATGTCAAGGCCACGCTGCCGCGCTTCCTGCCAGTCGAACCCCCATTGAGGGCGCGCCAGGACCATAATAATTAACGCGACGACGGCGACGAGCAGGCTCATGCGCCACTTTTGCCTTGACGCTGAAAGGCCAACCGTCAGGTGTGCCAGCAAGCGCGACCGGACAAACTGTCCAATCAGCCGCTGTCGCACGCGCCAGGACCACCAAAAGAAGGCGCCAAGCCCGAGAATCGCCGGGATCAACAGCCACAAAAGGTTTTGGTGTTCAAATCGCATACGCGCTTAGGGCAGCTTTCTCCAGACGGTATGACTGAGCGCCAATTCCACGAGGAGCAGGGCGAGTCCCGGGATCACGGCCCAAGGGAACAATTCATCAACCTGCACGTATTTTTTCGTCTCGACCTCCGTTCGTTCCAGCTTGCCGATCTCATCGTAAATCCGTCGCAAAGTATCGGCGCTATCCGCGCGATAATACTTGCCACCCGTCTTTTCAGCCATCGCCGTGAGGGTCTTTTCATCGATATCCACTTCGACATTTCGGTAGCGCTTGCGGCCAAAGGGATCGCGGTAGGGCATGCGTCCCACCCCGCGCGTGCCGACGCCAATGGTATAGATCTTCACCTTTAATGCTTCGGCCGCCTCGGCGGCGGTGAGGGGCGGCACCTTGCCGGCGTTGTTTTGGCCGTCGGTCATCAGAATGACGATTTTGCTCTTCGACTTAACCTCCTGCAGGCGATTCACCGCGGCGGATAGTCCGGAGCCAATCGCGGTGCCGTCCTCGATGGCGCCGAGGTCCAATCGATCAATATTTTGCACCAGGAAATCGTGATCGAGCGTCAGCGGTGCGGCGATGTACGCACGGCCAGCGAACGCAACCAGTCCGATACGGTCGTTAGGCCGCTTGTCGACGAACTTTTTCAGCACGTCCTTCGCGACTTCCAGGCGATTGGCTTGCGCGCCGCGGACGGTGAACCCGCGGTCTTCCGCGGCCATGCTGCCGGAAAGGTCGAGTGCGGCGACTATATCGATGCCGCTGGCCCGGACGGTCGTTTCGCTTTCCACGAATTGCGGGCGCGCCAGTCCGACAATGAACAAAGCGAGCGCCAGCCAGCGCATCAACAGAAGAATTCGGCCCGCGTTCCACCGGCTGACATCTGCAAACGCCTTGACAAGCTGGGTCGATGAGTAAAGAAACGCCGCCTGTTTCCCGCGCTTGCCCTTCCACCAAGCCAACACCGGCAGGGCGAGGAGCAGAAGCAACAAATAGGGATGCGCGAAAGACATCGTACGAAATCACTAATGACTAACGACGAATCGACCAACAAAAAAACCAAATCCCAGAGAAACTCCAACTCTCGAGACAACAAACGCCCAATCGTTTTCTGATATGTGGAATTTCTCCCGGACTTGTCGTTTGGGCTTTGGTGTCTGTGATCATTGGACATTGGAAGTTGCGGCCATTGCGGGTTGTTGGATCGCGTCAAACTGCGTTTCATCCACCAGCCGCAGCGCCGATTCGTGCAACTCGCGCAAGGTGGCCTCGGTCGGTTCGAAACGCGCGAATTTGACAAGGTCGCAACTTTGCAGAAACTCGGCGAGGCTGTTCTTTTGCTCGTCATTGAGCCGCTTGCTTTCCCGCAACTCGAGCAGGAACTCCTCGGTGGTGCGTTCGGGCGCGCGAAAGTTGAATCGTTCTTCGAGGTAGAACCGGAGCGTATCTGAGACTTCGATGCAGAACAGGCGCGGATCTGAAATATGCGCCAACGCTGCCTGGAGTTTTTGGCGTGCCCGCACGTGAGGCGGAATGACGGGCTTCGGCGCGGCTACCTGTTCCTGCCCCAGGAGCCTGCGGATCAGCCTCCGCAGGAATTTGCGCGCCGCCACGAGTGCGACCAGCAGCAACACCCACCAGAGCCACGCGAGCCCGGATGGCACTTCGACAGGCCCTTTGAGAGGACGGATGTCATTCGTCGCATCCGCTGCTGCGGACGGGGGCGGGACAATGATGGCCGAAGAGTTTGTGTTCATCCGTGCAAGCGGCGCTTCTCCCGCGTCTCAAAAAACCGGCCTAACTCGACCGCATAGGGCCGGTCCGTGCGCACCTGGATCGAATCGATCGCCGCGGCCCGAAACAGGCGAGCGAGTTCAGCCTGAGATTGCGCCTGACGCTGCATAAACGCATCCCGCCGCGCCGCCCTCGATGTGTTCAATTCCAGAACGTGCCCCGTCTCGGCGTCTTTCAGGACCAGGCGCCCAAGCGCGGGAAGTTCCACCTCGTACCTGTCAACAATTTGCAGCGCGACGACGTCGTGACGTCGATTGGTCTGACGCAAGGCGTTGTAGGATCGTGGCGAAAGGCTGGAGCGGCTAAGAGGTTGAGCAGTCGAGGGGTTCCACCCCTTCAACCGATCGCTCTTCTCCTCTTCAACAGGTCTGCCGCCGAAACTTTGCGCCAAAGGACTATCAATGAAGTCCGAAATCACGATGGCAATTGCTTTATGAGCAGTCACGCGACTGAGGAATTCCAGCGCGCCCGGTATGTTCGTACCGCGGCGTGTAGGTTCATAGAATAGAATCTCGCGGATGACGCGCAACACGTGGTGCCGGCCTTTGCGCGGCGGCATGTATTTCTCCACTTCGTCAGTGAAGAGGATCAGGCCGACCTTGTCATTATTACGAATGGCCGAGAACGCCAGCACGCAAGCAATCTCCGCCGCGAGCTCACGCTTGGATTGCTCGCCCGAACCAAACAAACCCGAGCCGCTCAAATCCACCACGAGCATGAGCGTCAATTCCCGTTCCTCGACAAACTTCTTGACGAACGGGTGGTTCATCCTCGCGGTCACGTTCCAATCAATCGCGCGCACCTCATCCCCCGGCTGATACTCGCGGACTTCCTCGAAATTCATGCCCTGCCCCTTGAAAACGCTGTGGTATTGGCCAGCCAGCGTCTCGCTCACCAGACGTTTGGTTCGCAGCTCGATCTGGCGGATTTTCTTCAGGATTTCGCGGGGAATCATACCCATTGAGAATTTTAGATTTTGGATTTTGGATTCGTCCGCCGTTGATCCACCAATGCTGTCACGGCGAGGGCAAGTTTCCTTGTGCGATCTTTGAATTGCTGTTCATTCATAGGCGATCACATTTCCGATTTCGGACAATCCAAAATCTAAAATCGAAAATCCAAAATGGCCTCACGGCACCGGCAATTCATTGAAGATCTTCTGAATGATCGTCTCGCTCGTCTTCTCTTCCGCTTCGGCCTCGTAGGTAATCGTCACACGGTGGCGCAGCACATCCATTCCGATGCTCTTTACGTCCTGAGGCGTGACGTAGCCGCGGCCGCGCAGAAAAGCATAGGCTTTGGCGCAAAGCGTCAGCGCGATGGTCGCCCGCGGTGACGCGCCGAGCTGAATGAAGTCCTTGACCTGAATCTTGTAGGTGTCCGGGGATCGGGTGGCGCAGACGAGGTCAACAATATAATCCTTGACTTTATCGTCAATATAAATGTCGTTTATTACCTGGCGCGCGCGAAGAATTTCTTTTGCTTCCAACACTGCCTGTGCCTGCGGCAGATTGCCCGTCCTCGCCATCAGGTCCAGGATTTGGCGTTCCTCTTCGCGCGAGGGATAACCGATCTTCAGCTTCAACATGAAGCGGTCCACCTGCGCCTCCGGCAGTGGGTAAGTCCCCTCCTGTTCGATCGGATTTTGCGTCGCCAGCACCAGGAACGGCTCGTCCAACCGGAACGTCTGTTCCCCGATCGTGACCTGCTTTTCCTGCATCGCCTCCAGCAGCGCGCTTTGCACTTTGGCCGGGGCTCGGTTGATTTCATCGGCCAGGATCAGATTCGCGAACACCGGGCCGCGGCGTGTTGTGAAGCCGCCCGATTGCGGATTGTAAATCTGCGTGCCAATCACGTCCGCCGGGAGCATGTCCGGAGTGAATTGCAGGCGCTGGAACTTGACGTTGATGCACGCGGCCAGCGTCTTGACCGAAAGCGTCTTGGCCAGGCCCGGCACGCCTTCCAATAGCACATGCCCGTTGGCCAACAGACCAATGATCAGGCGTTCGACCAGATACGTCTGCCCGATGACCACCTTGCCTATCTCACCCAGCAGCGGCCGGACAAACGCGCTCGCACGCGCCACTTCTTCGTTTATTGCGGTAATTCCAGTATTCATGACCTACGTAATGCAAGGGACATGGAACGACGGCCTGCGTTCAAGCTCAGTTCAGCCCTGTCCAAACAACTCGCGCGCGGCGGCGATGTCCCGCTCAATTTGCGCTTTTAGCCTGTCTATTGAGCCAAATTTTTGTTCATCACGCAATTTCTCCACGAACGTCAGATCCAGTTCACGCCCGTAAAGATCACCGCCGAAATCCAGCAAGTGAGCTTCGACCCGGCGCTTTGGCTGCGGATCGCTGAGTGTCGGCCGCACCCCGATATTCACCGCCGCGCGGTGACCCTCGTCCTTACCCGACCGTTGCAAGAGGGCAGGGTAGAGGTGCGCGTGAGCGGCATAAACCCCATTCGGCGGCAGCACCAGCCCCGTGGTGTCGAGGTTGGCGGTCGGAAATCCCAGCGTGTGGCCGAAACCGTCGCCTTTGACAACTTTGCCGGACAGTGCATAGCCCCGGCCAAGCATTTGACCGGCGGCCTCAAGCTGACCAGAGCGGATTGCATCGCGGATTCGCGTACTGCTGACGATTTCGCCATCGAGCGCGACAGCGGCAAGACCGTGCACTGAGAAATGCAATTCACTTCCGAGTCGCCGCAGCAACTCGACGTTGCCGCTGCGTTTGTGCCCGAACGTAAACGTGCTGCCCACGCAAATGCTGTGAATGTGGCCGAAGTCGCGGGCCATTTTGCGCACGAACTCCTCGCCCGTTTGCCGGCTGAACGCCTCGTCGAAGCGAATCAGCCAGGTGACATCCGCGCCGAACGACTCGATGACCCGCAATTTTTGCGGCAGCGAATAGATCAATTCCGGTGTCCGCTCGGGGGCGACGACTGCATTAGGATGGCGGTCAAAAGTAATCACTACGGCGAGCGCCTCCTGCTGCTCGGCGTCGGTGAGCGTCTGGCGGATCACCTGCTGATGGCCAAGGTGGACTCCGTCAAATACGCCGATTGCTACGCACACTTTGCGCTCGCCGGCCTTTAGTTCGCTGGAATCGTGAATGATGCGCATTTGAGCGTCGGCCGATCACGCCGCGAGCTTGAGAAATGGGATTACGCGCCGCTGCAGGTCCGCATTGGAAAACTTCAGCAGGTCCTCATACTGGATCGCATCCGCGACGTCGTGTTTTCCCGAAACAAGCCGTCGCAAGGTCGCCAGATGTGCGCCGCAACCCAATTTCTGCCCCAGCTCATGCGCCAGCGTCCGGACGTAGGTCCCTTTGGTGCAACCCACTCGGAACTGCCCAAACGGCTCCTGATAGTCCGTGAAGCGGAAGCTGTAGATATGAATCAGGCGCGGCTTGCGCTCGACTTCCACGCCTTTCCGCGCCAGCTTGTACAATGGAACGCCATCTTTTTTGACAGCCGACACCATCGGCGGCACCTGCATCTGATCCCCTGTGAATGCGTCAGCCGCTTTGTTGATCTCGTCCAGGGTCATCGGCGGGACCGGGAGAGACGCCACCAGTTCGCCGTCTGCATCAAAACTCGTCGTCGTCTCTCCGAACTTGATTGTGCCCGCGTAAACCTTGTCATCGGACATGAGCCGCTCGGACAGCTTGGTTCCGCGGCCCAGCAAGATGATCAGCAAACCCGTTGCAGCCGGATCAAGAGTGCCGGCATGCCCCGCTTTTTTGATGGCGAAATGCCGCCGGATGTTTTCCACTACATCGTGCGAAGTCGGGCCGGCCGGCTTGTCCACAAGCAATGCGCCGTCGAGCGGGTCAAACGCCTCCATATCCAAAAATAAATGCAGGCTCGAAACCCTGGCGGCTTGAACGGCTCTTCCCCTTCAACTGATCACTCTTCAAGTCTTTGACCTTCAACCTTTCAATGCTTCGAGTTCAGCGCTTTCTTCAAGGCGTTGATCACCTGCCGCTGAACCGTCATCGGGCGCCCGGTCACCCGCGCTCCGGCAGCCGCCTTGTGCCCGCCACCGCCAAACTTCATCGCGATTTCGTTCACGTCCACCCTGTCACTTTTCGACCGCAGACTGATCCGCGTCAACCCCGGCTCTACTTCCTCGAACACACAGGCCACAACGACCGGCTCGATCGCCCGAATGTGATCGATCAATCCTTCCGAATCGTCCGGCCCAGCGCCCGTCCGGGAGTAATCGGCCTTCCTTAGCCAGAAATAGGCGATTCGGTCATTGTGCGTCAGGCGGAAGTGGTTGAACATGTGCCGCAACAGCCTCACCCGCGAGAGCGGGTAAGATTGATAGACCTCGTCGCAAATCTTCGCCAGATCGGCGCCTCGATCCACCAGTTTCCCCGCCACGTAGTAGGTTGCCGGGCGCGTGCTCGGATATTGAAAGGAGCCGGTATCGGTCGAAATGGCGGTGAAAAGGCAATCGGCAATTTCCGGGGTGATGGCCCAATTTCCTCCCCGCATCAATTTGAAAATCAATTCTCCAGTGGATGGTTCGCGTGCCGACACCCAGTTCACGTCGCCATACCGGGTGTTGCTCGGATGATGGTCGATATTGATGAGCAGCTTGCGCTTCATGATGCACTCTCCCGCGGTCCCAAGCCGTTCGTAGCTCGCGCAGTCCGTAGCGAACACGCAATCAAACTCGCGCCCCTTCTGCGGTTTCGTCAGCAGGCCATCCGGATCAAGAAACGCCAGCTTTTTCGGCATGGGGTCCTGATTCCAGCAGACCACTTTTTTACCCTGGTTCTTGAGGGCCAACGCCAGGCCTAATTGCGCGCCGATGCAATCGCCGTCGGGCCGCACATGGCCCACGACGCACACCGTTTCGCTTTCGCGAACTGCGTCGAGGATCCGCTGGATAATTCGCGACGCCTTCATCAAGGGCTAATCACTAACGACGCTGGCATTGGGCGCTTTTGATTTCCTTAGAGACCTGGTCATTAGTCATCAGTCATTTTCTCGGTTCGTTCCAATTCGGCGATGATATCGAGCACTCGATTCCCGCGCGCGATCGAATCATCCACCACGAATCGCAGTTGCGGGGTATATTTCAAAATTACGGCTTTGGCCACCAGTCCTTGAATGCGAGACCGGTTTCGCTGCAACATTGCCAGCCCCGTGCGCTGCTGTTCCGCGCTGCCCAGAATGCCGATGAATACTGTGGCCACTCGCAGGTCGCCGCTGACATCCACGTCATTGACCGTCACGAGTCCAGCCTGCTCGACCGGAATCTCGCGCCGGATTGCCTCCCCAATCTCGCGCTTCAACAGTTCGCGCACACGTAAGAGTCGATGCGAAGCCATAGGCGATGATGGTCAACATTTGGGCTAAAGTTTCTGGGCCACCTTCTCGATCGTGTAGGACTCGATCGAGTCCCCCACCTGAAAATCGTCGAAACCGTCTATGCGAATGCCGCATTCCATCCCGGCGCGGACCTCGTTCACCTCGTCCTGGAATCGCCGCAGCGATTGGATAATGCCTTCATAAAGCAAGTTCTTGCGCCGCATCACCCGCACCTTGCCCTTGGAAATCCGGCCGCTGGCCACAATACACCCGGCTACTTTGCCGCCCTTTGATAATTCGAAGACCTTCCGCACCTCCGCTGCGCCGATGACGTTTTCCTTCAGGATCGGCTCCAGAAGCCCTGCCATCGCCTCCTTCACCTCATCAACCAATTCATAGATGATCGCATAAAGCTTGATCTGCACGCCTTCCCTTTTCGCCACGTCCGAAACCCCCGCGTCTATGCGCGTGTGGAACCCCAGGATGATCGCGTGCGACGCGGACGCCAGCAGCACATCAGATTCCGTGATGCTGCCCACGGCGCTGTGAATGACTTCGAGCGAAACCTTGTCCGAATCGATCTTCTTGAGGGCTTCCACGATTGCTTCGACCGATCCCTGGGTGTCCGCCTTAACGACGACCTTGAGCACTTTAGCCGAGGAAGTCGCCAGCGTGTCAAACAGATTCTCCAAAGTCACTTTGGCGCGGGCTTCCTTGGCCTGCTGCCGCGCCTCTTGCATCCGTTGCTCCGCCAGCATGCGTGCGTTCTTCTCGTCCTCCACCGCGCTGAACTCGATGCCGGCTTCGGGCACACCATTCAATCCGAGCAACTTGACCGCCACCGACGGCCCAGCGTCCTTTAGCCTCGCACCTTCTTCGTTGATCAACGCCCGAACCTTTCCCCAGTAGGGTCCGCAAATGACCACATCGCCGACGCGCAAAGTGCCTTTGCGCACGAGCACCGTCGCGGTCGGCCCGCCCGGTTCCAGGCC
>JAKEEH010000032.1 GCA_022616725.1 Limisphaerales bacterium | reverse complement strand
GCTTGCGTATCGCAGAGCTGCCAGTGGTGTTTCATCCGCGGCTGGCGGGCCAGTCGAAAATCTCGGGCAACTTCAGGGGCTCGCTCAAAGCCGGCTGGGGCATCCTTTGCATGGTCGCCAAGCTCTGGTTAATCAAGCGCACCGGGAATGGTGCCAGGCACGAGACGCCCGCGGCCCCGCGAGATTCACAGGCGGCGACGTTCAGCGGAAACAAGCCTTGTTGCATCTCTTCCAAAGTCGTAAACAGAAAGCCATGAACAGCCGGCAACTTCAATTCGCGAGCCTCCTTGTCGCCGCATCGTTGCCGCTTTCCGCTGCCGAGCCAATTCCGCCCGCCGCCTGGCAACGTGACGACGAAGCGCTGGCCAGGAAATGGGAGCAACTCACCGGCAAATACATTTTCCTGCAAGCTTGCTCGTCCTGCCACAAGTGGGGACCGGACACTGGCCGCGCAGCAACTGGGAGCAGTATCTGAAGGGCTTCCCGAGCAACCACGAGCCGGATGTGCGTGGCCGCTACAAAGATCTCACTGCGATGTTCGACGTGGGCAAGGCCGTCCCGACGCTGAAGCAGGAGCAGGACGCCCTCACGAAGTTCCTCATCGCGGTGGCGCCGGAGCGGGAGTTGCCCAAAGCCGAGCGCGAAAAGCCGTTCCAAGCCTTTCCGGCCGTCGGCTCAGTCGCGCCGGATTTCTCCATCACCGACGTGGAGGGAGGAAAGTTCGCGCTGGCGGACCTCAAGGACAAGAAAGCGCTGGTGCTGGTCTTCTCTCGCGCCCACTGGTGACCACCTTGCACGCGTCAGTTGGTCCAACTGAACACAGCCTACGATCAGATAAAGCAACACGATGCTGAACTGCTCGCCATCCACGTCGAGTGCAGCGAGGCCGGCACAGTCAACGCGGTGAAGCGAAACAAACTCGCTTTCCCAATGGCCAATGACGACCGCCTGAAAATCGTGGACAAATACAGCCCGACGAGCACCTACCTCATCGACCGCCACGGCGTCATCCGTGCGCGTTGGCTCGACTCCATTCACAACCGCGTCGGGCCGGACGCCATCATCAAGGCGCTCCAGAAACTGCGCGAATCGGATACGCAGCCACAAAAGCCGGCTCCGCCGCCAGATCGGAATCGCAATTGAGAGAAACCGCTTGTCCTTCCTCGACGCGTTGTCGGCGAACGCATCACAACCGCCTTCACAGGCGGCATCAAGTCCCGGAATAAAGCAACGCAGCGGGTGTTCATATCTCTGTTGTATGAAATACCCCTCTCTCGTCACTGGACTTCTCCTCCAGTTAACCGTAACGGCGATCATCGTCGCCTCTGCCAGTTCGGCCCTCGCCCAGCGTGCGAACGGCTTTGACTTGTCCAACGCCACAATTCCGACTAGTGAGATTCGCTCCGGCGGGCCGGGAAAGGACGGCATTCGGTCGATTGATCGGCCGAAGTTTGTGAAGCCCAGTCAGGCGAAATTCCTTCGCGATGACGACCTCGTCGTAAGCGTCACCGTCGGCAACACGACGCGCGCCTATCCCCTGCGCATCCTGGTGTGGCACGAGATTGTGAATGACACGATCAGCGGCCAGCCGGTCGCGGTGACGTATTGTCCGCTTTGCGGCACGGCGATGGTGTTCGATCCGATGATCGGCGGACGGCGGCTCACCTTTGGCGTCTCCGGCCTGCTCTATCAAAGCGACGTGCTCATGTATGACCGGCAGACGCAGAGCCTCTGGTCGCAACTGGCGATGAAGGCCGTCGCGGGAAAGCTCGTGGACACACCGCTCCCCTGGCTGGCGTCGGAACATCTCACGTGGGCCGCGTGGCAGGAACGATACCCCGGCGGGCAAGTTCTCTCCGAGGCCACCGGCGAAGGGCGTGACTACAGTCGGCAAGCGTATCCAGGCTACGAACGGCAGGAGAAGACAATGTTTCCGGTTCCGCAATACCGAAGTGAATTGCGAAACAAAGAGTGGGTTGCTGGCATCATCGTGAATGGGCAGGCCGCCGCGTACCCTCTGGCCGGCCTGGCACGCTCAGGTGAGGCCGAACAGGAAGTCGGAGGGGTGACAGTGCGAGTCCTGTTTGACCCCGAGAGCAAGGCCGTCAGCGTCGTGAACACTCTGTCCGGAGAACCGGTGCCCTTTGTGAAAGTCTATTGGTTCGCCTGGCAGGCATTTTATCCGGACACCGCACTTTGGAAGCCGTAAACACAGCCGATTCGACGACCATCCGTGAACAGCGACATTGACTCCGCGCAGTCCGAGTCTGTTCCACAACGGCAGCGGGTGGCGCGGATCGCCATCCTCGGCGTAGGGCTCGTCTGTGTGCTGATGATCTGGGTGTTTCGGGAACCTCTGCGCAACCGGGTCGTTGAGACGGCGACTCTGGCTAACGAATCGCCGACGCCTGACGTGGTGGAGGAAATGATCCGGCAGGCCGCCGACCCGCGTGCGGCCATCCTCGCCGCCTGGAACTCAGCCAAAATCGTGCATCGAGAGGTGGCGATTCGTCAGTTGCATCACGTCGTCCTGCGTGGCCAGCCAATGCCTCCAGAATTGGAAGCAATGCTTCTTGCCGCAGCGCTTGATTCGGACACGAACGTGCGCGAATCAGCATTCAGCACGCTCCGCAGCCGGGGTCACCCCGCGTTGACAGCGCTGGCCGCAGCGCAACTCCACGATCCCGACCCGGAGATTCGCCTCTTGGGCTTGAACTACCTGAAGAGCGCGCCCGCCAAGTTTGGCGTCCCAACAGTCATGTCGCTGCTGGACGACAGCGATATTCGCATCGTTGCAACTGGCCTCAAGTGGATCGAGGGCTGGTCCGGCGAACGATTCGGAGTGAAGCTCGCTGACTCGGTTCAGATTGAGAACGAGCAGACGGGGCTCAAGGAGTTCCGGGAAGAGGGCCTTGCCAAGACCCGTGCCGGCGCCGAGCGCGCCCAAGCATGGTGGGAGAAACATCGCGACGAGTTTGGTCTGGTTCAGCTTGAAGTTCCGCCCGAAGCCTATTCCGCGCGCCAACCTGTGCCCGCGGGCGACTTTCAGCTTCGCACGCTGGACGGCCACAAAGTCCGGCTGTCGGATTTCCGGGGCAAAATCGTGCTCGTCAACTTCTGGACGACGTGGTGCACCGCGTGCGTGAGTGAAATGCCAGAGTTGATCGCCCTACAGAAGAAACACACGGACAAGCTGGTCATCCTCGGTGTGTCGCTCGACTACGTCCCTGACAGTCATGGCCACATCGGCGGTCACGCGGCGGTGGAGGATCAGAAACACAGCGACGGAGATCACGATGACCACGAGGCCGCCGCGGCAGCGTTGAAGCGCGTGCGTGGGGAAATCGCCCGCACCGTAAAGGCACGCGGAATCAACTACACCATTTTGCTGGACGAAAAGAACGAAGTCGGCGGCCGGTTCAACGGCGGTGAATTGCCCACCACAGTCATCGTTGACGCCCAGGGTTGGGTGCGCCGCCGGTTCATTGGTGCGCGCAGTCTGCCGGTGTTCGAGGCGATGATTGCCGAGGCGTCCCAGCCCCTGCGGTCAATGCCCAGCCGACCACGCTGATTCGTCTAGCCCGAAAATGTAGTTTTCATCTCGGGCAACCGCAGACTCCATCAGCCCGGTTCGCCGGAGGCAAAGCCCGAAGTCTTCATGGCCCATTCTGCGGGAGGATTCGCAATCGCAGGAAGCCATGGTCCGCCTGCCCGACGGGCATCATGTCACGCGCGACGATGGTTTCTGTCAGACCGTCCTCCGCCACCAACAGCTCCTCAATAAAGCCTTCTCCGGAACTCCAGTTCCGCAAATCGCGCGACACCTCGATCCGCAGCCTGAGATCCGCCGCTGCCTTGAACCGAGAGAAGGTGAGCGTGAAATGGCCGTCCTCGATGCTTGCTTTGGGCAGACCATTGCCGGCCGTGTTCGCTGTTTTGGGATCCAAACCCAAAACATATTCCAATTCGTTGGGAACTCGGTCGCCATCGGGATCAGCACTCGCTCCGCTGATGGCCGCATTCGTCAATTCGTTCGCGCTGAACTTGGCCTGGCGCCAGAGATCAAACGTGGCCTGAACGTTTAGCACCACCACTCCTATACCCGTGTTGCCATTGAAATCGGTCACTGTGAGGCGGGCACGGTAGGTGCCTGGGGAGGCAAAGGTTTTGACGGGATTCGCATTGGTGGAAAAAGTGGCGTCCTCGAAGGTCCATTGGTAGTCACGAATTGGGCCGTCGGGATCAGTAGCATTGGCCGTAAAATGAAACGTCAGCGGAACCAGGCCGTTGGTGAAGTCGGCTGCCGGCGCACAGCTTGGCGGCTGTCCAATGGTCTGGCTGCGCAAAAACCACGGGGTTGCGGTCGGATCCGTCTTAAAGAACGCGAGGAGCTGGGCGCCCACTTTCCCTGCGCCCTCGATGGAAGGATGCGTGAAATCGTTTTCCAGATCAGTCGGGCAGATGGAGACGAAGCCATCGGACCGACCTTTTGTGCCGTCGGTCCAAACATAGGGTCCCCACGAGAGCCACGGCGCCACTACTGGCCCTTTGGCCGGATCGTAATTCAGTTCGGGCGCGCCGTTGATCTGTTTTTCGATCAGCCATTTCACCGCGAAACCTGTTTCAAACGCGAACGGTTCCGGGTTCAGTCCCGAACCGTACACGTAAGCGCGGGTGCGGCTGGAAACGTAACAGAGCTTGAGATTGGGAAAGCGCGCTTTAGCGTTGCGCACGATCTTCTCCAAATGCCCTTGAAGCTGCACCGCATGGTTCGTCAACGGACCGGATTCCCCCGCTATCGCCTGCTTCAGCCAAAGCACTTGCACCTGATTGGTTGTCACGCGAGCGGAAGCAAGCCGCTGCAGGACGTTTGTCCAAGGCTGAGCGTTAATGTTGGTCCATCGGGTCGCGTCCTGGCCGCCAATGGCGCCATCCACAATCATGACGCGGGGATTCTTGCTCGGGTCGCGGTCAGCCCGGCCTTTGAAATGGTTGGTACCTTTCGAGGCCCATTCCTGTGTAGTGTTCGACATGCCGCTGGAGAGCACCACAATCTGGCCATTCGTCGCCGGCACGCCGTTGGTGTCCAGCGGCTGGATTTCTTCGAGCGCGAGACGAAGGCCAGCCGCCTCATGTTCGGCCGGTCGAGTGTTCACGCCACCTGGATAGAGTCCGCCAAGGAAATACCGATTGAAATTGCTGTAGCTGCCCCAGCCCAAATCAGGCAGCGGGGAAATGGCGAGATTAGTAAGCGTGCAATCCGCGTGGAGTAGATGCAGCGGCTGACCCATCAAGCCAAGCAGGATGAGCCGCGTCAGGCATGGGCCGACCATCAAGCAGCGGATTCTTTTCATGCCGGCATTCGCATCGTCAAATCAGACGGTCGGTGCGCCACCGAGGTTTCGCGGCACTGTGTGCGGCTTTCGGCTGGGCGATGAGTTTGTGCATCCGCAAGCTGCCACATCTAATGAGCTGCCGCATCTCCCCGCTAACGAGAAATATGGGCCGCTTGGAAGAAGCCCTCCGCCGTCCAGTTGCGAAACCAGAGTTTCAAGTCGGCGGCGAGTTGATCCACCTCGACCTTCGCGGTCAGGGCGGCCCGTTCGATGGCTTGGCCAATTGTCAGCTCCTCCTTGATTGCGCGCAGCAGCTCGAATTCTGTGCGTGAGAGATTGTAGCGACGAACGATGAACTGACGGCGGGTCAGGGCAACAAACGACTCGCCCGGCAGCGGAATGGGGACCGCTTCGTCGGGCTTCGCCTTCCTCAACGCCGTGTAGTAGTCGTTCACTGGAAAGCGTGTGGTTAGCAGTTGCAAACAAGGCACCGGCTGAAGTTGCGCTTGGGGCCAGCGTTCGGGTGAGACATCCAGAAGGTCGGCGGCGTGCAGGAGGGTTTGGCCTTCGACACCGGGGCCGTCGAAGACCTCGTAAATAGCCCACTCCAGTCGAGCCAGATCGATGAGGAAATCAGGCCAGTTCTCCACGACGGCCGGTTTTCCGTTCGAGGAGACCGCCCTCGCAGGTTCGGATTGCGCGTCATCGGGCGCAGGACGGGTTTCCTGGAGATAACGGGGAAAGTGTCTGCCCAGTTCGTTTAGCGTGTAGCTGCGAGGCGGATAGTCCTGGAGATACCCGAAGGCAAAGCCGTCGAAGGCTTCTTCGCCGAGCACGCGCTTCAGCATGGGAAAAACCTCGCCAACGCATTCGATCAATCGCGTGTGGTAGGCGTTCGCGTAAATGGCCAGACGCTCAGCAGCGGAAAGCGCACGCGAGCGCGTAATGACTTTCTCCAGCTCGCCGGGGGCAAGTTGAATGAGCCGCTGCGCTTCAGCCGAGTCCGTGCCGGCTTCCACGCCGTCGGGATGCGAGACGACTGCTTGAAACCAGCGCTGGACGCGACTGACTTCGCCGGATTCGGGTGGAGTGTGCGGCGCGTTCATACCACTTCGGCAGCGATGTGGTGGAGTGGATGTGGCACGGCCAAGTTGTCCTCAGAAACACTCATCGCATTGGTTTCCTGCTCCCGGCTCGCGGTGGCCACGTTGGTATCGGCCAACTCTTCGCCGATGTGTCGTTTGGCCTTCAAGACTTCCGCGTGCAACACGGGGAAGGGCGGAATCTTTGCATCCCATTCCAGCAAGGTGGAGACGCCGCCGGTGAGCTTGTGCGCCAGGCGATAGAGTTTCCACACCGGGTCAACGACGTGGTCGTCGTGCGTGTCGATCAGGTGCGTCTGGCGATTCGTATGCCCCGCGAGATGGAATTGAACGACTCGCTCGTGCGGCACGCTGCGAATGAATTCTTGGGGATCGAAGTCATGATTGACACTGGAAACATAAACGTTGTTCACGTCGAGCAGCAGACCGCAATTCGCTTCTTGCGCCATGCGGGTGATGAACTCCCACTCGCTCATCGTCGAGCCGGTGAAGCCGACGTACGTGCTCGGATTCTCAAAGACGAACGGCCGCTCCAAGAAGTCCTGCACTGTGCGGATGCGCTCGACTACATGCTTGAGCGATGTTTCGGTGAGCGGCATTGGCAGCAAGTCGTGCGTGTTGCGTCCCGCGACGCCGGTCCAACAAACGTGGTCGGAAATCCATAGCGGCTTGATGTCGTTGGCCAGCGCCTTGAGTTTGCGCAGGTATTCGAAGTTGAGCGGGTCGGTGCTGCCAATCGAAAGCGAAACCCCGTGCATCACGACCGGGTAACGTTCGGCAATTTGTTCGAGCACATAACGGGGACGCCCCCGTGAATCCATGAAGTTCTCGGAGATGACCTCGAACCAATCCACCTTGGGGTGCTTCTCCAGGATGTAATCGAAGTGGACGGTTCGGAGACCCACTCCCAAACCGAGATGCGGGTGACCGAGGCGTTTGGCGGTCATGACAATGAGCGTGGAGCGGGGTTGAATGAAGCATCGGCGGCGGGCGGCTTGAGGATCGCCGCGCCGCCGCCTACCGCATCTCGTGTTTTGAGCAAACGTGTTTCTGCGAACTCAGGCCTTCCTCTTGGGAGCATCGCCGAACGTTTTGCCTGCCTTCTTCATTTGGCCCTCGAACGCCTTGCGGGCGGTCTTCCAGGTTTTTTCCTTGAGCGGCACTTCGCAACTGCCCAGGCCCTTGCAGGAGTTCTGTCCGGGATACTCACCGCAACCACCCTGGCCCTTGCAAGTGTTCTCGCCTTTGCAGGAATGTTTTTCAGCGGTCGCGCAGTTGCCCTGGCCGGCGCAGGCGTTCTCACTCCCTTTGCCCTTGCCCTTGCAGGTGTTGAGGCCGCGACAGGTGTGCGGCTCTGCCAGCAGCAGCTTTGGATCAGGCTTGGCATCCTTGTCGGCGGCTCTTCCGGCGAGGGTTGAGCCCAGCAGGACGCCGCTGAACGCGGCCACGGTCAGTTTGCCGAAGTCGCGGCGCGACAGACTTTCCGACGCAATGTTGATTCGATTCTTCATGTCATTTCTTCGTGATGCGGCTGATGACCTAGCTTAGCCGCGCACACCGCGTACGCGGCTCATCAGTTGGTCTTTCCATGATGGGAACCACCACGGAGAGAGTTTATTCCGGTGCACTTCGGGAAGATTGAACGGATTCTCATGTTCAGCGCTTTTCACTTCAAGGTGACATCGGCGACACACCGACCGCTTTGGAAAGTCCATACTGCGCCTTATTGAATTCGGCGACGGCTTTCAAGTAATCCGTGCGTGCGCGGGTCAAGTCCTGTTCAGCCTGGATGTTCTCCAGGACGATCCCGACGCCGAACTCCTGTCGCTGTTGGGCAAGCCGCAGCCCGTCTTCGGCGGCAGTCAATCCGCGCCGAGCCATGTTGATCTGTTCGGACTGCGATTGCAGCCGGGTGAAAGCTTCCACGACCTGCCGGACGATTTCATCGTGGATTTTTTCCATCCCAAACCGGGTTGAGTTTAGGCGCGCTTTCGCCGCCTTTTGGCTACTGAAATCGAACAGGCCGCCCGGCCCGATGCGCCAGCCGATACCTACGAAATAATCCTTCTGATGTCCGAAGTTGCCAGTGTCGCCGTTCTGACCTCCACCCAACCCGCCGCCAAACGCTGAAGCGCCGATGGACGGAATCAACGGCCCGTAAACCGTTCCGTTCTTGTTCTCTCGGGCTGCCTCGACTAACGCATGACGCTGTTTCAACTCCGGCCGCGCGGAGAGTGCCTGCTGGACTAGCCCGTCCAAGGCCGCGTTTGTCTCATTCAGCGTGAGCGGCACTAGGTCCGTGTCGCGTGCAACCAATTCGACCGAAGGGTCCAGGTGAAGTGTCTGTGCGAGCCGGGCAGCGGCAGTCCGTTGCTGTTCGGACGCTTGGCGCAACACCAGCCGGTTACGCTCGGCCTGAACAGAGACGCGAAGCGCGTCGCCCTTGAACGCGATGCCCGCCTTGACCGCAGCCTGAACCTGCGCCTCGTAGTTTGTCGAAATCCGCACTGCGTCGCGATTTACGCCGACGGCGGCCTGCGCGAGTGCAAGCTCGAAATAATCTCGCGCTGCCGCCAGGACACTGTCCTGACGTTGCGCTTCAAGCGCGTGGTTCGCGGCGTGTTCGAGTTGTTTGGCGGCGAGTTTTCTGTAAATGGCATCACCCAGCTCCCACTGGCCGATAAGGGCAGCGCCCGGCGCATAGCTCTGCTTGTTCACGTCCACAATGTCTCCCTCGGTGGATTGAGTGTTGCCGTCGTGTCGGCGGTAGGAGATTCCCGCGCTTACCCACGGGAAGAACTGAAGCAGCGCGCTGTCGTGAAGGGCTTGGGCTTCGGCGAGTCGTTCGCGCGCCAATTGAATGTCGAGATTCTGCGCCCCGACGAGGCGCAAAGCTGTGGGCAGGTCAATGAGAGCTTGGTTGGTGTTGCCGATGTTTGCATCGCGACCGGGTGAATCAGCGCCGAGGCCACAATTCACGGTCAAAAGCAGAGTCAGGAGAAATGCCGTCATCTGCCAACATGATGCCAGGACAACAGGACTTGAGTCTGCGCGCACAAGCATCCAGCCGCCGGTCGTTCGTCGTGGAGGAGTGATATTCACTTTGCCTTTTCAGATGGATCGCCACTAGCTCGCCAACCAGCCACGTCGCCGTCTGGAAGCAGAACCAGATTCTTCTCGGCGGCTACATCCTTCTTCAGGTGGTTGCCACTGCCGTCCAAGTACAGCGTGGTGGTTTGGCCGGACCGGATTTGCACTTGAACGGCAGTGTGGCCAAGACTCGGCATATACGAGGCAACCCTGTATTCCCCAGCGGCCAGCAGCAAACTGGTCGGACGCCAGATGAATCCAGGGCCGCTACCGGCGACGTGTCGCACTCGCCTGCCATCCGCTGAGAAGACATCGTATGGCAACCGCGCCACATAGTCGGAATCAATGCGATAGCCAACGTCCCAGCTCGGATGCACCACGAGATACCCGCTGGTCGTGCCGCCGGCAGTTTGCTCTGGTGAACATGGTCCCACGGGATCTCGCAACACCGTGTGGTAGTTCGTCGCGCAGCCGAGACTCAGGAGAAGAATGCCGGTTAGGCAACACAAGGTTGTTTTCATTCTATTTCTGTTGTGGCGTGGATTGGGGTTTTTCGGACTGCGCGGGCGAAGGTGCCTCCGTGGCGTTGACGGTTTGACCATCCGTGACGGATTGCCTGCCGGCCACGATCACGGCTTCGTTGGGTTTCAGGCCGTCCAGGATTTCCACCGAGATGCCGTCATCAAAACCGGTCTTCACCGGAACGCGGGCCGCCTTGTTGTCGCGAAAGCAATAGACGAAACTCTTGTTCTTCTCGGTGATGAGCGCCTCGGCGGGCAGGAGTTGCGCGTCGGATTTCTTCTCCAACGCGATTTGGCAACTGGCATACATCCCGGGGCGCAGCGCGTGGTCGGGATTGGGGATTTCAACTTCCGCCATCATCTGCTTCGTGGATTCATCGAGCGCGTAGGCGAAGCGTGTGATTTTTCCATCAAACACGCGGCCCGGCAGTTCCGCGACCGTGACTTTCACCGGCACATCCTTTTTGATGAGCGGAACTTCCGGTTGGGCAATGGCCACATCAATGCGGACTCGGCTGAAATCCATGAGCGTGACGACGGCGGCGCTGCGGGCCGCGCTGCTGGACGTGGCCGCTGGAATGAACGCGCCCACGTCCACCCAACGTTTCGTGATAACGCCGCCAAATGGCGCGGTGATTTTTGAATAACCGAGCAGGGTCTCGATGCGTTCGAGATTTGCTTTGGCAATTTCATACTTGCCCCGTGCGGCATCCACGGTCTGTGGCATGACCAGGTCCGGCGCTTTCTTGATAGCTTCGTCCACGCGTTTGACCTCCAACTCTGCCACTTTGACTTCGGCCTTGATTTTGGTGACATCCGCCAGCATCTCCGGCGCTTCGATTTCCGCTAGCACATCGTTCGCCTTCACCCAATCGCCGCGGTCCACCGCAATGGATTTCAAATAGCCCGGCACTTTCGCGTAAAGCATCGTTTCCTGATACGCACGAAGATTGCCCGGCAGTGTGACGCGACGCGTGATTTCTCCGGGCTTCAAGTGAACGACTTGCACGTTCGGCACGGGCGCGGCAGCAGAGGCATTCGCCTTCGCGGAACGGTCACAGCCGGTCAACAAACCGGCGGCGAGAATTCCGGCGCAGCCTGTCAGGAAATGGAGCAAAAGTTTTTTCATGTTAGAGATTTCACGAAGCGGCTTAAGTTTTTTTCTCCGCTTTGAACAACAGATAGAGAATCGGCACAACGAACAGGACCATCACCACTGCGGCGAGCAGGCCGCCGACCACCGCGCGGGCCAGCGGGATGTTCGCGCCACCGGCGATGGCCATCGGAGTCAGACCAAGAATGGCCGCCAGACCGACCATCAGAATTGGCCGTAACCGAAGCGTTGCTGATTCCACAATTGCCTGGCGGACGGTTTTGGGCTGACCTTTTTCGCGGGCTTCCTCCAGAATGCGATTCGCAAAGTCCACCATGATGACGCTGAAGCTGACCACGATGCCAACCATCATGATGATGCCCATCGCCGATTGGATGCTCAGATACGTGCCCGTGAAGTAGAGCATCAGCGCCACGCCGATCAACCCGAGCGGCACGGCAAACATCACGATGAAGGGATCAAGGAACGAACGGAACTGGACGACCATGACCAGATAAACCAGCACGACGGCCAGCGCGAACCCAAAGCCGAGCGATTGAAACGAGTCGCGCATGGACTTCACCTCGCCGCGCATCTGAATGTAGTAACCCTCCGGCACTTCGGCCCGGTCGTTCTTGATTTGGTTGATGTATTTCTCGATGTCGGCCGCCACCGAACCGATGTCACGACCGCGCACGTTCACGTAGATGTCGGTGACGCGCGTGATGTTGAGGTGATTGATTTCGGACGGCGCGGTCGCGCGCTTGAATGTGGCCAGATTGCGCAGGGGAATCGGAGTGGCCTGCTTCTTTCCGGTGATGGGAATATCGAGGACGGTCTCCAGCGACTTGATGTCCGACTCCCGATATTGCGCGCCGATGAAGTAGTGATTGCCGTTGCGCTCATCAATCCAGAACGACGGCGCGAAGTTGATGGAACTGTTGAGCGCGGTGACGATGTTCTTGACGACTTCCTCTTGCGTGATGCCAACCTGCGCGGATTTGACGCGGTCCACGTCCACCTTGATTTCCGGCGCGTCGAGCCGCTGCTGGATGCGCACGTCCACCGCGCCCGGGACGGTTTCGGCGAAGCGTTTGATTTTCTCCGCGATTTCATGCGCCGCTTCCAGTTGGTTGCCCTCGACTTGAATGTTGATCGGTGAAGGCAAACCGCCGTTGAGCGCGGCTGACATCATGCCGCCGGTGTCGAAGCTGAACTCGATTCCGGGGAATTGTTCGGGCAGCTTCGCGCGCAATTCATCCACGTAATCAAACGTCGAGCGCCCGTGCTTCTCGGCGAGCTGGACGAGAATGAAAGCGTCTTGCGGCCCGGAATTCGGCGTGTAGGCGGCGGGCCAGTCGAGCAGCACGCCGATGTTCGAGATGATGATTTTCCGTTCCTTCTCCGGGATGGTCGTGGAGATGACCTTTTCGACTTCGGCAATAAGTTCTTCACTTCGCTCGATGCGCAGCCCCGTTTGCCCGCGCACCTTGACCATGAATTGGCCGGCATCGGTCTGCGGAAACAATTCTGTTCCCATCAACTTGAAGAGAAACAGCGAGCCAACGAACAGAACTGCCGTCGCTCCCAGCACAACCCAGCGCAGGGCGAGGGCTTTGTTTAGCAGTCGCGTATAAACCTGGCGGACACGATGAAACCAGCCGCGCTCCTCCTCAACTTCGAAGCGTTCTTCGTCTCCCACTGACGCATGAGGGTGCTCGCCGGATTCCTGCTTGAGAATGCGCGCGCGCTTTTCGGCGCGCATGGGGGAAACCTTGTGCCGGAGAAATTTCGCGGCGCAGACCGGCACGAGCGTCAACGCAAGAATGTAACTCGTGCCAATGGCGATGATGACCGTCTTGGCCAGCGGCGTGAAGAGGAACTTTCCGATGCCGGTGAGAAACACCACCGGGAAAAAGACCACCGCCAGCGTCACCGTGATGATCAGCAGCGGCTTGGCGACTTCCATCGCGCCGTCGCGCGCCGCGTCCATTGGCGACTTGCCCAGCGCAAGATGGCGCTCAACGTTTTCGATGACGACGATGGATTGGTCAATCAGCAGGCCCACCGCCAGCGCCAGACCGCCGAGCGTCATCGCGTTCAGGCTTTCGCCGGTGAAATAAAGACCGATGAACGCACCAAGACAGGCCAGCGGCAACGAGAGCAGCACGATGAACATTGGACGGAAGCTGCCGAGGAAGATCAACACCAGCAACGCCGCCAGACCCGCGCCGATGATCGCCTCGTGAATCAGGTTGTTGATGGACTCGCGCACATAAAACGACTGGTCCATGACCACGTCGAGATTGATGCCTTTGATGCGTTCGAGAATGGGTTTGAGCTGTGCCTTGATGCCTTCGACCACCGCAATCGTGTTCGCGCCGGGCTGACGGTAAATGGGGATATAGACCTGCCGTTTGCCGTCCACGCGCACGACGTTCAGTTGGATCTGGCTGGAATCTTCCACGCTTGCGACATCCCGAATGTAGGTGGGCGAACCGTTTCCGACGTTGAGCGGGAGATCGTTCAATTCCTTCACGGTCGCCACCATGCCGTTCGCGTTGATCTGGTAATCCAGCGCGCCGAACTTGGCGTTGCCGGTCGGAATCATCACATTGTAATTGCGGATGGAGTTGATCACATCCAGCGGAGACAACCCACGCGACGACGCCTTTTCCGGGTCAACGTAAGCCAGAATGCGACGGAGCTTCCCGCCATAAACGGCAGGCGCAATGACGCCGGGAATGGATTGAAGGCGATTGCGCAGATCGAAGTAGGCCACGTCGTAAAGCTTCGTCTCATCAAACGTGGGACTGGACACGCTGATGAGACAAAGCGGAATGGAAGCCGTCGGGTCAAACGGCATGACCATTGGCGGGATCGTGCCCGGCGGCAGGTAATACAGATCGCTCATCGCCAGCGACGTGACCTGCGACATCGCGGTGTTCGGATCAACATCTTCGCGGAAAAAATCCTTCACCACGCTCACGCCGACCATGGATTTGGATTCCTGCCGCGCGACCCCGTTGGCCTGACCGGTCCAGCGTTCAAGCCGCGTCGTGATGTCCTTCTCCATGACCTCCGCCGGCATTCCCGGATAGAAGGTGAGAATTTGAACGGCGGATGTTTTGAACGTGGGTAAAATGTCCGTTGGCAGGCGGGTGATAGCCGTCAGGCCGATGACGAGAATCGCCAGCGCCAAGACGGCGACGGCATATGGGTTTTTGAGGGCGCCCTTAATCATGTGACAGTTGTCCTCCGGGCAGTGAGCCGGTTGCCGCGTTCGATTCGAGACGAAGCCGCCTCACTTCGCGCGCCAGCCGATGACGCGCCCGCTCGGCGTTTTGACCAGATCCTCATCCTTGATCTCGTCGCGCGGACGATCGGGCCGCCATTGGCCATCCAAGTGCACCACAGTGGTTCTGCTCCGCTTTATGACCACAGGGATTCCGACGAACGGCGCGCGCAGATGATAAGTGCCTACTGGTAGCGTGGCAATGGCGGGAGTCTCGTCGCGGCGAAAGCTGGCATTCTTGACACGCATGACGAAAGCACCATTCGTCGAGTAAACGGAGTAGTCGGCGTGGGGGTAGTAATACGTGTTGTCGCCGTCTGGAACCGTATCCGTCTCGGTGTAAACCTGAAGATAACCTTTCGGTGTCAGCGCGTCCTGTCTTGGTGGTGCCGGTCCGACTGGATCAAAGACTACCGGCGTTGAGGAGCAGCCTGCGAGCAGCGCTGCAACACCCAGTGTGAGGATGATTCTTGATGTTTTCATGAGCTTGTTACGATTTCCCGTGTGAATAATGGAGATTGGCTCTGGGCGTCAGCCAGCGTCCGGCACGCTCTTCACCAGCGCTTCCAGCCGTTCCTGCGAAGTGGCGGCCATTGCGCACACGACATGCTCGCCCACCACGCGTGCCGCGAATTGGTATCGTCCCGTCCGGACACAGACCACCGGATGCCCCGCTTCCAGGCGCTCGCGCAACTGCGGGAAGTTGACCAGTTCGTCTCGTCGCAGTACCACGACCGAGACCGGGAGCCCGCCGTCGCGCCCCATAATCCAAGCCACGGGAACTCCTGACAGATGGCATACCCGTTTGCCCTCGGATCGGAATCCCGATGTGGCAGGGAGCTTCGAGAATGCCGCCGCATCCAACCGGCCTTGCTCCTTGGACAACGCCTCGGTCGGAGGCTGGTTTTCAAACTGCGGCGTGAGTTGACCGGCCACATACTTTGTGTGGTCTGGATCGACGTTGGAGGCGATGTCGAGCGAAGTGCTATTGGACCGGAGATTGATCAGGAGCGCCAAAACAGCAGAGGAGGCCAAAACGGCGATACCGCCGATCGTCACCGGCCTCCACCTTCGGAAAAGCCAACTGAGCCTTGGCCTCGGGCGCAGCCGGGACTCGACGCGCTCCCATAGTTCGAGCGTGGCCTGGCCGCGCCGCAAAACAGAAGACACGCGCTCATCGAATTTTTGCTCGTGCGCGAATAGCTCGGCGCACTCGGCACACCCTCGCAGGTGTCGTTCAACCTCCTGGCTGGTCTTGGCATCCAACTCCGAGTCCAAATACACCAGCACCAAATTACGAACTTCGTTGCACTTCATAACACGGACCTCCGTCTTGAGCGCAGGACAGCAGCCTGCATCTTTTTTCGCGCGCGCGAGAGATTTCCCATGACACTGCCCAGCGGGATCTCCAAGGCATCCGCAATCTCTCGATAACGAAACTCACCGATAGCGCGCATTAGCATCACGGCGCGTTCAGCTTCCGTCAGCGTTTTGAGCGCCGCGATGAGTTGCTCGTCCATGCACTCCGCCAAAGCCTCTGGTGCGGAGAGCCAATCCCGACCGCCGGTGCCGTCGGCCAAGCCGGGCAGGGCGTCAAGCTCCTCCGGCTCAAGCTGGAACTCGAACTGCGCCAATCGTCCATGCTTGCGATTCAACTTGAAGACTTCGTGAGTCAGGATCTTGAACATCCAGGCACGAAAATTGTTGTCGTCGTGGTAACGGTCAAACGCTTTGAAAGCATTAAGCACCGCGTTCTGGATCGCGTCAGGCGCATCGTGCTGGTTCCAAACCAGCCGTCGGCAGTACACTTCCAGCTCGCGTCGTATCGGACGGAGCAGGTTCAAAAACCCATCCGGCGAATTCTTTTGACGTTCGTCCATAGCCGCTTCCAACAGGTTCAAATCCAAGGAGCGCACGATTTATTACAGAAATGTTACGAATATGTTACAAGGACGGCTTGCATGCGATCACAGGAATTGCTTGAGGAAAAACTCAGCCCGAGTCGTTTTTCCATCGCGTTGGGTTTCAACGGACACTTTGGCGCCCGACTCGGCACTCAGAATCTGTCGAAGCTCTTTCATTTTCATCTCGGAGCATCTCCGACCATTGATGGCAACGATCACATCGCCCCGCTTAATCCCGGCGAGCAGTGCCGGGCTGGCTTCATCAACGGAGTGAACCACAACGGCCCCTTCTTGCCTCAGGAGATGAAGTCCGCTCATGTCATGTTCGTCCTTCGTGTTGAATTCCCGACTTGGGCGCAGATAGAGCATGCGATTGGGAAAGTCGAAACTCACCAAATACCGGCGCAGGAATCCGATTCCGACGCTGGACGAACCGCCCGGAAACACCCTCAACGCACAAAGCACGTTGGAGACGACGTGACCGCCAACCTCCAGACTCTGCACACGGGCGACGCGGCTGCCCGTTGGCGCTTTGGCGATTCCAGCCAGTAACACACGATATGTCCGCGGATTTCCGTTTGGCGGGAACACCATGTCCCAGTCACTCTGGATCAACGACACCGTGCTGCTGTCGCCTGAGTCGATTTGCAAGTTCAGACTCATATGGCCGTTCAGGATGGCGGGAATGGTAAAATGGCGTCCGTTCAACGGAGTCATGGGAACCCTCCGAGCGCCTTGCTTTGCAGCTTCGCGGACAGTTTTGCTGACCGAGAACCGATTCCGTTCAAAATCCATCTCAACAACATGGTCCTTGAGGAAGTCCATTCCGAGTATTCCCTCGGAACGTTCGCCAGCGATGCGCCTGAACATGCACAGGTCGGCGCAGATCACCTCGTCGAGTCCGAGCGCGTGCTGGCCCAGCAAAATGTTCGGACTGCGATACAAGTCGTGTCCGTCAAAGCGACGCACCGGCTCCCGGAGGCGTTCGCGAAAGCGGGCATCGACGACAGTTACGGACGTTCCCGTATCCACCAAGAAGAAGTTCGTGCCGTCGAACACGCTCACAGGAACGCGGCAGGAGACCGCATCGTCGAATAACGGGACTGTAATCGGATCGACCGGAACCGCCTGCGCCAGGACGAAACCGGCGTTCAACCACATTGACGCATTGGCTGCTCGAATTGCCGCTTTGACTTTCATGCCGAACCACGGTTGATGACTTGCTTCGTTCGCGCTCGCTGCTGCCTTCCTCGCCCACATCCACATACTCTAATCCCTGAGTGGTGTGGTTTATTACAGGCATTTTCGACGTGGCAATCCTCCTTCAAAGCGGCTGGCCTCCGTCCTACGTCCACCGTTCAAGCACGATGGGCGAAGTCTGTGAGCTTTGGGTGAGTCGTGGGGCTCGTCTCACTGCATCCGCCGCAACGCCGTAGCGCATTTGTCACATTGCTGTAATAAAAATCCAGTGTTGGAGATTTACCTAAGTGGAAACTGCCGTGAACCCAACAAGCGCTATCAAACTATGCCTGCCAAACTGAATGCCGTCCCTCCCATCGCGACTGCAACTTGTGGAGCATCCAAGAACGCTCCCCGGCCAACAATGCTGACAAGACCCAAAGTCCGGCGTTTTATGCTTCTGCTGGTCGCTGTGGTATTGGCGTCCCACTGTGCCTGCCGCGCTCTCGCGCAGACCTCGGACCCGACACTGAATGCGCTGATCAAAAAGGGCCTGTTGACAGAACAAGAAGCAAAAGCAGCGCTGGCCGAGCGCGAGGAGCAGGCCAAGAAGGCCACGCTCACAGACAAAAACATCCGAGTCTTCTGGAAGGACGGTTTGAATTTTGAATCTGGCGACAAGAAGTTCAAGGGCAAGTTTGGCGGCCGGATTGACTTGGACGCAGCTGTGTTTTCAGAGGACAGCGATGTCCGCTCCATCCCAGGGATCGGTGACATTCCCGCCGGAACGGAGTTCCGCCGCGCGCGGCTTTCTCTCGAAGGCGAGTATCGTTTCTCCGCGCCAGCCTTCTACAAAGTCGAGCTTGATTTCGCCGAGGCCGACGTAGCGTTCAAGGATGTTTACCTGGGACTTAGCGAGATTCCAGCGGTGGGCAAGTTTCAGGCGGGGCATTTCAAGGAGCCCTCCAGCCTCGAAGGCTTGACGAGCAGCCGGTTCTTGATGTTCCTGGAGCGATCGCTCCCGGTCGAGGCGTTCTGGCCGGAACGCAATACCGGAATCATGCTCGCCAACACCTTGTTCAACGAACGCACGACTTGGGCTTTGGGCGGTTTTACCAGCACTGAACTGCGGGCCGGCGTCGATGGGGGAACACCCCTCGACAGCGACTACCGCGTGGTGGGCCGGCTGACCGGCTTGCCCTTTTACGACGCTGAATCCAAGGGCGCTCGCTTTCTGCACTTGGGTGTGAGCGGCACGGTAGTTGGACCGGAGAATGGCGTGGTCAGGTTCCGTTCGCGTCCAGAGGCCCATCTGGCGCCGCGGTTAGTGGACACTGGAAACATCGCTGCCGACAATCAATTCCTGCTCGGTACCGAAGCGCTGTTCGTTTGGGGGCCATTCTCCCTGCAAGGCGAATACTTTTACACATGGTTGGACCGGACCACCGCTGACACGGCCCAGTTCAGCGGCTATTACGTCGCTGGAAGCTGGTTTATCACGGGTGAACACCGCACTTACAAAGCATCGACGGCCACAATTGACCGACTCAGCCCCAAACACAGTCTCTCCTTCGACGACGGCGGGCTCGGCGCTTGGGAGTTGGCAGTACGCTACTCGTCCCTCGACCTCAACGATTCCGGAATTACCGGCGGCAGACTGAATGACATCACCGGTGGTCTGAACTGGTATCTGAATCCCAACATGAAAATCCAGTTCAACTATGTTTATTCGATGCTCGACCGCACCGTGTCTGGCGTCAATCACGACGGAAACGCCCACAGCTTCCAAACCCGGTTGCACGTGGATTTCTGACGAGCTGCACAGATAAATGGACAAGTCGTGGTTTGGCGAACTGGCACCACAGGAGCGCGAGCAGTACGGGCAGATGCTCGACCCACACCACGACCTCATCGAAGAACCTTTGGCCCGTCAGACTCCCCGGAAGAGTTGGCTGTGGAAATTCGTTAACGAAGCAAAAGCGCAGGTAGTAAATCAGCGCGAAGCCCGAGACGGACAGCCACGGGCGCGAAGTGAAGATCACGCATGGCATTGCCCATGTCCAATACCACGGGTTTTGTGTCGCGCTGAGAAACCAGAGCCAGGCCAGGCAGAGAAATGCGAGCCTCAGCAATTCTTCACCGCGATCTTCGGGCCAGTGGTGGAGTGCGGTCCAAAGAGCGATGGCCAGCACACTGAGACCGGTGAGGACTTGTGCGATGAGGAACGGCACGTTCAGTTCGGTCAAGTCCATCCCAGCATGACGGAGGAGGTTAGTCAGCACCGTGTGAAAGCGTTCGCGCGCACTTCCGGGCACGGCGGCGTACCAAGGGGCGGGTCGAGCGCCGGGTTCCGATGCGGGGCGTCTGATGTTCTCGTAAACCAGGGAAAACAGCAGATCATTCATCTCCCATCCCCGGATGAAACGAGCGAGTCCAGCGAACGTTCCCGGATCAGTCGCTGCGTGTTCAGTGTTCGTTGTTCCCGACTCTCGCAACGAGGCCGAAAATGCTGACGCTCTGCGGTCCGCTCCGCCCGGCAATGTGGCGTACCCGACAACGAGCACCCCGACAAGCACGCTCGCTGCGGCCAACGTCCGCCATCGCAGTCGCCGCCACCACCACGAGAACAACAGTGGCGCGAGCACGACCGGATACAGTTTCGCCAGAATGGCGCCTGCCCAGAGAGCCGCAGCCAGGAAATGGTAGAGCCATGATCGCTGCGCTCGGACGCCACCCGAGACTTCCAGCCGAGCGGAGGACGCGCGCATGACCAAGTAGAGAGTCGCCGTGGTTAAGCACACGGCGATGGCATCCATGTGACCGGAATTGGCAGATTCCTTGAGGACGAGCGGGCACCAGGCGTAAGCCAACGCGAGGCCAGCGGGCTTTCGCACAGCTCGCAGCAGCCCGATAACGAGGAAGATCGTGCCAAGGTCGAAGGCCAGGAACATCGACTTCAACACCCGCACTTGCGTCGACACCGGCGCTTGCTCTGGCGTCAACCATGCGGCAGCGGCGAACACGACCTGGCTGAAAGGCGGATAAACCGTCGGGACTTCCCGGTGGTCGATACGACCGAAGACGGCTTCAATTTCCGGGGAGCGCTTACGAAGCGCCACCAAACGCTCCAAGTCTGCCTGCGTGTCCGGGTTCGCGCTCGCCCGTTCGACTTCAGCGGGGCTGTAGCGATACGGGCTGACGCCCTCCTTTACGACGCGGCCGTCCCACAAGTAGCGGTAGATGTCGATTTCCTGAATCGGCTGCGACCACCACAGCGGCAGTCGAAAGAGGACGGCGAAGGTCACCACCAAGACGATTACTCCCCGTTCACTGGCCGATTTTGCGCCCGAATCTGTCGCCGGCTTCGTGGAAACTCTCGAAACAAGTTGCAAGCTGGCGAGGTAGAGCGCGAAGTTGCAGCCCAGCAAGCCGACCACGAGGAGGAGCGGTCGTTGAGCAAAATCGGTTCCCGGCGCGAAGCGAGTGGCCAGCGACGCCACCACGCACCATGTGAGAAGTTGTGCTGCGCCGAGACACAACAGGCCGTTGATTGAGCCGAGCCGTGACACAGCGAAATGCCAAGGTGCGGCAGCGTCCGCGCAAATCAGTTCAGCGCGGAGCACCTCCCGCCCAGGGGATGCATGAGTCGTTTTGAGGCAGGCGCAGTGCGCCCTTTACTTCTTGCCAGACCCCTCCGCGGGCTTTGAGTCCGAACCTTGCGCCGGTTCGCTCTTCTTGCCGTCCGAATCTGAGGAGGAATCGCCGCATCCCGACACGCTGATCATCAGGAGCAGACTTGCGCCCAGGCTCAGTACAACAAACAGTTTTTTCATGTGATGTCTTTTCAATCCAGTGAGTCTCGACGGTCTCGCCTGGCAAGGTTGCCACCGAGAACGCCGCTCAACATTGTATTGGAAAGGCGAGTCCGCGTGTTTATTCCGCGTCCTTGCTGAGATGCCGTGACTATTCCGGCGCCGCTGGATTGTCGCCAGCCCTGCTCCGACACGCTGCGAGTCCCGCGATACAGTGCGGCGAGCCGCTCAGGTGGAACACCAAACCGGTAGCCGAGGATGACGAGCTTGTTGATCAACGTGGCTCGCACGAAGCCGAGGCGTGACCAGCGTCGGCCGGAGGTGAGCACGGGCGCATCGAGCAGTGTGATTCTTCCGAGTCTGCGCAAGCGTCGCACGAACTCGTAATCCTCCATCAGCGGGAGGTCGGGAAAGCCTCCCAAGTGCTCGAAAACCCATCGTCGAACGAACAGGGCTTGGTCGCCATAAGGCGCGCGCAACAGACGGGAGCGCAGACGGGTCGTCCACTCGACCAACCAACGCCCGGGGAACGCATCGCGAATCCGGAAACCGAACGCGCCGCCGACAACTGCTGGCTGGCAAACAGCCGTGAGCACCAAGTCACGGTAACCGACAGGCAGCAGAGTGTCCGCGTGGAGAAAGAGGAGCACTTCGCCGCTGGCCACAGCGGCCCCCGCATTCATCTGCCGCGCCCGGCCAGCCGGACTCTTCACCAGCATGGCTCCGTAGGCTGACGCGATGTGGAGCGTTTCATCGCGACTGCCGCCATCGGCTACGATGACTTCCACCGACCGGTCAGCGGTCACCTGTTTCAACGTGGTTTCCAAATGCTCGGCTTCGTTGAGCGTCGGGATAATCACCGAGACAGTGCGGCTCGCGCGACTTGCCTCGTGCCACACTTCCAAGTCCGCCGGCTCGTCAACGTCCGATAACTCCGGCAACAGCGCAGGCTCCATACCGCGGGCGCGCGCTATCGCGATGGATGTCTGCAACACGCTGCCGGTGCCCCAGGCGACACCCTCGAACAACTGGGGCATCGGACTTCGCAGACCGACAAGGTAATAGCCCCCGTCCCTCGCCGGGCCAAATACAAGGGATGCTCGCGCAGTGCTTCAAATGCGCGTTCGACCAAACGGTCATCCACACCTGGACAATCTGCGCCGATCACCACGACCGCCTTCGCGCCAGACGCGAACGATCTTGCGATGGCGTTTTGGAGTCGCTGGCCCAAGTCCCCGTCGCGCTGCGACCGGAATTCGAGTTCGCCGCCCAACCAGCGACGCATCGCACGCACCGAACCGCCGGCAAATCTCACCTCCAGTCGCAGGTTCCGGCGAAACGTGAGCGGCCACATACGCTTCAGCACATGCTCCGTCATCTCGCGCTGAAGTTGCGCGGCGCCGGCGACGCCCAAACTGGGAATAAGCCGTGTCTTGCTCCGGCCGGGCTGCGGGAAACGGGTGAAGAGGAGCAAAACTTCCGGCCCGCGTGAAACCGCACTGCAACCGGCATAGCCGCCAGGTCCTTTTTCAAAGTTCATGACCGTCTTCCTCATGCGCCCCCGCACGCGTCCCCGCCGTGAGTATTCCATTCAACTCATGGAATTGCTGCTGCGACGTTAGGTAAGTGAATCGGTCCCGTGTTGCCTCGATTAGCCCGTCGAGGCTGCCGGACTTGGCGATTTCGCTGGCCGAGAGGAGGACCGTTGGTTCACCGCCGACTTCGACCAGAATCACCGGAAAACGGACGTTCAGGTTCGGATAAAGTTCGCGAAAATCAGGACGGTGGAAGAAAAGCAGCGGGCAGCCCAGCGATTCAAGGAACTCCTTCCAAGGAAAGCGCATGCCACTCAGACCGATGGTGTATCGGCAGAGATGGCATTGATGGGTCGCCGGGGAGAAGAGTTTGTGCGCCCAGTCTGACAACGCGTTGAACAGCCCGTCATCGGCGTTATAGACGAGAATCACTTTTTCGGGAGTCATCTCAATAACTCAAATCAGTTCCAAGATAGGAACCGTTGAAGGGACGACTTATTCCAGAAACCGCCCTATTTCCGCGACGCCTTCACCCATCCGAGGTCGAGTCGCGCAGACCAAAGCGCAAGCGTCATCTCGTGGCTTCCGGCGACCTCACCTGGTCGTCTCACCGCGCTGGACGAGCACCGCCTGATACCCTGCCATTTCGATACGTTCGCGAATGACATCAGATGCAGTGGCCGATGTTGGCGCGACCATCACTTCTGCGGTTTTCGCAGCGTAATCCACATGCGACGAGAGCACACCCGGCGCGCGGGCCAGTTCCTTCTCCAGGCCAGCGGCGCACGCGACGCAGGTCATGCCGCTGACAGAAAACTTCATCGTTGGCCCGGTTAAACCAACGGCTTTGTTCTTCCCGCGTCCCACCAAGCTGCCGGCGTAGTTTGGAAGGAGCGCGAATGCGAGCACAATGGCTGTGGCCGTCCAAAGCATCAGTCGATTCACGCGCTGAAGCCGCGGGTTTGGTGTGGCGCACGCACTGCCAGGCGCGCAGGCTGGTTTGCGGAAGTAAACAAGATAGAACCCCGTCGCGAGCAACATCGCAGTGCCTCCGAGAAACCACACGCGATACGTCTCGAAAAAACCGGCCACTCCAACAGTCGAAACGCCAAAGACAATCAACAGCGGCAGCCAACAACAGGCGGAAGCCAATGCCGCCGTCACCACCGCGCCGATGCCGGCGAGCAGTCCCGCCCGGTTCGCGGCTTTGGCGGAGCCAGTCTTCAGCGCTGGCTTTGTGACATGGCAGCACCGATCCGATTGAGTTGCCTCTGGCTCATGTGAAGCCGGCGCGGGACCAGCTACGCTGCGCCCGGCGCGCGACTGCGCTTCCTTCAAAACGCGCTGCACGTTACCGAGGCAACAGGCGCCCTGCGGATTGTTGCGTTCGCAGGCGTCCAGGCCTTTGGCGCACTGCGCCTTGATGTCTGTGAGCACGGGCGAGGCGCCAGTGGCGCGTACATCGTTTTCAATCTCCCCCACTGTGTGCTGAAAGCAGTAGCACACAGGCCGTTCAGGCGACGCGCTTTTTTGAAACACGGGAACCCTGACTTCGGCCCGATCGACAACTTCACTGCGTTCACGACAATAGTACACGACCTCGCATTCCTGGGTAGCACAGAAGCGGAAACCCCCTTGCCCGCTGAGTCGTGCCAAGGTTTCCGGCTTGACGAGTGAAGCGACCGTGATGGCGCTGACTCCGCGGCCTTCAACTCCGCAGCGCGGACACTTCGCTGTAGTTGAAGCGGGCGATTTCGAGGTAACCGTCTTGCCGGGTTTGCTACTGTGCATCAGTCTTCCAGTTAGTTTATTGCCGCTGCCAGGCCAGCCACTTAGCGAAGAGTCTCTTCACGAAGGGTGTCAGTCGGGTGCGGCTGTAAAGGTCGCCCACTTTGCGAATGGCCTCGGCCTGCGTCGGGTATGGATGAATGGTCGCGCCCACGGTTTTCAAGCCGAGCTTGCCATTCATCGCGAGGGTCAGTTCGGAAATCAGGTCGCCAGCGTGCGCTGCCACGATGGTCGCGCCGAGGATTTCATCGGTGCCTTTGCGAACGTGGACGCGCGCGAAGCCCTCGGTTTCGTCGTCGAGGATGGCGCGGTCCACCTTGGCCAGTTCCAGCGTGTAGGTGTCCACCGCGATGCCCTTGTCCTTCGCTTCCTTTTCGTAGAGGCCCACATGGGCGATTTCGGGCGAGGTGTAGGTGGCCCAGGGGATGTTCAATGCGCTGGCTTTGGCGCGGCCTTTGAAGAGCGCGTTCTGAATCACGATGCGCGCCATGAAGTCAGCGGCGTGCGTGAACTGATATGGCGAGCAGATGTCGCCGCAAGCGAAGATGCGCGGGTTGCCCGTCTGCAACCGGTCGTTGACCTTCACGCCCTTCTTGTCGAACTCGACCCCAACGGTTTCGAGGCCGAGTCCTTCGACATTGGGCGCGCGGCCCACGGCGACAAGCAGTTGATCCACGAGCACGTCGTAGCCTTTGCCGTGCGACTCGACCTGCATCCGGACGCCGCGCGGGTCTTTGGCGAGCTTGAGGTCTTTGCCACAGCAGAGCAGCTTCACGCCGTCGCGCAGAATGGCGGTCTGAACCAGCTCGGCCGCGTCGCGGTCTTCGCGCGGCAGGATGCCGTGCAGGGCTTCCACGAGTAAAACTTCCGAGCCGAAACGGGCGAAGGCTTGCGCCATCTCGCAGCCGATGGGGCCGGCGCCGATGACACCAAGGCGTTTCGGCAGTTCAGTGAGCGAGAAAAGCGTTTCGTTCGTGAGGTAAGGAACGTCCTTCAAGCCCGGAATGGGCGGGGCCGCGGCGCGCGCGCCGGTAGCAATGGCGGCTTTGGCAAAGCGCAAGCTCTTGTCGCCCACTTGCACCGTGTCCGGCCCGGTGAACGCGGCGCTACCAATGAAAACGTCAATGCCCAGATCCCGAAAGCGCGCGGCCGAATCGTGCGGACTGATGCCGGCACGCAGGCGGCGCATCCGTTCCATGACGGCAGCGAACTCCACGGAGACCTCGCCTTTGATGATGACACCAAACTCGGCCGCGCGGCGCACATCGGCCGTAGCGCGCGCGGCGCGGATGAGTGCTTTGGATGGAACACAACCGACGTTCAGGCAGTCACCGCCGAGCAGGTGTTTCTCAATAAGCGCAACCTTCGCGCCGAGTCCCGCCGAACCTGCCGCCGTGACCAGACCCGCCGTGCCGCCGCCGATGACGACGAGATTGTAGCGCGGCGCCGGGTCGGGGTTCACCCAATCCGGCGGATGGACGTTGCCGTAAAGTTTCTGGTTATGGTCATCCCACGGCCACAGAGGCGGAGCGGTCGTTTTGTCGGCGGTTCCTTCGCGGGCGATGATGGCGGATGCGGTGCTCATGGGTTCATGCGTTCAGCTTGGTGCGCTTGGCCAGCGCGCGGCGGGCGATGCGGGTGATGACCACCGTGACGGCGATGGTGGCGAGGAGGCCGACGCCGTAGAGCGCCCATTCGGCGGGAGATTTCTTCTCACCCGCTGCGCCCGCGCGGGCCAGCGAGCCGAGATACACATACATCACCGTGCCAGGCATCATGCCGATCCAGGACGCAAGGACGTAATCGCGCAGCTTCACGCGCGTGAGCCCGAAGGCGTAGTTGAGCAGTGAGAACGGGAACACGGGCGACAGGCGCGTGAGGCCGACGATTTTCCAGCCTTCGTCCGCGACCGCGCGGTCGATGGCCGCAAACGAGGCGTTGCCCTCGATCTTTTTCGCGACCCAGCCGCGTGCGAGGTAACGCCCCACCAGAAACGCAGC
>JAKEEH010000274.1 GCA_022616725.1 Limisphaerales bacterium | reverse complement strand
TCAGCATCCGCACGCTGCGCAATAAACTGCACGAATACAACGTGCAATCCCAGGGCCCTGAAGGAGCCGAAGTCGAAGAAGTCGAGGAACCCGCGGAATCCGCGCCCGAACAACCGCCGGCGTAGCTAAACCAGGGGACTGGCGCGTCAAGCGGGGCAACTGTCTCAAAACATGTTCGTGTGTGTCTTTCCCGCGAAACCAGTTTGATACATGTGTACAGGCGAGGAACGAGAATTGTCACGGGACGGCATGTAAGTTGACGGCGGGCCGCATTTTACCGTTTCCGGATGTCCTGACTGCGGAAGGAAGTTCTATTCGGACGTGTCAACGGAATGCGGCCCGGTGCGAGCGAGGGTCCGGCGCATGCGCGGTTTCAGAGGTAACTTCCGGGATTGAGCCGCCGCAGGGTGCGCGCGAGCAGATAGCTCCATTTGAAGGATTTCCTTGAAACGGGGGGCAGAAGCTGAATGGAGTTATCAGAGATGACCCAGCGCCAGGAAATGGGGCCTGTTTTCCCCGGTTCATTGACCGGGCCGCCGTAAAACGAGGTGCGATGAACAAAGCGCACACTTTCATAGCAGCACGCATGCCGACAGGCCGGCGCACGATGCGTTTGACAACGTTCCACCCCTGTCCGTAGCGTTGAGTTATGACGGGCCTGGAGCATTCGCTGGTGGAATTGATTCGACGCACTTCGGCCGAGATCCCGGATGACGTGCAGGCGGCGATCCTCGCCTCGCTCGAGCGGGAGAAGAAGGGGACGATTGCCGAGTCGGCCATGAAAATCATCGAGCAGAATATTCAACTGGCGAAGCAAAAATCGCAGCCGATCTGCCAGGACACGGGGAGCATTATTTTCTATGTCGATTGCCCGGTGGGATTCGACCAGATCACCTTTGAAGAAGCGGCCAAAAATGCGGTGCGCATCTCGACGAAGAAGGGGTTTCTGCGGCAAAATTCGGTGGACTCGCTGAGCGGTGTCAACGACGGCACGAATGTCGGCCCCGGCTCCCCCACGATTCATTTTCATCAGCATCGGCAGCCGGAAACGGAAGTGCGCCTGGTGCTCAAAGGGGGCGGATGCGAAAACGTCGGGGCGCAATACTCGCTTCCGGCGGAGAAATTGAAAGCGAATCGCGATTTGGATGGGTGTCGCAAAGCGATTCTTGACGCGGTGTTGCAGGCGCAGGGCAAAGGTTGCGGGCCGGGCATCCTCGGCGTGTGCATCGGGGGCGATCGCGCGACGGGATACGAGTTTTCGAAGCAACAATTCCTGCGCCGGCTCGACGACCGCAACCCGAACGCGGAATTGGATCGGCTGGAACAGGACATTTTAAACACGGCCAATGAGCTGGGGATCGGCCCGATGGGCTTTGGCGGCAAAACGACGTTGCTGGGAGTGAAAATCGGCGCGGCCAATCGGTTGCCGGCCTCATTTTTTGTCAGTATCAGCTACATGTGCTGGGCGTATCGGCGACAGGGAGTGAGGCTGAGCGCGGCGGGGGACATTGAGGAGTGGTTGTACTAGTTTGGTTTCTGGTTTTTGGCCTTTCTTTCCCATGATTCACCTAAAGACACCTTGCGACGAAGCGCAGATTCGCTCGCTGAAAGTCGGGGACGCGGTCGAAATCACCGGTGTCCTGTTCACTGGTCGCGACGCGGTGCACAAATACTTGCACGAAGGCGGCGAACTTCCGCCCGGGGTGAATCTGCGCAACGGCATCCTTTACCATTGCGGACCCGTGGTGATCAAAGACGAACAGGGGCGGTGGAAAGTTACCGCCGCCGGTCCGACAACGTCCATCCGCGAGGAGCCCTACCAGGGGCAACTGATCAAGGAATTCGGCTTGCGCGGCGTCATTGGCAAGGGCGGGATGGGCGATCGCACGCTTGCCGCCTGCCGCGAATTTGGCTGCGTTTACCTGCACGCCATTGGTGGCGCGGCGCAGGTCCTCGCCGAGTGCATCAAGTCGGTGCGCAACGTTTATCTGCTTGAGAAGTTCGGCGCCCCGGAAGCCATTTGGGAATTCGAAGTCGAGCGCTTCCCGTCCGTAGTCACGATGGACGCAAATGGAAATTCGCTGCACAAGGAGGTTTTCGAGGCGAGCCAGAAGGCGCTGGCGCAAAGGCTCTGAAATCCCAAATGGCAAACAGCAAACACCAGAAAGCGAGCAGGTGAGAAAGTGAGAAAGTGAGAACGCGCTTCAGATGGCCTTCCCAAGTGGCTCACTTTCTCACCTGCCCACTTTCCCACTTTCGGATCTACTGCTGGTGTTTGGTGTTTTTGCCCGGTTGTTCGACGCTCTCGCCCTCCGACCAGGTCATGCTCAGCAAGCGCAACATGCAATTTCGCGAAGCGGCGGCGTTTTCCAGCTCGATTGAGATTGTGAAGCAAATTGAGAGTGGCCGCCTCGGAGGTCGCGCGGGCAATGCCGCCACCGGATGCACCGCGTGCGCAGGCAAATGAAAAAGCGCCAGGGGACAGGCGCACTCCACGACGCAAGCGGCGAGCCAAGGCGCTTGAGAATTCCGACAGGTCGTGGAGTGCGCCTGTCCCCTGGCGCTTTTTCTCTTTTTTCTGCCAGAAGCGTTCGCCGACCTGGGAAACAGTGAACTTTGCAGGCCTAACGCGACTGCGCTCGCGCCGGACGACGCGACAAGATTTTGCGGCGGTCACTGGCTTGGTCAGCCAACTCCTGATATCGGTGGTTACAATGTTCTGCGGCTTCGCGGCTGAATTCACTCATAAGCCGGACCTTGCGGCGGAAGCGCAGTGGGCATCGGATATCCTGCTGACTGAGAGCCGTCTGTTATACAGTGCGGTAACAACGAATCTCGAATGGACGGTCGGGGTCGGGTATGGCTCGATCGATCTGGAGTATCGTCCGTTCGCAAGCTTCGACGCGCTGACAAGCCCGGTGGAGCTTCACAAGGACCGGTATTTTGCGGACGTTGAAGCGCGTCCGCGCATCTCGGAGCGTATCGTTCTCATTGCATCCGGCAGCTACTACGACGGCTTCAGGGACTACCGCGCCGCCTGGCTGGATGAATTCTATCGCCAATCGTATTCGGAAGTCCCGGGTTACAAGGAGGCGCACCCGAGCGGCTACAGCGCCGGCGCGGGCGCGCGATGGGAATATCTGCCGGAACGCGGTTTTCTTGAAACCTCGGTGAGCTACGCCGAATTCGATGTGGCGCCCGACTATGAAGCCGTTCCCGATCCGGATTTTCACGTCGTGCGCTCGCCCGGCTCGATCAACCGAATTGGATTTTCCATCTCGTCCGAAAATGTCATCGCTCCGTTCGTTCGCCTTTTGAATGAAGTGACGGCATTTGACACCTCCGGCCGCGAGCCCCGCTTGAGTTATCAAATATCCGCCAACATCGCCGCCGCAAATCGCTGGGTCATTCGGCCGCACGCCGGTTATGCGCATGAAGACCCGCAGTTCAACGCCTGGTACGGCGGCGTAACCCTCGAGTACGATGTCACCGCGGCGCTGCAGGTTTTCGTGCGAGGGGCGTACTATCACGACACCGGCGAAATCCTCGACTCGCTGACTGTCTCGGGCGCCCCGCCGCCCATCGAGACGTATCAGTTTGGGGTGGGTCTGCGGTATTCGTGGAACAGCATGACGCTCCAGCTTTACGCCGGGCCTTATCTCATGCGTTATGGCGATCTGGAGCAGGGAACGAGGCCGTTCACGAATCTCTATCGCGACCGCAACTGGGGCATCGCGCAAATGGCGTTTTCGATGCAGTTCTGAGGCGTCAGATTTTTGGCCGCCTGGTTGGGAGGGCAAGGTCAACGTGGCCACTTTTTGATGTCCAGCGCGATCTGATCGGCACTGTCTCGGAACTGGACAATCAACCCGCGAAAAGATATCTGGCGGCCCGGTGCATTCCGGGCCGCCAGATAAACAACTCAATTCGAGCGGGACGCCGGGCTTTTGGCCCAACGCTTAACGGTAGGATAAGGACAGGATAAGTATACCGACCTCATGATGAGGCCGGCGGTAAGCAATACAACATTTCGTTGTCCGAAATTTTGTATTCTCTGCATGCCTGCTTCTCAGCATTGCGCGTACCAATGCAGCTCAACCCGGATTTTAGCCGTATTTTGGCGCATCTAATGGATGTAATTGCGTGCAAAACCCGCACCAGGTGGGAAAAAAAGACACACCCATGGCTGTTGAAGCACAGATCGCTCTTCAGCCGGCAGCAATGAATGTCTCGTTTCGATGGTCAACTCTCTGTCCGACTCCCCTCGCTCCGAGCCTGCTAAGCAAGGAGATGCCGCTCTCCCGCGCTTTCCAACTTTCTTTGGTTCTGCCGTTGTGTTATGGATCGAACGCATGCCCGAAATCACCCAGATCCTGCAGTCATTGGAACGTGGCGACGTGCAGGCTGCCGACGAACTGCTCCCGCTCGTGTACGAGGAGTTGCGCAAGCTGGCGGCGTATAAAATGTCGCTCCAGCCTCCGGGTCAGACCCTACAAGCGACGGCGCTGGTGCATGAGGCGTACCTGCGTCTGGTGGGCAATGAGGAAAAGCGCTGGGAAAGCCGTCGGCATTTCTTCAATGCCGCCGCTGAAGCGATGCAGCACATCCTGATTGATCGCGCGCGTCGGCGGCTGCGCGCCAAACACGGGGAGAACATTGAGCGCGTGCCGCTGGACGACGTTGACATTGCAGCCCCAGCCAAAGAAGAGATTCTCTTGCAGCGTGATGAGCCCTGGAAGTTCAGCAGCCTTCCCAGCCGGTCAGTCCGTTCACCAATCCTCTCACCGCCCCGCGGCAATTCTTCCCGCTCGCGTCGCCCGCGTCGCCGTAATCGGTTGACGAGTCGGCTAGACGCATTAGACTGGAGGGCATGACGACAACCGTGAAAGTTGCCTCCAACGGGGTAATGGTTCTGCCCGATGCCGTGCGCAAGCGCCGTGGAATCAAACCGGGCACGGAGTTGCGCGTTACTGAAGCGGGAGAAAGTATTCTGCTCACACCAGTTCACTCCCCCACCGAAGCGGAGTTAACTGCAGTCATCGAAGCCGCTGGTGGACCGGGGAGCGCGGAAACGGTGAAATCCCGCAAACAAGTGGAGAACGCGATTGAAAGAGTCCGGGCGCGCGCGCGAAAAGCTTCAAGTCGTCGTTGACACCAATGTCTTTGTGGCGGCGATTTTCTGGCAGGGCAGCGCCAGGGAATGTCTGGTGCGGTTTGCGCGCCGACAATTCCAGGCGTGCGTCACCGAAGTCGTGCTGGAGGAATACGCCGAGACGGCATGGGACGTGAAGTTCGAGGAGCACCTGCCCCAAAGCCCGCAGCCGTGGCTCAACTGGATCAGCAACAGGTCCGTAATCTTGTCAGCCGTGACTCTGGCCGAGCCGGTAAGCGCCGATCCCGACGACGATAAATTCATCGAATGCGCTTTGGCGGCCAACGCCGACTTATCGTCACCCGTGACCGACACCTCCTTCGGTTGGAGAAACCCTTCGGAATAACGGTGCTGGATGACCGTGCGTTTCTGCGGCGACTTGGCCAGCTTAAGACTCACTGAAGCGAGCCATGCCGTCCGCCCGATTTCCAAAAGCTGAACAACGAACTGGTGTTGAGCTGGACCAACGCCGGATTCAATTTGCAATCCGCGCCCGCCGTCACCGGCCCGTTTACCAACCTTCCCGCCGCGACCAGTCCGCACACCAATCCCCTCACCGCCCCGCAACAGTTCTCCGGCTGATTTCAAATTGAACCGCCATGATCGAGCGAGATGTCACCTGCGCGACGCAAACTCGAGATTCACGCCGCCCGTCAAAATTCTAAGCCGCTTTTCGCAACGGGTGAACCTCCTTTTCGATCCGCCTCTTTTTCTCGTCCAACATCATAAGGTCATAGCGCGTTTGAAGGTTGAGCCAAAACTGAGCGTCCACCCCGAAGTAAAGTCCCAGTCGCATCGCCGTCTCGGCAGAAGTGGATCGCCGCCCGCTCACTACCGCCGCGAGCGTGGACTGGGGAATGCCAGAATCTTTCGCGACGCGATAGACGGTCAATTTCATGGGTTTGATAAACTCCGACAGCAGGAGTTTCCCCGGATGGGCTGGTTTCAGTCTTTTCATATTTAATGATAATCCACTATTTCAACTTCGCGCGCATGTCCGTTCAGCCATTTGAAACAAATTCGCCATTGCTGGTTAATCCGGATGCTGTGCTGCCCCTTCCGATCGCCTTTGAGCGCTTCTAGCCCGTTTCCAGGTGGAACCCGCAGATTATCGAGGCGAACCGCAGCGTCCAAGAGGTATGGGGTTTTGGCCCACTTGCCGCCAGCTAACCCAAGGCGAACATAGATGCAGGCAACGGCGAGACATAAAATGAGTATGAGTGCGGCAGCAACTGAATTTGATCGTGTGCGGGCGAACACTGCCCCGCAAGTGCTTCAAAAGATTGATTCCCAGATCGAGGAGAGAATCCGCTTTTACGCGTCACAACCGCGCGATGCTATTTCGCGGCGCATTGAGGAGTTGGATCGCGAATGGGACGTCGAACGTTATTTGGAAACCAACGCTTCGGCGCTTGCCCTCTGCGGGGTCGTTCTTGGATTGGTCAGAAAGAAATGGCTCATATTGAGCGCCGCTGTGCTCGGCCTGCTCTTGAACCACGCGATCAAGGGGTGGTGTCCTCCTGTTCCTATTCTGCGGAGGTTGGGGGTGCGAACGCGTCGTGAGATTGATCGTGAAAAATACGCCCTCAAAATCCTGCGCGGCGATTTCCAATCCGTTCCGAGCGACCCCACCGAGTTGCGCAGAAATCCGGCCAATGACGTTTTGAGCATGGTGAGTTGACAGGCAGGAGTTCACGGGCGGGCGCGGACGAACCCTTGGGTAGCAAAACCTTGCTTCAAGTTGTCCACATGAGTGAACAAGTTGTGAACAACTTTAGGTTGAATTCCGGACTCTCTATGGTTTAGAGTTCTTGTGGCGAAACAGTAAGCTCGAAGTCCGAATACCGGGTTTGAGATCTTTGTCCGGGGCGTGGACTTGCCGATTCGGCAGTAATCCTGCGAAAGCGGGAGCGCCAATCTCCTTGAGCTACCGTTTCGCTTTTCTTTTTCCCTTTTGACAAAGACGAACGCGGTTCGTACTTTGTCGCGCCACTTTGGATGGGGTCGTAGCTCAGTTGGTAGAGCACCACAATGGCATTGTGGGGGTCAGGGGTTCGAATCCCCTCGGCTCCACCATCCTCGCCCTCAGAAACTCTGACGCAGCCTGCGGGCACCACCGAACAGCAGGCCAGCCTGAAAAAACACGGTTGCGCAATTAATACGTATAGGTATTATTTCGCCACTGCTTCGTATGATGACTGTGGATGCTGCCGCCGTTCAAGCGGCCCAGGAAAGGCTCGACGCCCACGCGCGAGAGATCGTGCAATGGCATTTTTCACCCGAAACGGGCTGCCCGTTCTGGCTCGATTGGGCGGCCAAGGCCGGCTGGAACCCGGCGCGCGAGGTCAAAGGGTTCGCGGACTTGCTGCGCTTTCCGCATTTTCAGGATGAGTGGTTGCGCGACTTGCAGCCGGAGGTGTGGGTACCAAAAGCCTTTCAGGGACGGCCCTTTAATATCTTCGAGACCGGCGGCACGACCGGCATGCCCAAACAGCGCATCGGCTGGGATGATTACAAAGTCGATTACAGCGAGTTTTCGGAAAAGATTTCGGATCAACATTTCCCGCGGAACCATTATTGGCTGATGATGGGGCCGACGGGACCGCGGCGCTTGCGGCTGGCTATCGAGCATCTGGCGAACGTCCGGGGTTGCTCCTGCTATTTCATCGACCTGGATCCGCGTTGGGTCAAGAAGGTGATCAGCCAGAAGCAATTGGAGCAGGCGCGCGCTTACATGGAACACGTCGTGGATCAGGCGGCAACGATTCTGAAGCATCGGAGGGTAAGCGGGCTGTTCACCACGCCGAAATTGCTGGAAGCCCTGGGCGAAAAAATCGACCTCTGGGATGCCGGCATTCGCGGTGTTTTCTGCGGCGGCACAACTATGGCGCCGCAGTACGTGCGCTTTATCATCGAGGAAGTGCTCGAGGGCCGCATCGGGTTTTATCCGACCTACGGGAACACACTCATGGGGCTGGCGGCGAGTGTGCCGCTGCGACCGGACGACAAGTTCTCGATCACCTACTATGCGCCACAGCCCCGCGCGGTCTTGCGCATCGTCGATCCCAGGCAGACCGATCAATTGAAGAACTATGGCGAATGGGGGCGCGTCGAACTCACGACGTTGACGAAGGAATTTTTCATGCCGCGTTTTCTGGAGCGCGACGAAGCCATTCGCCGTGAACCTCGCGCGCCCTACGCCTGGGACGGCGTGGCGGAGGTGCGTCCGTTCGGAGCGATGCAGAAAACGATCGTCGAAGGCGTCTATTGAGTCGGACCGACTTTCGAGACCGATGCCCGAGGGAGCAGGACTTTCGAACATGCGGAAGAGGCTGAAGTTGTAAGTCGTTGGTATTAAAGGCCTTACACTGTCGCTTTGTCCGGTTCTTTCCGGTTTTAGACGGCTGAGGTAGAGCGCGCCACTTCGGGGATGTGGGCTGGAAAACTGATACACCCCCCCACCCTTTGTGTAGCAGTTTTGTGTCACTTTTGTATCAGTTTGCATGGCCTCAAGGATGAAAGCGGACACCCCTCCCCCTTTTTCGTCCAGAAACGTCCAGGAATGTCCAGTTTTGCGCTGAGGCGCGTTATATAGCCCCTGGCACTGCCTCGGCATACCCAACGTGGTCTGGCGGCTTCTGCGTCGAGCGCAGGCAACTATTATAGCTTCTACTCTCATGTCACTATTATAACACAATTCACGTCCAAAAGCAATATTTTTATAATTAATA
>JAKEEH010000031.1 GCA_022616725.1 Limisphaerales bacterium | reverse complement strand
GACGAAGTGCGGTCCCTTCACGTTCCAGTGCGCTTGCTTCGCCTGCAGGCCGAGATCGATGGCATCGGCGAGTTGCCGGTTCAGCAATTCAATGATCTCGCGGCGCGTCAGCTCCGGCAGGTTGTTCTGCGTTGGAAGGAGTTTGATCTTCATAAGAGCACGGAACTGATGGCTTTTGGGGTTTCCGGGTAATTACGGTTAGCGGCGAGAATCCCACTCCGCTGGCGAGCGCGAAAAGTTTAACGATTCAGCGCCGTCCCCTTGTTGACATGAAGTAATTTGAATGCCGCGCGAAGTTCTTCAGCGAAGAGCTGCGGCTGTTCCCACGCGGCGAAGTGGCCGCCTTTGTCGAGCTTGTTGAAGTAGATGAGGTTTGGGTACGCCCGTTCGGTCCAACTCCGCGGAGCTTCATACTGCTCGCCGGGAAAGACGCTCACAGCGACGGGAATGGTGACTCCCTTGGCGTTGAAAAAGCCGCCCTTGTATTCCCAATAGAGCCGCGACGCAGAAACGCCCGTCTTGGTCAGCCAATAAAGCGTGATGTTGTCGAGGATCTCGTCGCGCGTCAGTTCACCCCTGGTGCTCGTGATCCGGGTCAGAGCGGACGCGACCGCCGCCGCCGGCTGGCCATCGGCGTCATTGTGGTCAAGGAGCCAGGCGGCGAGGCCGACGGGTGAATCCGCAATTCCGTAGAGCGTTTGCGGGCGCGACCCCATCAACCGTGCGTAGTCAACTTGCTTGAAGGTTCTGACCAACTGCTCATAGGCGCGGAGTTCTTCAGCGGAGAGGCCGGAGGGCGGCGGCCCGCCAGCCAGGAGAGCCTTGTCAACGTCAGCCGGCACGGTGGCCGGCATGCTGGAGTGGATGGCGAGCAATCCCGCCGGCTTCTGCAAACCCATCTGGTCCACGACAAACGCACCCCAGTCTCCGCCCTGAGCGACGTAGCGGGTGTAGCCAAGGCGTTTCATCAGGACTGCCCAAGCTCTGCCCATGCGCTCGGGGCCCCAGCCGGTGCTCGTCGGCTTGCCGGAAAAACCGTAGCCAGGCATTGACGGAATCACGACGTGGAAAGCGTCCTCGGCCTTGCCGCCGAACGCCGTTGGATCGGTAAGCGGGCCGATAAGCTTGACCTGTTCGAGGATCGAGCCGGGCCAGCCGTGCGAGATGATAAGCGGCAACGCATTTTTATGTTTCGAACGAACGTGGATGAAATGAATGTCCAGCCCATCAATCTCGGTGATGAATTGCGGCAGGGCGTTTAGTTTTGCTTCCGCTTTGCGCCAGTCGTAGTCGGTCGCCCAATACCGAGCGAGTTCCAGAATCATCGCGAGCGGCACGCCTTGCGATGTGTCCGTGACCGTTTCTCGTTCGGGCCACCTGGTGGCGTTGATGCGCTTGCGCAGTTCAGTGAGTTCCGATTTCGGAACTTTAATCTGGAAGGGACGGATTGCGTTATGGTCTTCCTTGGTGACGGCTGCTGAGATGTCGCCAGCGACCACTAGAATCGTGGTGGCTACGATAGCGAGCGAAACAAAGGTTGTTCGCTTGATGAGACCTCGGCGCGATGCGGCGACTTGAGTGATTCCGGTTTGGTTTTCAGTTTTCATATATTGTTTCGGCTTTCTCTTGGTGATGGCGGCCGTTCAGAGCCTCCCGCACGTTCCTGCGCGGCTGGTTTCGCTGGCAGTTAACGATTCAGCGCCGTCTCCTTGTCAACGCGAAGTGATTTGAACGCCGCGCGCAGCTCCGACGTGAAGAGTGCCGGTTCTTCCCATGCCGCGAAGTGCCCGCCCCTGTTGACTTCGTTGAAGTAGGCGACGCCGGGGTAGACCGTCTCAACCCAACTGCGCGGGGCCGCCCAGATCTCGCCGGGGAACGTCGTGAAGGCGACGGGAACCTTGACCGGCGGAGGAGCGGACGCACCGTGTGCGGCCAGAAACTGTCCGAACTCCCAGTACCACCGGGCGGCCGAGGTGCCGGTGCCCGTCAGCCAGTACAGCGTGATGTTGTCGACGATGCTCTCCCGAGTGAGACCGCCCACGGGTTTGCGGTCGACGAACGCGCGCGAGATTTTGTAGTAGCTGTCCGTGTCATGGTCGAGCAACCAGGCTGCGAGACCGACGGGTGAATCCAGCAGAGAGTAGCCGATCGTCTGAGGCCGGGTGGACTGTTCCAGGAAGTACCCGAAGCCGCTTGTCTTGAACGTCGCGAGCGCGCTGTGCGCCGCGCGTTCCTGCTCGGATTTCGCCGGCAGTTTATCGGCGATGCCTAACGCACCGGCGAGCAAGCTTAGGTGAATGCCGACCAGCCCCTCGGGCGCCTGTCGCCCCATGAAGTCCGTGACTGAGGCACCCACGTCGCCCCCTTGCGCGACGTAGCGCGTGTAGCCAAGGCGCTTCATCAGCTCCGCCCAGGCGAGGGCGATGCGACCGGAATCCCAGCCGAGCTCAGCGGGCTCGCCCGAGAAGCCGTAGCCGGGCAGGGACGGCAGCACCAGGTGGAATGCATCGGCGGCGGTGCCACCGTATGAGGTCGGGTCAGTCAGGGGACCAACGGTCTCGATCAGCTCGATGACTGAGCCGGGCCAGCCATGCGTCATGATCAACGGCAACGCGTCAGGGTGACGCGACTTAACGTGGATGAAGTGGATGTCCACGCCATCGATCTTCGTCACGAACTGCGAAAAGGCGTTCAGCTTCTTCTCGGCTTTTCGCCAGTCGTAGTCCGTCGTCCAGTAGCGGACGAGTTCTTTGAGCGTCGCGAGCTGTACGCCCTGTGACCGATCTTTGACGAGTTCCTGGGTGGGCCATCGGGTCGCCTCGAGCCGTCGGCGGAGATCAGTGAGCGCCGCTTTGGGAACTTTAATGTGGAAGGGACGGACTGCGTTGGGATCCTCTTTGGTTGGAGCGCCTGACTTATGGTCTGCCATTACCGGAATCGCGGCAGCCGCGAGAGCAAGCGATGCAACGGCGATTCGCGTGTAGACGCCTCGCCACGAGGCAACTTTAGGAGTGGGTTCGATTTGTATTTTCATTTTCGTGTTTGGTTTGGTTGAGATTGTCCATTTGGGCAGATTCAGTTTCACGACTCTCGGCTAATAATCATTTCGGGTTTTCAATTTCTCCCAGGAAGGGGCCCGCCGCTCCTCCTTGGCGGCAGGCCCGGAGGGGAGTTAGCGGTTGGAAGCTGTGGTATTGGCGCCGCGCAGCGGCCTGAAGCCCGCTCGCACGTCCTCTGACAAAAGTTCAGGCTGTTCCCAGGCCGCGAAGTGACCGCCTTTGTCGTGCTTCTTGTAGTAGATAAGCTTGGGATAGGCGCGCTCGGCCCAGCTCCGCGGGGTTTGATAGAGCTCGTCAGGAAAGGCGCTCACGGCCACGGGGATGGAAACGCCTTTGATATTGAAAAAGCCGAACTGCCCCGAAAGTTCACGCACCCGCTCCCAGTAGAGTTTGGCCGAGGATATCCCTGTCCCCGTCAACCAGGTGAGTGTGAAGTTGTCGAGGACATCGTCTCGCGTGAGTCCGCCGGGCTGTCCATCGAAGGCGCGTGCGATGAGTTCGTAGCTGCGCGCGTCGTGGTCGAGCAAATAGGCCGCGAGACCAACGGGAGAATCCACAATCCCGTAAAGCGTCTGCGGGCGTAAGCCCATCTGGTAGGCGTAACCGACGCCCTTCGTATAAACGAATTTCAACTGCTCGTACGCCCGTGCCTCTTCGGCGGAAAGACCTGATGGCGTCGGAGCTCCGGACGCGGCTGCCTTGTCAATTTCGGGTGGGATGGCCCCAGGCATGTTGGAGTGAATGGCGATCAGTTCCGGATGCCCCTGCGTGGCCATCACGTCCACAACTATCGCGCCCCAATCACCGCCCTGCGCCACGAATTTCGTATATCCAAGGCGCTTCATAAGCACGACCCAGGCGCGTGCGATGCGGGCGGGATCCCAGCCGGTCGCGGCCGGCTTGCCGGAGAATCCGTAGCCGGGCATCGAAGGAATCACCACATGGAAGGCGTCCGATGCGCTCGCGCCGTGTGCGGTGGGATTGACCAGAGGATCGATGATCTTCAGTTGCTCGATGATCGAGCCGGGCCATCCGTGGGTGACGATGACCGGCAGCGCATTCTCATGTTTCGAACGAACGTGAATGAAATGAATGTCCAGCCCATCGATCTCGGTGATGAAGTTCGGTACCGCGTTCAGTTTCGCTTCAATCTTGCGCCAGTCGTATTCCGTCGCCCAGTAGCGCGCGAGTTTTTGCATCGTCGCGAGTTGCACGCCTTGCGATGCATCCTGGACCGTTTCTCGTTCCGGCCACTTCGTCGCTTTGATGCGACTGCGCAAATCAGTCAGTTCCGCTTTCGGAATCTTGACCTTAAACGGACGGATGGCGGTGCGGTCCTCTCCGGCGCCGGTTGTCGAGTTGTCGCCAGCCGCGACCGGAATTGCAGCGGACGCGATAGCGAGCAATGCAACAGCCGTTCGCGTGGTGAGGTTCCGTCGCCTGGCACCTCGCGGAGTGAGTTCTATTTGATCTTTGCTGTTCATGTATGTTTTGGTTTGCTGAATTCTTCGTCTCGCAGAATGGCTTCGCGGCTTCCCATCTGTGCTTCTTGCCGTTCTATTATTCTGCTCAACAACAACAGCGAGAATTCCGTGCAGAATGGCCAAGAGGAATTTGGGACTACCGACGCGGGAGGCGGGGAAGGTGAAGGGAACGCCGTCGAGCCGAAGCATCTACGCGGACAGTCCGGATGCCCGTTATGGCGCTAATGTCGAAGCGATTGAAACGATCGACGCCTGCGCGACTCGCGATTCCGTTGGATAGTTGCGTTCGCGCCACGCGTCGAAGCCACCCAGCAACGGGTGAACGCGCACGATGCCGCTCCGGCGAAGCAACAGCGTTGCCCTCGCGCTGCTCTCTTCGTTCGGACACGAACAGTAAAGAATCACATCACAGTCTCGGGGAATTTCTTCGTGCCGAAACTTCAGCTCATCCGCCGTGATGTGCAGCGCACCGCGGATTAGCAAAGGCTCTTGCTCGAGTTCCGCGCGGTGACGCAAGTCCAGGATGAAGAGTTTCTCGCCGGCTTCGAGTTTCCGGTAAAGTTCATCGACCGTGATTCTCTCCATCCGCAACTCAATCAACAGTCGTCGTCGCTGATAATATTTGTAGCCGATGTAGAGCGCGACCAGAGCGATCACCAGCGCAAGCGCGCCGTGGCCGAGATCATCGAGTGTACTAAGGATCTGTTCCAATTGATCACTGAACAGGACACCGCCAAGGACGAAACAAGAGGCGTAAAGCAACGAACCCAGTCCGTCGAAGAAGAAGAACCGCACGAGGCTGACGCCCGTACGGCCCGCCAGCGGCGCCGTGATCGTGCTGAGTCCGGGAATGAACTTCGCCGCGATCACGCCGCTCATTCCGTAGCGCTCGAACACGTCTTCCGTCCGACGAACACACGAATCCTGCTCCAGCGAAATGCGACAAATCAGTTTCAGCACGCGTCTGCCGTAACGTTGACCGAGATAAAACCAGATCAAATCAGCCAGTAAGGCGCCGACGGTCGCAGCAGCGAGCGCGCTCATGACACTCATCTTGCCCGCGCCAGCCAGAACTCCCGCCGCCAACAGCCATGGCGCGGCGGGAAGCGGGATGCCCATCTGTTCAATGAAGACGGCAAGGAACAAAACCAATGGCCCATATCGCGTGAGAAAATCGAGCGTTTCACTCATGAGCTCTCCTTGACGGGCAAGCCAATCACTCCCTTGCCTGCAAGTGGACTTCAACAAACCAAAGCAGTTTGTCCACGCCGCGCGAGACTTCCGTTAAGAGATCGGCTGTGTCGGCGTCAACAGCTTCAGTGGCGGTGTCAATCGCTGCACGAATGGTCGCGCCGAATGTGGCGAGCGCATTCGACAGTTCGGTGACGTGTTCCTTGCCCGAGGAAATGGTCAACGAATACGCTGGCAGCCGGGAACTGTTCGCAACAACCTGGAGCGTGCCCAGCGTGACTCCGCCGAGTTCAACGGCACGTTCAGCGATGTCATCGATGAATTCCTCAATTTTCTCCGCCGCTTTGTCGAACAACTCATGCAAGCCGATGAAATGCGGGCCCTTCACGTTCCAATGCGCTTGCTTCGCCTGCAGTCCGAGATCGATTGCATCGGCGAGTTGCTGGTTCAGCAATTCAATCATCTCGCGGCGCGTCGGCTCGGGCAAGCTATTCTGGGTTGGAATGAGTTTGGTTTTCATGAGCGGATCGAGATCGGATGCGCTTCCTCGGAAATTGGTTCTGCGAGCCATGAGTCCGCGGGAATTTGCGCCACGCCCGGATAGACAGTGTAGCCGACGAGGTTCGCAAGATTCACCACTCCGATCCCGCCGTCGCGCAGCCGCATGTGAACGGCGGCTTTCGACAGCAGGAATTGCATGAACGATTGGCTCTCGGCCGGCAGCTTCGCGAGGGCTTGCACCTTTGCGAACAACGGTTGGCCGCCACGCATCTGAAGTTTAACGAACGATAGCAGCAGGTCGCCGGGCGCCATCGGACGATCCCGTTTGGTTCTCAAAGACGGTTCGTCGAGCCGCGCGCCTTTGCGAAATTCTTCTTCGGAAACTTCAACGATGTCCGAATAGCCACCTGGAAAATTCCAGCACTGAAATGAGTCGTGGTGAAAATCGACCCGGATGGTTTCGGCAGCGACAAAGACCGATTTGGAATGTTCGCTTCCAATGACGATTCGGGGTCGAGCGAACAGTCGGGACGGATCAATATCATCCCATAACTTTTCGTTGATTGCCGTGTCGGCCTGCGTGAATGTGCGAGTAGTTCCATCCGTAAGATGAAACCGGATGGTGAGCGGAGCATTCAGCTTGGTGTGCGTGTTCATATCAGGCGGGACTCCGAAGCGGCTGTTGAGATTTTCGATCAGAATGGCCTCCGCCTGCGTCCAGGTAATGCATCCTAAAGCCGGGCGCGTTTGTGTAATGCGCCTCGAACGGCCAGGTGCCATCAAATGTCTCGTCCGACACGACGGCCGGTGAATGGTACGCCAGTGTGAGCTGGGTTTCTGTTTTCATGGTCTTTCCCCTTCAGATGGATTTGCGAATTTGTTTCTAGGGCCAGTTGCGGGCTTCAGCCGGTGAAAGATCAGGCAGCCATACCGTTGGCAGGAGAACGACGGGCCACCCATTCCACGAGCTTGTCCCGGTCATTCTCCAATTCCCACACGTTGCGGAGGAATTCTGCCGGGTGAATGTTGTGGCGCTTCAAGAACTTCCGATCCGCGGGGCAGGAGTACATGAGGTCGGGCGGCAACTCACCGCGAAGTTTGGCGCGTGCCTTTTGAATGATGCGAGGCAGCCAGGGAATCCCTGCCGCCTCAGCTTCCGGCGACGGAAAGTCCTGGAGGCTCACCACAGCGCCCGATGGCCGCCCTTGCTGAACCTCGTGGAAGTAACTTTGACGCAACTCGTGGATCCTGGCAAATGTGGCAAATTCCGGCTCACCGTAAGCCACACGGTCCTCGGCAAAGTCACAGACGTCGCGGGCATTCATTCCCAGGGACGCCAGGAAATCCAGTTCGTCGCGATTGAAATAGGTTCCCGCATCGCGATTTCCCTGTTCGTATTCGGTGACCGCCCGTTGCCAGAGGGCGAGGAGTTTTCTTTCGTAATCGGCGTTGCTCATGGTTTGAACTTTCTCCTGGACATGTTGAAGCACGATGAATCTGGTGCCAGGCACGATCCTCGCGATCTTGAGAGGGATGCCTTTCCAATTCCGGTGAGATCTTCGATGGAAGGCAGCCCCACCCTCCATCTGCGGAAAAGGAGCGTCCTCAGGCCGCGATGCCTCCGTCCGCTCGCCGGCTTGGCGAACCGAATTTCGCGCGGGGATCCGTCGTGCCACGCGAAACCTAGGCAGAAGAGCAGCAGCACCGTCGTCGTCAGAAACATTGGCATGGTTGAATGTTCTCCTGTCGCCGGTGTGGTTTAGGCAGCCTCGGCTATCGACGCGGCAAGGGTTCGCTTGGACTGCACGCCTTGAAGCCTCTTCACGGGTTGGCCGTTTTTGAAAACGACCATTGTCGGGATGGCGGTTATGCCGAAGCGATCCGCGAGTTCGGGTGATTCGTCGATGTTGACCTTGGCGATGAGCGCCTTGCCCTGCTGCTCGGCCGCCAGTTGCTCAAGGACCGGCGCGATCATCTTGCATGGGCCGCACCACTCAGCCCAAAAGTCTACAAGGACGGGCTTTGCGGCAGTCTTCAGGGTGGTGTCGAAGGTTTCCTGGGTCAGTGTCGTTGGTTTCATGTTCGTTTTGTGTTTTGAGCTTCGGTTTTCCGTTGTCAGTCAGAGGCCTTGCCGCGTCAGTCAGGAACGGCCTCGATTCAAAATCCTGCTCACGCACCTAATAGCGAGAACTCCACTCGAAGAGGCCAACAAAAGCTCGAACTACCGGCGGGGAAAGTAGCGGACGGAAAACGAGTCGGGAGGACCGTCTGCGCGAAAGATGCCGCTCACCCTCGGCATTTCAGGGGAAACTTGCGCGAGAGACCCGCGTCAAACGATTGGGCGGTCCACGAGCCGTTCAGCGGACGTGGCTTTCACAGGCGTTCAACGCTTTATGCGGTACCAGACTCCGCCGTCGCAGGTCCGCACTGATTCTAGGGCGGAAGCAATTTCGCAACGGCCGCGCAAACCTGGGCCGCAAGAATCTGATTGCCCTGGCCGTTGAAGTGGACGTTGTCGCTATGGAGTTCGGGGCGTCCTTGCACTGCTGCGTTAAGATCGACGGTTTCAATTGTTCGGGCCGCGACCACTTCCTCCGCCAGGGCATTCCGGGCCGCAATTCGTTCGTCCGAGTATTCCGCCTTCGTGTGGCCAGTGACGCCTTTGCCATCGCGCAGCGGAGTTGTGGTCGCCCAGATCAGCTTCGCTTTCGGCGCGTGCGCCTGAATGGTTTTGATGATTTTGGGGAACGCCTCGCGGTATTTCGCCTCACTATGTTGCCAGCCGTGCATGCCGTTGTTGAAGACGATGACATCGAACTTCGTTCCCTCCAGAACCAGCTCGATTTCCTTGTGCAACACCGGGTCAGCCACGAATCGGGAAGTGGCGAGGCGCGCCACGAACGATTTCCCAGCGAGACGCTTTTCCACTTCAGGATAATAGTCGCGCACGATGGAATCGCCGATCAGCAAGACACGTGGAAGTTTGGTTTCGTTGGCGTGGGAGATCCAGATGTCGCACCACTCGATGGATTCGCGCGAAGGCAGGGCCGTGTCGGGTTCTGCCGCGGCGATCTTGATCGCACAAACCGCGGCGAGCGAGAGTGGAAGGAGTAGCAATCTCCTTATGAATCGATTGTTCGGTGCAACTGCACCGAGCAGGACTGTTTGGTTGATGGGTTCGCGAACGTCTCGTTACGGCTTGTTTGAGTTGTTATCGGTCGCTAATCCCGGCTGGATGAGTGCAGTGGCCTCGTCGAGCTGAATTCGCGCATAGAGCCAGGCCAGCCATCCGCTTCCCGGTTCCCCAGCGATACCCGTCGGCATTATGCGCGGTGCCAATTGGTTCCCTTTGGCCAACATCGCTCGTGCCTCTTCCTTTTTCTCGAGCCCCCAATAGGCCAGCGCGAGTACCCCATAGGCGTGTCCATGCGCGGCAACGCCGGGAACTTTGAGGGGCTTTTGCGCCCATTCGACGGCCTCGGCGTAATGTCCCTGCCGGTATTCAGAAAGCGCTTTGCAGACTTGGAAATAGGGCATCGCTCCCTTGTTTCCGATTCCGTGCGTCACCGTGGTATCAGCCAAGTTGGCGATAATTTCTAAATCCGCTCTTGAAGCCGGAAGAAAGAGGCACGCCTTCGCCACATTATCAGCAAGATAGAAGTTGGAGGTATTGGCGTGCGTTGTCAGAAGTCTCCTGGAGAGTTTTTCGTATTCGGGGCGATTATGGGTTTTGACCAGGAGCGCCGCCAGAATGGGGAAACTCGAATCTCGGGAGGGCTGGAGGTCCATCGCCAGTGCGGCATCCGTTGCAGCCTGCGGCCACTGGTTGCGACGCGCTCTGAGTTCGGCCCTGAGAAGCAGGAGCTTTGCGCTGCCGGACTGCTTTATGACCGCAGGAGTCAGCGTTTCGTCCAGCAACCGTTCTGCGTCGGCAAACTTCCTCTGGCTCACGAGGAGTCGATTGACGTCTCCCAACGCCGAGAGCGCCTGCGGACTTTCATTTCCAGCTCGTTTGCGCCACAAAGCCAGCGCTTCGCGATGCGCCGCCTCGCCTTCGGGCAGTTTGCCCTGAGCTTCAAGAGTCACGCCCAGGCTGCTGAGCGAATGAATAAAATCCGGACTGTTCTCGCCCAACTGCTCGCGTTGGATGGCCAGGACAGCGCCCGAGAGGGCCAGCGCCTCCGCCACTTTCCCTCGTTGTCGCATGCGTTCAGCAAGCGCGGATAGCGAGATGGACACATTCGGATGATCGTCACCCAGTAGCTTTCTCTGCATCGCCAGGGCCTCTCGTTGCACCGACTCCGACTCTTCCAGTTTGCCAGTGAAGCCCAACGAGTGGGCAAGGTCATTGAGCGCCGCCGCCACCAACGGGTCTTCATTTCCAAGCAACCGCCGTCGCATCGCCACGAGTTCACGTGCCGTCGCTTCGGATTCGGCCCCTTTGCCTTCGTCAGCGAGAACAATGCTTAGGTTATGGAGCGAATCCGCAATCTCCAAATGCTCGTTGCCGAATGATTTCCGTCTGATTCTAAGCGCTTCGCGGATCATTTCGTCCGCGTGCAAAAGTTTCCGTTGATGCCGGTACACGGTGGCAAGATCATTGAGCGAAGCCGCCGCCGAGGGATGCTCTTTGCCGAAGAGTCGCTGGCGAATCTCGAGCGCCTGTCGATGTGCGCTTTCGGCCTCCGTCAAGTTGCCTTGCTTCCAGAAGACGAGCCCGAGGTCGTTGAGCGACGCGGCCGCCTCCTTGCTTTCGGAACCGAACAACTCTCGGTTGATGGCCAGCGCCGTTCGCTGCATTTTTTCGGCCGCAGTGTAATTCCCAATTTCAAAGTAGAGCGTGCCGATAAGGCTGCGCAGTTCGGCCTCAACTGCGGGTTGATTGGTCATCTCCTGGCCGATGCGTTCGGCTGTTCGATCCAGAATCCCTCGCAACATCTTTGTATCCTGACCAAGGGCAGCTGAAGGTCCGACGCCGCTCAGCATGTCTTCGAGAAATTTCGTCACTTGCTGGCTCTTGAGGGACGCAGCTTCAGCCTTCGCTTTTGCCGCTTCCGCTTCGCGACGTGATCGCCGCTCTTTGGCGAGCGACGCCGAAACGACGATCAAGCTAGTGACGATGAGCAGCGCGATGACACTCACGCCGGCGAAGAGCAGCTTATTGCGCTTCATCGTCTTTTGAAGTTTGTAGATCTTGCTTGGGGGCCGCGCTGAAATCGGTTCAACGGCCAAATAGCGCTGAACGTCCAAGGCCAACCCGTTTGCCGTTTTGTATCGACGTGCGCGGTCCTTCTCCAGGGCTTGCATCACGATCCAGTCCAGGTCGCCACGCACCTCTCGAATCAGCGTCGGAGGGGCCGCGTGACGACGGCGGGAAATCTCCGTGAGATTTTCCACCTTCATCGTGCTTAACCGGGTAGAGGGGCGAACCGGCTCTTCATCGCGAATCGTTCGCCGGACTTCATCAAGTCCGGCCTTAAACAATTCACGCGCGTCGAATGGTGTTGTGCCGGTGAGCAACTCGTACAGCAGCACGCCCAGGCTGTAGATGTCGGTGCGAGTGTCCACTTCCACATTGGAAACGACGGCCTGTTCAGGGCTCATGTAAGCGGGCGTCCCAATCAACATCTCGAAGGCCGTGAAGATTGTCTTGTCCGTCAATTGCTGACCGGTTGTGGCCTTGGCTATTCCGAAGTCAATCACTTTGGGCACCGGCTTTCCATCTGGTGTTGTCGTCACCAGGATGTTTGAAGGCTTGAGATCCCGATGGATTATCCCCTTCTGATGCGCATGCTGAACCGCATCGCACACTTGAACAAACAACTCCAGCCGCGCGCTGGTCCCCAAAGAATACTGGTCGCAGAAATCGGTGATTTTAGTACCTTCGACCAATTCCATTACGAAATACGGCCGGCCGCTCTCAGTCGCGCCCGCATCGAATACGTGAGCGATGTTCGGATGGTCCATGAGCGCGAGCGCCTGTCGTTCGGCCTCAAAGCGTGCAATCACGCTTTTCGTGTCCATTCCAGGCTTAATCAGCTTGAGGGCGACACGCCGGTGGACCGGTTCCTCCTGTTCCGCCATGAAGACCACTCCACAACCCCCTTCTCCGATTTGCTGCGACAACTTGTAGTGGCCAATGCGATCACCTGGCTTTTCTCCGACAGCAGATTTAGCCCCCCTTTCGCCTATCGCCGTTGTCGCCGGCTGTTCCAGAAAAGCTCCGACGCGGTCATTCGACTTGAGCAAAGCTTCTACCTTGCGACGGAGATCTGGATCGTCAGCGCAGGCACGATCTAAAAAAGCGATACGCTCCGCCGTCGCAAGCTGAACCGCTTCCGTAAAGAGTTCAATGTCGCGTCCAGCGTTCACGCGTCATAGACCTTCAATTTCGTTCAGCAGCCAGGCGCGGGAAAACGTCCAGTAATTCTTGGCGGTGGAAACGGAAATGCCCATAACCTCAGAAACCTCCTCGTTGGTCAGTCCTGCAAAATAGCGCAGCTTGACCAAATCAGCTTGGACGGGATGTTCGAGCGCGAGTTTCTCCAATGCCTCATTCACGGCCAGCAGTTGGTCATCGGCGGCGGGAGCGGCCAGATCAAAGCCTTCCAAATCTATGCGTTGGTAACCACCGCCATGCCGTTGGGTGTGTTTCCGCCGCGCGCGGTCAATCAGAATGCGACGCATCGCCTCGGCCGAGGCGCGGAAGAAATGTTCGCGATTCTTGAACGAAGGAGTCTGATTGCCAACCAAGCGAAGCCAGGCTTCATGCACCAGCGCAGTAGGCTGAAGCGTCTGTCCGGGTGCTTCCTGAGCCATTTTGGAAGCGGCGAGCCGCCTTAATTCGTCGTAAACGAGTACAAGTAACTGCTCGGCAGCTTTTGAGTCGCCTGTTTCAATGGCAGCCAACATGACAGTGGCATCGCTCATTTGATCCGGCTGTAATTTTTCCGAGCATCGCTCAGTTGCAGGGCGTGCTACCACCGCATTTTCACCACTCTCGAAACGTAGAGTCAAGCGAGGTACGGTGCGCAATTCTCGGCGCGATGGTCCACCATCGCCCCCTTCCAGTTTGGTCGTCGCATCCAGGAGTTGTTCAATTTGTTTCATTCAGGCGCTCCGGTTGGTGGTTCATCTAAAAATTTTTCGAGTCGATCGTGCGCTCGCAATAATGCCTCTACCTTGTGGCGCAGGTTCTCGTCACCGGCGCAAGCGTGCTCCAGAAACGCAGCACGCTCTTGAACTGAAAACTTGAGCGCCTCAGTGAAAACGACTACTTCGCGGCCAGGATCGCCCTTCATGGAGTTGTCGAACTGTTCTCTGAGTCGATTAACATCTAAACTCATTAAGATCGTTGTAACCAACATGTTGGCTCTGGATTTTCCGCTCACAATTCATTTTCAATATGATCGAGTCGTTCGGCCGGAATCAACAAGGTTCAAGATTGGAGCACCATTTAATCCGGTCTCGACACCTACAACAGCGAGATTTCCCCACGGAAAG
>JAKEEH010000030.1 GCA_022616725.1 Limisphaerales bacterium | reverse complement strand
GGGCTGCTGATCAGTCTGTCCCAAAGCTGGAAAATCTAGCGGGACTGGCGCGCGGCGTAGAGCCAGAGAACACTCGCGCTCGAACGGATGGAATTCGATTTGACTTGCCGGCAAAGAGGGTCTTGGTTTTACGGCAGAGGCCGGGACCGAATAGGATCGGGCATGGTCCCGGGACAATCATAATATTTCGCATCTGGCGTTACCTCTAGTTTCTCAATGTGGCCGCAAGCGTAACGATAAATCTCTCGCCCGGGAAACAGCGTCAAAAGCAGGGCATTTTTTGCCCCGAGGTCGAGCGCGTATGTCACCGGCTCGTCACCGATCACCGGTCCATTCCGTACCAGGTCCCTCGCCATCAGCTCGCGAATGCGACCGGTGGCACTCGATATGACAACCACGGCGTCCTTCAAGCCCGCTTTTTCCACCGCGCGGTACATTTCTTGGCGCTGCGAGACGACATTGTGCTCCAATACAAGCCGCGGCACCGCGAAACCCACTTGAAACGCCAAATGGGTGCAAACCGCCGCGGCTGCCACTGCGGACCACTGCCGATTTGCCCCCGAAAGGACCGGATCAAGCGCTTTCAATATTGTTAGGATCATCATCGGCCAGACCGCGAAATAATATCGCGGCCCGTATTGCTGGCCTGCATCCCCGCCGTAAAAAACGAAGGCCGCAAAAAGTACTGGGGCGATCCAGTCGATGAAATCCAGCTTTCGACTGCGCGCGAGAACAATGAAGGCTACTGCGAACGAAGGCAACAGGACCGGCGATGTCCACAACTGCAACAGAAACAGCCGCTCTGCCGTCAGCCCCATCGTTTTGGAGTTGATTTGCCCGACCGGCTCGCTGCTGGAAAACCAACTGCTGGGATTGAGCAAAGGATCGCCTGTCACGCCTGCATTAAACATTCCAAGCAACACGATGAAAGGCAATCCTCCGAGTGCAAAGTAGTAAAGTCCGTGGCGTCGATCCTTGGTGAGGAGAAGCGCGGCCACGAACGGCGCTGCAACGGCGATGGCGTCAAACGCGCGGCTGAACCCAATCAGTCCCACACACAGTCCGGCGGCGGCGGCATATCTCCAAGCGCCGGACTCGAGGAAGCGCCGCCCGGACAACGCAAGAAGAATGGTGCACAGCAGCATGAGGCCATGGCTGAAAAGAGACGCGAAGTTCAGGATAAAGAACGCCGACGTGCCCAATGCGAGCACACCGATGATAGCGGTGTTCCGCTTGACGGCGCTGCGGCACAACACGAAAAACGCCCACGCCGCAGCCACTCCGAGCAGCGGATTGATCAGCCAGTATGGCACGCCAACGGCGTTGAACACCGTCATGACAGCCGGCCATCCCGCCTGATATCTACTGAACCATTTGCCGTCCTTTACGAGGTACCGGACAAGGCGGAAGAACTCGGGGTGCGCCGGCGCGTCCGTGTACAGGCGGCCCATACGGTAAGTATCCGCCTGCATGACGAAAGCCAATTCGTCTCCTGAATTCGGAAATGCCTCAAGGACAACTTTCGCCGTAAAGGCCAGGAACATCAATCCCAGCACTGTGACCGCAACCGCAAGCCACCGCCCGCGCTGCGCGATCATCGCCGTCACGCGATCGACAAGCGCGAGTGTTTCACGGCCGCGGGCGCCACGCCCCATTAACCAGACCGAGGCATAGGCTACAATGGTGGCGGCCGCACTGGATACCGCCCGGTACTCACGCCACGGCTCGTAGGCGTTCCAAATCGCGTGGAATCCGAAGCTGACCGCTAGGGTAAGGCTGGCGAACGCCAACGCAGAACGATTCACGCAAAACTCTCCGGTTGAAATCAAGGCACAATTCAGAACCAAGGCATTAGCGTCGCGCCGTCTGTCAACGTCGCCTGCCTCACACCCGAATTGATCATCATCGCGCGCGCGAGGGACCCGTTCTTAAGCGTCCGCCGGGCACCTTCGCTTCGAACAAGCACCACAGGAAGGTCGCGGCGCTATAGACATAGTAGACTTGATGATAAAGGAGCGCCATGAGCGCAAAGACGATACCCTTGCGGCGGACAAAAAAAGCAAATAGCGCCGAATTGAGCAACGCAACAAGACTCAGCATCGCCAGCGGCGCCCACCACAAGTGCGGCGCCATGACGGGGACGAAGAAGCTTAGGAGGAGCAGACACGCAAATCCCGCGCGCAGGCGTTCCCCTTGCGATACGTTGAGATCGTCAGTCAGGCCTACACGCGACACCATCAGTCTGGACCATGGAACCGCCCGGCAGAAAATGTCAGTGATAATTGCATTTTGCAGCGTCCAGTGTTTGAGGTGGGTGCCCTCGAGTTCTCTAAGCAGGAGAATGCGTCCACCCTTGGCGCGAAGGCGATATCCGAGGTCGATATCTTCGATAGAGGGGCGGCGATAGGTTTTTGTGTCGAACCCTCCGATGGCGAGGAAGGCCGACTTACGGACGGCCCCGCAGCCGGCCCAAAAGGTGGACGCCTCCCGCTTACCGCGCTGATGGTAATAGCGGTGCGCCAAATTCTTGTATTGAGACATGAAATTCCTGGCCGCCGGGAAATCATCGTAGGAGCCGTAAACTGCGTGCACGGTTTCATCAGCAAATGCATTTTCAATGATATGCGCGCCGTCCCGGTGGGCGATCACATCGGCATCGACGAACCAGAGAATTTCCCCTATCGCCTGCAGCGCGGCGAAATTGCGTGCCGCACCTGGCCCGCCTCGATTTGGGTTTGAGAGCACTCGCGCGCCCATCCCGGCGGCAAAGGCTGCCGTGTCGTCCGTGGACTCGTCGTCGGCGACGATCACCTCAAGAATCTCGCCGCGCTCACGCATCTCCAATAGCGGAGGAAGCGTGACTTTGAGGAAATGCAGTGCATTGTAGACCGGCATGATCACGCTCAGGCGGCTCGTTCGCTGACCGTTTTCGCTCATAGACATCGACAAAACCCTTCACTACGCCAAGATTTACGAAGCGTCTGCTCACCGCCAACGCGCTTATGGACCTCAGTCATGATCAAAGACTTGCTTTCTCGACTACATCGCCGTCCGCGTAGTGATCGCGCCTTATCTTGTCGGACTGTATGATTTCTTGGTACTCAGATTCAGTGTTCACGCTCATGTGGTCGACTTGGTAGCCAAGCAGTTTGCGGCCGAGCAGAAGGCCCATCTCGATTGAATGGTCTGCGTTGTTATACCGGAAGGTTCCGCCCCGCCCGATGACATGTACGCCCGGACGTGAATTGATGAATTCCATTACCGTGGCGATGTGCTCGCGGTAGTCGAGATCGTAGACGGGATACGCCTGCACCGTGCGCACCGCTTGAAAACCGGCGACTTCCTCGCGCTTGATGAACTTCAATTTGTTGACGAGGTCGTCGATGCAGCGAGCGGCGATTTCCTCATCAGGCATGCTCCAAATTTCATCGCCACGCGTGCAAAAACACTCGAGTACCAAAGAGGTATGATCGGCGTCCGGCACCATCGCCGCGCTCCAGTTTTTTGGCTCGTGAATGCGTCCAAATAGGATTTCCCTATCTTGGACGTAAAGCCACGTGTCTGGTGTGACTTGGTTCTTTTTCAGACGCAAGTTGATCGTGATGAGGTCGCGGAACCGGAGTTTCTGGGCGGCGTCGATGATCCGCTGATCGCATTTCGGCTCCAGGATTTGCGCTAGACGGCCGAGCGGGATGGTCGAGACGATAGCGTCTCCGCGAACCGAACCTGCAGCATCACCCACTCCGAAAAACACTTCGAAGTCGTGCG
>JAKEEH010000273.1 GCA_022616725.1 Limisphaerales bacterium | reverse complement strand
GGGCCATGCAGACCAGATCGCTCACCTGCGTGTCCTCAGAGCCAACCATCAATGGGAGTCTCTGTGGAATTAACCTCACCCACTTTCAATTGCACCCGCAAGTGCTCTGCAATGCTCACAAACCTTGCGCGCATTCGGAGCGAGACCGTAAGATGGATATCCGATGAGACAGAATGTCTTGCTCCTGATCGTATTTGCTATCTGCGCTTGCAACCCAGCTCTGGCCAGGGTTCTGGACGACAAGTCGTATCACCTCCGCAGCGGATCCGTCGCCGAGTGGGCGGAGTTTGAGGGGAAGATGCCGCACGGAAGCCGGCTCGACGTGTCTTTCCAGGCGCGAAAGAACAGTTCGGAGAGTACGTTACTGATCCACCAGTACAACGTGAAATTGGAGTGGCCGGCCGAAATCAACGGGCAAAAAATCGGGACGCTGTTTCTCATGGAAGATCCGTTAGTCTCTGCCTATCGGATTCCAAAAGGATTGTTAAAGAATGGGGACAACGTCCTCTCAATCGTTCCACCGAAAGAGAATGATGATATCGTGGTCCACGGTTTGGAGTTGCTCGATGGGCCGCCGGAGCGCGCTTTCGAGGCGACCCTCAACGTCACGGTCACTGAAGCTGGCCAACCTGTCCCGTGTCGCATCACGATCGTGAACGAGCGCGATGAACTCGCCGCGCTGCATGTGGCCACGAACCAGAATGCGGCCGCGCGGCCCGGGGTGGTTTACACAGGAGCGGGCCGCGCGAGAATACAGGTGCCCTCTGGGCCTCCCGCGGGTTACAAAGTCTTTGCGTCGCGAGGACCGGAATACAGCGTTGCGACTCAAGTTGTTTTCGTGGCCGAACGCGCCGCTGCCGACGTTCACCTCGCGATCACGCGCGAAGTTCCAACCCCGAACCTGGTAAGCTGTGACACCCACGTTCACACCTACACGCACGCTAAACACGGCGACGCCACAATTCGTGAGCGCATGCTAACGATAGCTGGGGAAGGCCTCGAATTGCCCATCTCAACGGAGCACAATTTTCTCGCGGAGTTCGCCGAGGCGGCGGGCGCCGCCGGCGTCAAACAGTACTTCACACCGGTGCTTGGGTGTGAAGTCACCACAAAACGCGGCCATTTCAATGCGTTCCCGATCGCGCCCGACAGCCGCGTGCCCGATTTCCGCATCGAGCACTGGCCGGCGCTGATGGAGAATATCCGCGCCACACCGGGGGTTCGAGTTGTGGTCCTGAATCACCCCCGCGACGTGCATACTGGCTTCTGTCCCTTTGCCGAAACCAACTTTAACGCAAAAGCCGGTGAAAATCTCCGCGGCTTTGAATTCAGCTTTGATGGCGTTGAACTGATAAATTCCGGCGCGCTGCGGTCCGATGTCATGCAGGTCTTTCATGACTGGTTCGCTCTCCTGAACTACGGCTCCAAAATCGTTGGAGTTGGCGCCAGTGACAGCCATGACGTCAGTCGATTCATTGTGGGACAAGGGCGCACCTACATCGTGTCTGACGACAAAGACCCGGGGAGAATCGACGTCGATCAGGCGATGACGAACCTTCTGCAAGGCAAGGCACTGATCTCGCTGGGACTCATCACGACCATGAAAGTGGACGAACGCTTCGGCATTGGCGACCTTGCGACCGGCCTTGGCGACGAGATTAAAATAAACGCCGAGGTGTGGGGCCCCTCCTGGGCGACGGCGGACCGCATCGAGATCTTCGCAAACGGAAAGCGTATTCTGGATAATGCGATTCCCCACGTCGCGCATGCGAGCAAGTACAGCCTTTCATTGACTATCCCGAAGAAGGAGCGTGATTTCCATCTGATTGCGATCGCGACCGGTCCGGGGGTGCGGTCGCCGCACTGGGCCATCCCGCGCCCCTATCAGGCGTCATCGCCGGTGTGGAACCCGCGAATTCTGGGGGCGACAAATCCGATCTGGATTGACGCAGATGGCGATGGAAAGTTCACGCCGCTTCGGCTACAAAACTAGTGCTAATAGGAGAAGATTTTAAAAGCGGCAGAGGACAGCCGCACTCCACGACCTGGCGGAGTTTCGAAGGTCCTCAAAAAGCGCGCCAGCGTCATGGAGTGAGGCTGTCCTCTGCCGTTTTCTTAGATCGAGATCGCCGAGTCATCCTCACCGACGTGCAGGTACTCGAGGATGCGCGCAACCGATTCGGCGACGGTTAGTTTGTCGGTTTGCAACTCGAGTTCCGGCTCGAGCGGCGGTTCGTAGGGGGCCGACGGCCCTGAGAATTCCTTGCCTTCGTTGGTACGCGCTTTGGCGTAAAGTCCCTGTGGATCGCGCTGCTCGCAGACTTCAGGCCGCGCATTGAGATAAACTTCGACGAACTGGCCGTCCATGAGCATTTGTCGAACCAGCTCGCGATCGGCGCGATGCGGCGACACAAACGCAGTGATGCAGATCAGCCCGGCGTCCGCGAAGAGTTTGGCGATTTCGCCGACGCGCCGAAGACTCTCCTTGCGGTCCTGGGGCGAAAAGGCCAGGTCCGAACAGAGCCCGTGCCGGATGTTGTCGCCGTCGAGCACGAAAGCCTGCTTGCCCATGTTGAACAATTCGCGTTCGAGATCCGTCGCGATCGAGGATTTGCCGGAACCGGGAATGCCCGTGAGCCACACCACGCGCCCGAGATGCCCGTTCCGGCGCGCCCTCTGTTCCGCCGTGACCTTGCCGTGGCTCCGCCAATAATCATCGATCCGGTGGGATGAATCGGCCGTGCGGCGCGGATATTTGTCTTCAGCGATGATGCCGCCCCCTGAGACCTCGAGGCCATCCACGATGACGAAACGGCCCGTCGCGACGATTTCGGAATGGGCGTCGAAGGCGATCGGACGTTTCGTGCGGATCGACAGCTCCGCAACTTCGTGACGGCCCACAAAAATTTCCTTCTCCTTGCGCGAGATTGTTTCCAGGCTCGATGCGTCAATTACTTTGTGGATGGTATCGATCTCGCAATCCACCTCCTGGGTCGCAAGTTTGAGCTTGTAGAGCTTGCCCTTGCGAAACGGATTGCGGCCCAACCAGAATACACGCGCCTTGAACCCCGTAGCCTCGTATGGCGGGACGACTTCCAGCGTCGCCACTGCGCCCCGTTCAACGAAAATCTGTTCTGTCAACGTGACGCCTATGGACTGGCCGGCACTGGCCTCATCGCGCGACGGCGCGTTCCACCGCTCGATTGTCTTGACAACACTCGTTTTGTTGCCCGGCGAAAACACCAGCCGATCGCCGACTTTGATTGAACCGGACTCGACCCGCCCCGCGAGAATGCGCCGCTCGTCGAAGCGATACACGTCCTGGATGGGAAGGCGCAGCGGTTGGTCCCTTGGCGGCTCGGCCACTTTGAATTCGTCCAGCATCTCGACCACCGTCGGGCCGTTCCACCACCGCGTATTCTTACTCAACGACGCGATGTTGTCGCCGTGTTTCGCCGCAATCGGTATGAAAATCTTCGGCGTCACAGCCATCGTTCGCAGAAACGCGCGATATTCCTTCTCGATCTGGTTGAAACGGTCTTCGGAATAGTCCTGCAAATCCATTTTATTGACCAAAACGGCCATCTGCCGGATGCCGAGCAGGTTCAGGAGGTAGCCGTGGCGGCGGGATTGTTCCTGCACCCCTTCATTGGCATCGATCACCAGCAGTGCCGCTTCGGCGTTGGCCGCGCCGGTGACCATGTTCTTCAGAAATTCTTTGTGGCCCGGCGCATCGATGATCACGTACTGCCGTTTCTTCGTGTGGAACCAAATCTGGGCTGTGTCAATCGTGATATTTTGGTCGCGCTCGGACTGCAGCGCGTCCATCAGGTTGGCCCATTCAAATGGCACGCCGCGGCGTTCCGCAACTTTCTGAAGCTGTTCGAGCTTGCCTTCCGGGAGCGATCCGGTGTCATGGAACAATCGTCCCACGAACGTGGATTTGCCGTGGTCCACGTGGCCGACGATGACAATCTTGAGCTGCTCCACGGGGATGGACCGCGATTCAAGCTGCCGGAGGGGCGTTTCATTTGGAGTAAGCGTTTCTTGCATGGGGCAAAATCAGGATGCCGCGACTGCCTTGCCGCCCCACGCGACGTGCAGGCCGCATTCGCGCTTTTCGTCGGCCTTGGCCGGATCAAAATAATCCCATTCGTTCGGCAGGTGGTGCTTTTGAAGATAGGCTTCCATCTCAGCGTCGGTCCAATGGAAGACGGGACTGAGCTTGAGCGTGTTAAAATTGGGGTCGTGTGAAACAATGTCGAGGTTCGCGCGGTTCGGGTTTTGCACTTTGCGCAGCGCGGTGATCCAAACGCTCGGGGCCAGCTCGCGCATGCCGCGTTGAAACGGCTCAAGCTTGAAAATCGCGCTGAACTCCTTCAGCGCGGCTTCGTCCTCGGGCGTTGGAACCGGCCCAAAAATCGCGTCACGATGCGCGGCCGTCATGCGAGGCACATACGTCTTGATATTCAGGCGCAGCAGCTTCTTAAGCTGCTCGGCATGCTTGTACGTCGCTGGGCGATTGTACCCATGGTCCGCCCAGAGCACCGGAATGTCCGCCTGAACCTGCACACAGAGGTGCAGAATGACTGCTTCATAGGGACGAAAATTCGTTGACACGACAGCGCGGCCATTTGCCTGACCGATCGCCCAACGAACGATCTCATGCGGAGGCTTGTCCCGCAGTTCAGCATTGGCTCTGATGATCGATTGCGAATTCATTTCTCTGTGTTTCCAAAACCACCGTATCGGAGTAATCTTTGACCAATGAGCGCCGTTGAAAAGGTCGAACAATCCATTCGGCAGTTGACTCCATCCGAGCTCTCGGAGTTCAGCCGCTGGTTCGAAGAGTACCTGGCTGAGAAATGGGACCGGCGCATCGCCGAAGATGCTGCTGCGGGAAAGCTGGACGGTTTAGCGGAGAAGGCCATCATGCAATACCAGGCTAGCAAGTGCTCTCATTGAAATCGTTCTTTCAGTTCTGTGAGTCAATCCAAGCCAGCAAATCTTTCTTCGATTTTAGGCCGAGGATCTGGCCGACAACCTGACCGCCTTTGAATAATAGAAGAGCTGGTACTGCAGATACGCGGTATCGCGCGGCTAACTCTGTGTTCGCAGCTGCATCAATTTTGACGATCTTCAGGCGATTGGAGTTTTCCAGAGCAATCTCATCGAGAATTGGTGTCAGCATTCTGCACGGAGCACATCCCTCAGTATAAAAGTCGACTAACACCAGTCCGCTGTGACCGGCGATTTCGCAGTCGAAGTCTTCAGTCCCAATCTCTTTTGTCATAAATACTTGAATTCATTGATCACATATACCCATCCCGCCGCAACTTTTCGAACGCGTCTTCGCTCTCCTTGTCCTGCGCGCGGCCGGAGCGTTCGGTGGTTTTAGTGTGGCGCAACTCCACGATGATATCACGCACCGTCTTCGCGTTCGATTTGATGGGGAATGTGCATGGGGCGCAACCGAGGCTGCGATAGCGTTCGCCTTTGCCATTTGCGAAGTACAACGGGATGACCGGAATGTTTTCGCGTTCGATGTACTCCCACACGTTCAGCTCCGTCCAGTGCAGCAGCGGATGGATGCGGATATGCGTTCCTTTCTCGAAATCGGTCTTGAACTGGTCCCACAGTTCGGGCGGCTGGTCCTCCACATTCCATTCCATGTTTTTGTCCCGCGGGCTGAAGTAGCGCTCTTTGGCGCGGGTCGGCTCTTCATCCCGGCGCACGCCGACGATGACGCCCGTGAAACGATGTTTTTCGAGCACCGCCTTCAGTCCGTCTTTCTTCAACGTGCCGCAGCATTCAACACGAGTGGCTTTGCCGTTGGGGTAGGTGACGCCGCTGGCGAGCACGGCTTCATTCTTGCCCACGACGAGATCGAGCTTCCATTCGCGGACCAGCCGATCCCGGTATTCGATCATGGAAGGAATCTTATAACTCGTATCGACGTGGACGAGAGGGAACGGGACGTGGCCAAAGAAGGCCTTGCGCGCAAGCCAGAGCAGGACGGTCGAGTCCTTGCCGATGCTCCACAACATGGCGAGGTTTTCAAATTTGTTGAATGCCTCCCGCATGATGTAAATGCTCTGATTTTCAAGTTTTGACAGGTAGTCCATAGGGAATTCCGCGAATTACGACGGGGATCAGTTCGCCGCCACGGGCTGCTCCTTCCAGAGAACGCGCTCGACCCAATCGCCAAATCGTTCACCCTTCTGGCGTTCCTGCGCAAAGCGAGCCAGAACCGGCCGCAGTTCGTCGATGATCGCTGCAGTCATCACGCTCTCCTTGAACAGGCGGTTCAGGCGCGTGCTCGACTCGTTGCCGCCGAGGTAAATCTGATATTTGTTTGGCGACTTTCCAACAAAACCAATTTCGGCCATGTAGGGGCGGGCGCAGCCATTCGGGCAGCCGGTCATGCGAATAATGATTTCCTCATTCTGCAACCCCAGTTCGCTCAACAATGCTTCGATGCGCGTGAGGATATCCGGCAACGCGCGCTCGGATTCGGCCAGCGCCAACCCGCAGGTCGGAAGTGCCGGGCAAGCCATCGAGGCGCGGCGGACGACCGTCGCCTGATTGTCAACGGCAACGTTGTGTTCAGCAAGAATACGCGTGATCCCTTCCTGGTCTTTAGGATCGACATTCGCCAGCAGCACGTTTTGCGACGGAGTCAGTCTGATTTCAGGACGAAATTGTTCGGCCACCCGTCGCAGCGCCGACTTCAGCTTGTATCCTTCCGTGTCCTTGATCCGCCCCGTTTCTACGTAGAGGCCAAGAAACAGTTTCCCGTTGTGCTGTTTGTGCCAGCCGAAAAGATCGCCTTGGCGCGTAAACTTGAATGGCAGAGGGTCCCCTAGCCTGATCCCGGCGCGACGCTCCACTTCTTCGCGGAACCACGGTACGCCGCGCTCTTCGAGCACATATTTCAGTCGCGCGTGTTTGCGGTTGGTCCGGTCTCCGAAATCACGATGGATGGTCACGACAGCCTTCGCGATCGACTCGATGTGCTCCGGCGTGAAAAAGCCTATTACATCGGCGACTCGCGGAAACGTCTCCGCATTGCCATGGCTCATTCCCAATCCGCCGCCGGCAAGCAGGTTGTAGCCCAGCAACCGGTCACCCTCGCCGATCGCCACAAACCCGAGGCAGTTCGTGAACACGTCGATGTCATTGAGCGGCGGGATTGCAAAGGCGGTTTTGAACTTGCGAGGCAGGTAAGTCTTGCCATACAGGGGGTCAACGAAGTCCTTCTCCTCATCGCCGAGATTCAGTGGTTGGCCATTGACCCAGATCTGGTGGTAAGCCTTTGTCTTCGGCAATAGCGCGCTAGAGAGCCGCCGCGCATCCTCCTGGACCCGCTCCACGAGCGCATTCGTCGAGGGCGTGGGCGGCGCCATCACGTTTCGGTTCACGTCTCCGCACGCCGCCAGTGTCGTCGCCAATGCGTCGTTGATTCCCTTCATTAGCGGCCCAAGCGTGCCTTTCACGATCCCATGAAACTGAAACCCCTGTCGCGAGGTAATCCGGAGCGTGTTGTTCGCGTATTCTTGGGCCAGGCGATCAAACGTCAGGTATAAATCGGGATGCACGACCCCACCCGGCAACCGGCCCCGCACCATAAAAATATATTTTTTCCCTGTCTTCCGTGTATCCCGGTCGTCCTGCTGATAAATCCCGTGAAATTTCAGAAACTGCCCATCATCATCCGAAAACCGATCCACGTTGCTGTCCGCCAAAGTTTGCGCAATCGTCCCCGCCAGTGTAGGATTGGCCTCCTTAATCAGCTCGTTATGAGTGAGTTTTCCGGGTGTCGCTTGCATATCATTAGTGAATTACTCAACTTACTCATGTTATCCTTGCACCAACACCTCTATTTGTCAATTGGAAACGCAAAAGCTAGAGACCGCC
>JAKEEH010000272.1 GCA_022616725.1 Limisphaerales bacterium | reverse complement strand
CGCGATTTCTGGGCGGCCGCATCAATTCCAGCCGCACCGGCTTGATCTGACCGCCGGTGCCACGCTGACCGAGGCAAACAACCCAGGACGAGCATACATCCACGAGAACTTCGGGTTCACGTCCTTCAGCCTGGAGAAAAACAAACTCGATCGTGGTCTCGTCTCCGTTCGAGCGAACCCGTATCTCTTCGGGACAGGTCAGTTCTTTGCACAAGGCAATTCGTTGCAGCGCATCACGGTAGGATCGGCTGCACACCGCTGTAATCTCAGTGGCGTCGTAACGTTCGAAGCGCGGTTCGGAGCCGAGTTTTAGCCCAATGGCCGGATCTCCGCTGACTTCGCCGATCGCTTTCCAAAGCGCAAACAGTTCGGACGTCGTCGCGTAGATTCTCTCCTGTTCGAGAAAATGAGACGGCAGGCCCGCGTGTCGCAACACTGTAGGCACGGAGATTTTGCGTTCGCGGAGCCGGCCCGCCAGGAGCCTGGACACTTTGAATCGGTCGCTCATCGCTTTAGTGACGCTCATGTTTCGATGGTATCGAAATGTAAATGTTTCTCCAGCGCGCCGCCGCCATCGGGTCGTTCAGACGACAGCCTGACCGCGCCGGTCTATTTCAGATGTTTAGTGAAAAAGGAGGTAAGCTTGTCGAACGGGATAAATTTCAGCCCATCGTAAAGATCCACGTGGCCCGCGCCCGGAACAATGAGGAGTTCCTTCGGCTCGGCTGCCAATTTGTAGGCGTCTTCGCTGAAGTACCTCGAGTTCGCCTTCTCTCCGGCGATGAACAATATCGGACGCGGAGAGATCGTTTGGATCTGCGCGAACGGGAAAAAGTTCATCAGCGCTCCATCGCTGGTGCGAGTCATGGCCGTCGTGGAACGCGGATGATGACCTCGTTTCGTGCGGTAATAATTGTAAAACTCGCGGGCCACCGTTGGCGAATTTTCAGTAATCGTCTCGGGAGTCCCGATGACATATTTTTTCTGCCCGCCCTCGAATTCGATCCAGCGCTGTTCGGCCACTGCCTCAAGGGCTTTTGTCCGATCCTTCTCGGTCATCGTGTCTCCTAACCCCTGGCGACGGTCGCGGCCCATATCGTACATACTGACAGTTGCGACGGCCTTGATCCGCGGGTCAAGGCCCGCCGCGCTGATCGAGAACCCACCACTGCCGCAGATTCCGATGACGCCGATGCGGTTCCTGTCCACAAATGCGCGAGTGCCCAAAAAGTCCACGGCGGCGCTGAAATCTTCCACGAACGCTTCCGGAGACGCTATGGAGCGCGGTTGCCCGCCGCTCTCGCCATTGTAGGACGCATCAAACGCCAGCGCGATGAATCCCCGCTCGGCCATCTGCTGGGCATACAAGCCCGAGGTCTGTTCCTTCACGCCGCCGAACGGATGCCCAACGATGATCGCCCGAGATTCTTTTGAGCGATCAATGCTTTTCGGGATATACAAATCTCCGACCAGGTTAATCCCCAGTCTGTTGTTAAATGAGACCTTTTCGTGATTTACCTTGTCGCTTTGAGAAAAGGTCTTGTCCCATGCGAGGCTGTCCGCCCCGAAAGCAGCGCTGGTCGTTAAAAGCCCGCTCACTGCCATCGCCGCTGGCGCCTGACGGACACGAGTGAGAATAAAGTCTTTATTCATGGGTGAACGATACGCTCAGCAGTGGCTATTGCACTCGCAACGCGCGCCAATCCACTTGCAAACCGCGCCAGCACGTTGCGTGCGGATTCCAAAACGGAGATGGAACCGTCGCTAACCTCAACAGCGCTGGTCAGTTGGTGAGGTGGCCTCCCGCTTTTCAAAGAAGAAGCGATTGGTCCGAGAAGTCAGTTTCTCACCTATCCGCGCATTCGCGTGTAAATCGCCCAACAATCCACGTGAGAACGGGCTGCGTCGCTTTCGAGTGCCTGCATTTGTCACGAGGATCCGATTCCCTTCACCCGCTCCATTGATTATCAAGGAGTTACAAAGTAGGGCAAGTAAAGTGCAAGTAAATTCGCCGTGGCCGCTCAGTGTTATGGCAAGCTGAGACGAAAGAATTTCCTGCTGCCGGTGGTGGGCAGTGCCACGGAGATGAAACTGTTGTTTGTAGAACGTGGCGCGGCAACCGCCGACCAGCCATTCGGAAGTGCGACGTTCGTGTTCTCCTGAAGCTGAAAATTGCTGAAGCCCGCAGGCCAGGAGAGGATTGCGAGGCCGTTCGACCTCGCGATGCTGAGTGAAGGGGAACTGGCCACGTATTTGATCGTCACGAAATTGAGAATTGTCGCGTCAGAAAAATCCCCGTCCGAAGCGGCGGTCACATACACGCTTCCATTCGGTCCGAGCGCGAGGGAGCGTTTAGTCAGCGGGACATCGTCGCCATTGGCTGGGCCGTTGTAGCGATTGGTCCACAGGGGAACGCCGCCATTCGAATATGCAACCGTCACGATGTCGCTCGTGACGAAATCTCGGTAGGATTGGCCGGTCACAATCACGTTTCCGCTGGTATCTACCGCGATCGCTCTCGCGTTGTCGGTAATCAAACCATTGTAGTGATTGGTCCACAACGGCTCTCCAGCGGGGGAGTATTTGATCGTCGCGTAACCGCCGTTGGTGCTCGCGAAACCACCGTCGCTGCCGGTCACGAACACATTGCCGTTGGTGTCCAGCGCTATGGCCGTGGCGAAATTATTGCCGGCTAACGTCCCGTGATAACGATTCGTCCATAATGGCAACCCCGCTGCCGAATACTTGATTGTCGCATAATCTGTTGCGCTGCCATTCCACGACTCCCCTGTCACGAACACGTTGCCGTTGCCATCCACGGCCACCGCTCTGGCATAATCATCAGAATCGTTGACCAGGCCGTTATACCGATTCGTCCACAACGACACACCGGCGCTCGAGTACGCGATGGTCAGATAATCGGACCTCCCATTGCTCGCGAAGGAATATCCCGTCACGAACACGTTGCCGCTCCCGTCCACGACCACGTCCGTCGCTTGGTCTTCGTTGTTCGCCGGTCCGTTGTAGCGATTCGTCCACAATGGCACGCCCGCATTCGAATATTTGACCGTGGCGTAATCGAAATAACTGCTGAGGCCGCTGATGCCGACTGAAAGGCCCGTCACGATCACATTGCCGCTGCCGTCCACGGCCACGGCGTTCGCACCGTCGTTTCCATTTCCCGGACCGTTGTACCGATTGGTCCACAAGCCCACGCCCGCGCTCGAATATTTGATGACCACGTAATCCTGGTTGCCGGCCATCCCGAACGAAACACCGGCCACGAACGCATTGCCCTCCGCGTCCACAGCCACCGCGTTGGCCTGATCGTCATAGAAACCTGGCCCGTGATAACGATTGGTCCAAAGCGCCGCGCCCGAGCTCGAATACGCAATGGTTACCCAATACTTAAAGCCGTTGCTGTCTATCGAAGACCCCGTTACGACTGCACTGCCCATACTGTCCACAGCGATGGCCCGGGGGAGGTTCTCGATGTCGTCGGCCTCATGATAGCGTTGCACCCAAGCTTCAACGGCCGTTTGGCAGCAGGCGAACGGCGAGGAGACAATCAGGGTCAGTGCCAGAGTTGTTGCGAGTAAGATCCGGTTCACAAGCTTCCAATCAGTCATGCGGATTGGGCGGGCGAATCCCCTTAAAAGGTTTTCGCGGTTTCATGGCGAGCTCAGACGAAAGAATTTGCGGCTGGCAGTAGTGGGGACTGTCGCGGAAATGAAACCGCTGTTCGTGGAACTTGGCGCGCCAACAACCGACCAGCCATTGGAAAGCGAAACATTCGTGTTCTCCTGAAGTTGAAAGTTCGGACTCGTCACTGGCCACGAAACGATGACGAACGTATTTGAGCGCGCGATGCTGAGAGAAGGGATGGAATCTCCGTAGAGGCGGGCAACGCGCGGACGCACCACGCCGTTGACCGTGGTGAAGTCGCCGCCGATGAGCACGTTGCCATCCGATTGCAACGCGATCGAACCAACAACCCCGTTCGCTCCTGTGCCTGGATTGAAGCTGCTGTCCAGACTGCCATTCGCATTGAGGCGGGCAATGTTGTTGCGATTCGTGCCATTGACACTCGTGAACAATCCCCCGACGAGAACCTTGCCATCCGGTTGCAACGAGATGGAAAAGACTTGTCCGCTTACGCCTGTGCCCGGATTGAAACTGCCGTCCAAACTGCCATCCGCATTGAGCCGGGCAATGTTGTTGCGGTTCGTGCCGTTGACGGTGGTGAACCAACCACCGATGAGCACCTTGCCATCCGGCTGCAACGCCACCGCCCCGACAACGCCGGAGTAACCATCGTTTGTCCTGACGCCTACGCCTGACATTCCGTTTTGAAAGCTGCCGTCCAGACTCCCATCCGTATTGAGCCGGGCTATCCCGTAACGGTTCGTGCCGTTCACAGTGGTGAAACCGCCGCCGATGACCACCTTGCCGTCCGGTTGCACCGCCAATGCACCGACACCTCCAGAATTGTGATTTCCTATCACCAGCCCAAACGACCAGTCGGGACTCCCATCGGCATTGAAGCGGGCAAGGACGTGGCCGACGAAGTAGCCGCCCCCACCCTCGGGACAATAAATAAACGTCTCTGTCTGGACGCTGATGAGCACCTTGCCGTCCGGCTGCGTGCGGAGCCCAAAGGGCGTGGCGTATTTTGTGCAACCGCAAGATTGAGGCCCGCAATCATCAAAATTGAGCTCGATGAGATACGGACGGAAATTGGTGTCCGAAATGAATGTGCTGTCCACGCTCCCATCCGCATTGAGTCGGGTGCGCGCGTATCGGTTCGTGCCATTGATGAAAGTAAAAACATCGCCAATCAGCAGCTTGCCATCCGGTTGGAGGACGAGAAAACCTCCATCCACGTTTCTGCCTGGGTTGAAACTGTCGTCAACACTGCCATTGGCATTGAGCCGCGCCACGCGAGCACGGTTCGCCCCATTGACCATCGTGAATTCACCACCGATCAATGAAGTTCCGTTGGTCAGCGACGAGATCGCATACACCGCCGTGCCCGGATATGTGAGACGGCCGGCGGTTGCCCCAACGTTGTTAAAACTCAGGTCCAGGCTGCCATCCGGGTTGAGCCGGGCCAGATTCGTGCGCGAGTCCCCGTGGACGGATACGAACTGTCCGCCGATGATCACTTTGCCGTCGGGCTGCAAGGCGATCGCGTTCACCCTCGGCCCGCCCAGGCCCGGGCCGGTCGCCTCGGCAAACGTGGAATCCACAGTGCCGTTGCCATTCAGCCGCGCAATGCACGCGTAGTTGGTGCCAATGCCGAAGCCGCCCACCAGCACCTTGCCGTCTGGTTGCACAACAATGGAAGAGATCGGTCCATCGTACCGTGGGGGTGGATCAAAGCTGTTGTCGAGACTCCCGTCAGTATTGAGCCGGACCAGGCCGTATGGGTCATTTTGATTGTCATAAAAATAAAGGCTTACAATCAGCTTCCCATCCGACTGCCTGGCCATTGCAGGAATCTTTACAGAAACGACCCCCCCTACTGCCGAAACAAAGTTGGTGTCGAGAGTGCCGTTGGGATTGAGACGGAGCAGGCTCTCGCCGGCATAGAACACTTTGCCATCCGGTTGCACGGCTATGGCGGCAATTTGTCCCCCATAATAAGGTGGGTTGGTAAGAATGGCCGCGTAAACATTGGCATTGAAATTCGTGTCCGCGCTCCCGTCGGTGTTCACGCGGGTCAAACCGGAATTAACACCGTAAACACCGCCGACGAGCACCTTGCCATCCGTCTGCAACGCGAGGCTGTAAACCGGGGCATTCGGCGGGGCGGCAGTGAAGGTGCTGTCGCCGCTGCCATCCGCGTTGAGCCGCGCGAGGTTCGTTCGCAGCAGTCCTTTGACCGTTGTGAACTGCCCGCCAATAATCACCTTGCCATCCGGTTGCACCACGACGGCGTTCACCGTGCCATTGACGCCAGGATCGGTATCAAAGGAGAGATCCACGTCGCCCGGCGCGGCGGATGAGACGTTACTGAGAGCGCCGATGAGGAGCAGGAGACCGACGGCGCGAATCTGTGTTGCCGACCATTTCGATTTTTTCATAACGCAATGACCTTTCCAATCAGTCATGCGGATTCGAGGGGCGAATCTTCTCAAAAAAGTTATGAAGCTAGAACCATCGCGGCACACGTTGGAGATATTGCCGGTAGGTTTCTTTGTGGCGCGCCTCCAGGCCACGTTCTTCGCGTGGAATGACGACGAAGTTCAGCAGAAGCAACAAGAGGAAGAAGCCAACCAGAACCAGAAGGCTTCCGTAAAATACTGTCCAACCAAACCAGATCGTGAGCAGGGCCACATACGCCGGATTCCGGCTGTATCGGTACGGTCCATCGATTAACAGGTAATCAGGTGTGGATTTCAGTTCAACTTTTTCACGAGCGGAGACCTTCCTCACATGAACAAGCCAAAACCAAAGAACCACAATCGAACCCAGTGCAACGAAGATGAGTCCCAGCCAATTCCACGAACCGGGATGCTGCTCTGCCCAACCAAAGCGCCTGGTCATTCGCGAAATAGCCCAAGGCAACACGCCATGGAACAGCACCACAAGAAACGGCCAACCCGTCACCGCGAGCAGCAGCACAAACCAGCGGGGCAATATGAGTTTGCGCCGGGTTCCACTGGAGTGAACCTGGTTCACGGTCGCTTCTCCGTCTTCAACAGTTCCGCCTGGTAGCGCTGCAACTCGACGAGCAGGCCGGGCTTATCCGCGAGCTCTGCTTGAAGACCCTCCAGGACCCGCGTTGCCTTGCGGCGGGCTTCCTCCGCCTCGGCCAATTTTCCCGCCGAAACGAATTCGTCATTGAGCTGCAGGTAAAGCTTGTTGAACCGAGCCAGGCCGTGAAGCGCGGCCAACACAGGATCCTCTTGGTCGAGCTTGGCGGGCTTCGTTGTCGTCAGCACATGATGAAAGACTGATTCCAACTCGCCTAGCTCCGCAGCCGAAGGGAAAAGCTCGGCCAGCGTGTGCGAGCTCTCGGCGAGGTCCAGAGTGCTCATCACAGCGTTCAATGCCAATGCGACGAACCGGTGCTCAGGCGGGACGGCCTTGCGCATGATGGTCAGGACTTGCTTGTCGGCCTCAAGCGCCTGTGCCAGCTTGTTCTGGTGTCGTAGTGCCTTGGCGAGGACGAAGTATCTCCAACCCCTTTCAGGATGTTCCGGCCGCAACTTCAAATCGAGGGCGAGCGCCTCGCGCACGATGGTTTCGGCCTCCGCGTACTGGCCTAGAACGATCTTTGAGCCAGCCCAATTGTGCAGGAGACTGGCCATCTCAAAGAAATCCGTCCCTGGGAATTTTCGCGCCTCCGCCAGGGCTTCCTTCACGACCGGCTCGACTTCATTCCATTTTGCGGGCGCTCCCGAGCGGGCTTGCTCGGCGAGGTTCCATCCCAGTATCCACAGCGCTCGGATAACCTGCCCGCCTTCGACCCGCCGCGCGTGGTAGATGGCGAGAGCCTGGCGCAGATCCGCTTCACGTGCCGCAAGCGTGGCTGGAGGATTGGCGGATGGCCATGCGTGATCTGCGAGACTGTCAGCATACTTTTCGTGTTTCTCCCCAAAAACGCTGCGACGCAACTCCAGTGCGCGGCTCAGGTGCTTGCTCGCTTTGTCGCGCTCACCGAGGATGGCGTAGCTCTTGCCCAGGGTGGCCTGCAGCGTCGTTTCCACCTCGGGGTGATTCGGCAGTTCCTTCTCCAAATCGACGGCGTAGTCGTCGAGGAGCTGGCGGACTGTATAATCGAGACCCTTTCCCGCCCCGGGGTTGATCGAGCCAAACATCTGTTGCAAGTACTTGGTGGTGCTCGTGGCGATGGCCGCCTGCTCATCGGCGCGCTGTTTCTCAACGACGGATACCGCTTTGGCGCGCGTCGCACGCACCGCCTGCCAGGTGCTGGTTACAGTTCCGAGCATGAGGGCAACGCCAACAGTGAGTCCGGCAGCGAACGCCAGCTTGTTTCGTTGAATCACTTTTTGCAGCCGGTACAGATTGCTTGGCGGCCTTGCGGTCACCGGTTCGTTACTCAAGTGGCGCTTGAGGTCCGTCGCCAGTCCGTTGGCCGTCTCGTAGCGGCGAGTGCGATCTTTTTCCAGGCACTTCATTACGATCCAATCGAGATCGCCGCGGACGAGGTGAATGAGTTTTGGCGCTTCGGCCTGACGCTGCTTCGCGATGGTGGTGAGGTCCGCCGCGTGCATGGTGCTGAGGCGAGTCGAAGGACGCGGCGGTTCAGTCTCGCGAATTCTTCGGCGCATCTCGCTCATGCCGGAACGGAGAAGTTCATCCGCATCAAGCGGCGTTCTGCCTGTGAGCAATTCGTAAAGCAGCACGCCGAGCGAATAAATGTCACTGCGCGTATCAATATCTAATCCGCTCATCTCCGCCTGCTCCGGGCTCATGTAAGCCGGCGTGCCGATGAATTGCTCGAACGCCGTGAACACCGTCTTGTCGGTGAGGCGCTGATCGCTCGTCGCCTTGGCAACGCCGAAATCAATCACCTTCGGCACCGGCACGCCGTCATGCAGCGTGACCAGAATGTTCGAGGGCTTGAGGTCGCGATGAATGATCCCTTTCTGATGCGCGTGTTGGACCGCATGACAAACCTGCGTGAACAGTTCGAGCCGTTGGTCCGTACGGAGATTATTTTGGTCGCAGTGATCCGTGATTTTAATCCCGCGCACCAGTTCCATCACAAAGAACGGTCGGCCCGTTTCCGTCGCTCCGGCATCAAGCACCTTCGCGATGTTCGGGTGATCCATGAGGGCCAGGGCCTGTCGCTCGGCCTCGAAACGCGCAATGACAGTCTTCGTGTCCATGCCCAGCTTAATGACCTTGAGCGCGACACGTCGCCGCACGGGTTCCTCCTGCTCAGCCATGTGAACGACACCGCAACCACCCTCGCCCAATTGCTGAAGCAGTTTGTACCGGCCAATCTTATCGCCCGGCTTCTCCGTTATGAGAGCCTCGTGTCGAAACAGGAGTGTGTGTTTAAGAAAGTCCGGGTTGCGGTTCTTCGCATCCGCTTCGATCAGAGAAACAATCTGGTCCCTTAGCGCTGTATCGCCCTGGCAGGCTTCATCCAGAAAGCGGTCGCGCACAGCGCCGGCAGGCCGAGCTTTGGCTTCATGCAGCAGCTCAATAAGTCGATCTGTGTTTGACACGATCAAATCGGTGAAGGCGCATCGTCCTTCACCTGTTCATGCGGAATCCGGTCGCCAAACCTCTCAACCCTTCGGCTTTTCCTGTCCGGTGCCGGTCGTTTGCTTTTGCATCTCGCGCAACAGCCACGAGCGGGCAAATCCCCAGACCCGCTCGGCGGTGCCCAGTGAAATCCCGAGTTCGCGCGCCGCCTCCGCGTGCGTCAGGCCGACAAAAAAACAGAGCTTTACCATTCCTGCTGCGCGCATGTCCACGGTCGCCAGGCGATCCAGCGCTTCATCCAGAGCGAGCAATTCCTCGTCCGGCATCGGCGACAGTAACTCCACCGCATCAATGTCCACGCGTTTCAGATTGCCGCCGCGCTTCAACGCTCTCTTTTCGCGAGCCCGATCCACGAGAATCCGCCGCATTGCCTCCGCCGCGGCGCCGAAGAAGTGGGCCCGATTCTGAAACTGCGCCTGCTGCTCAGGTGTGACCAGTCGCAACCAGGCCTCGTGCACCAGGGCCGTCGGCTGCAACGTGTGTCCGGGAGCCTCATTGGCCATCTTGTGTGCCGCCAATCTGCGCAACTCTTCATAAACGAGCGGCAGTAACTCATTCGCGGCAGAAGGCTCACCTCGTTGAGCGGCTTCGAGGATGCGCGTGAGTTCGCTCACAACCGAACCTTTTTAGCTCTTAGGTGGCCGTAAAACCAGCCAAGAAACCACGGCTCTCCAATTCTCTTAAGGGTTGAACTTCAATCGGAACTTCTGCACCCCTGGGCGATCTGCGACGCGACGGAATCGTTCCGGGTTGGCCTGGATCGCTTTGAACGCGGCCTTAAGGTGCTGCTTGAACCGCTCGGCCAACCGATCTCCTCCGCGTTCGCCGTAGAACTCAACCGACTCCTGCAGTTCCGCTTGAGCTTCCAAATGGAGCCTGAGCGGCTTCGGGCAGGCATCTACATTTTCCGGAGTGCTCGAAAGGCATCTACCCCCTTCGCTTTCCCGGCATCGATGTCCTTAATGCGCTGCTGGATCTCGTCGCGAAAGTCGGGATCGAGTCCCTCGGAATCGGCTTTGTCGTGAATCGCGGAGATCAATTGTTCGTGCATCAGAACCATCTGCTCCACAGGGAGTTTCTGGATGGCGCGGGCGATTTTCTCTCTGGCTACGCTCATGGGTGCATTTTACCCCTGCCGGACGCGGATTGTCAAAAGCAGCCCTGGCGGCGGG
>JAKEEH010000005.1 GCA_022616725.1 Limisphaerales bacterium | reverse complement strand
GACGCTTGCACGAACATGGCGACCTGCGTGCAGACGATCAGCGTTGTTGACTCCGCGCCTCCGAGCATCACGTGCCCCACGAACATAACGGTTCAATGCGGCGGCGATACAAGTCCCGCCGCCGCGGGCATGGCCACGGCGAGCGATAATTGCGGCAATGTTACCATTACATTTAATGACAGCGAGCCGGCCGCCTGCGGCAAGGTGATTACGCGGACATGGACAGCGACTGATGCCTGTGGGAATACCGCGATGTGCGCGCAGACTGTCACGGTGGTCGATGCGACTCCCCCGCGGCTCATGGTTTTTTACCCCCAGAACCACGCAAGCCTGCAGACAGATGGTTTTCGCTTCTTCCTGATCGCACCAACTAATGTGTCCTATGTCATCGAACGCTCAACGAATCTGACGGACTGGACTGAATTTCAAACCCTTCAACTCATTACGAATCAAACCCTGATCGGAGATTCCGGGGCGAGCAGCGTCCCCTGGCGATTCTATCGGGCCCGGCGAGTGCAGTGACTATATGAAAAAAGCGATTGACGTATTAATTGCTCCCGGCGCTCCGGAAATCGTGGACGCCCTTGCCACCGGGATGCGGCAGGCCGGGCTGGCATTTCGGCTCCACCACGCTGCGAACGAGCAGAATCTCGCCGATCAACTGCGGTGCCACGCTCCCGACGTGATTCTGTCCAGTCATGGCAAGAGCTCGTTTGACAGTCGCGCCGCGTTGGCTGTTGCGCGCGAGATCCGGCCAGATGTGCCGTTCATCTTCGTGACGGACCCGCTTCTGGCCGAGCCTGAAACGCCCTCATTTGACCCACAGGCTGAAAATGTCCTTGCCGCGCCACTGAGGCAGCTCGCGCCCACGGTCCGGCGCGCTTTGCGCGAGGCCAGGCAGCAGGCCAGGCTGCGAGAAGTGGAGTTGATGGCCCTGACTTCGCGCTGGAGGTAACATTTAATCGCGCACCGGCGCTGGCCGATTAGAATCGCCAGGCCATCCCGATAAACGGGTTCCAATCATCCGCGTCACGCGAAATCCCGATGTTCACGCCGGCATTTAATTGCAGATCGTCCGTCAACCAGTAAAGCAGGCCCGCATCGAACGTGCTGATCCAGCTATCCTCGTCTCGGCGGCTGAGGGCGTTGAAAAATTCCACGTAGGCGCTCAAGTCCCAGAATAGATCGCGTGACAGCGCAACGCTGTTGATGAACTCAGGGTCGTAGTTGCGCTCCTCCTCGTCCCAGGTGGCATCGAGGCGCGTTGTGAACCCGAGGTAAAAACTCCCTGGCAGCGCGGCCTCGAACGGAAACATTAGACCCCCTTCGACGTGTTTGTGGCCGATCTCGTCCTGACTCGTCGGCAGCTTCACGAATGGCATGACGGCCAAGGCCGTGTCGCCCTCGTCATTGCCCCAAAGGTTGTACTTCAGTCGAACCGTCGTGTCGCCGAATCCGCGCCGCGTGATCGAATAAACTCGCGTGTCGGCCGGAGGTTCGCCGCGACGCGGACGTCCTCCGCCCAGGCGAAGGTCGTCTTCGCGTTCGTAAATGTGATTGTAGGGCTCGAGGATGACCTGCGCGTCGAGATTGTTCAGCAAACCCATCTTCAGTGTCATCGGCGCGAAGGACCACGCATCGCGACGATAGATGATTGGGCCGAAAGTTTCCTTCTGTGTTGCGTAGCTGACAAAGGTCATCTCCACTTGAAAATGGCCGGCATCGACGGTGTATGGACTTTCAGTCGCGCCAGGTCCGTCAATAGTTAATTCGCGCAAGTACTGCGACGGCGTGGGGTTGAGCAGATGATATCCGCTCTTATCGATCGCTGGCGCGCTTTGCTCCTGCGCCCTGGCCAACGGCACAATCAGAGCCGTCGCGCCGGCAACCCAACTCAGAACTGTCTGGCGAAAGGACATATCGAGATTTCTATCCCCGGGGCACTATTGGCCACTTGGTGCTAACCTTCGGGCGAGGTCATCATCATGCGCAATCCCGGTGATTTGTCCAGTACTTCCCCGATTCGGCGGTTTCACGGCCGCGAAGTCTGATCGGGGGTTCCCCGGTCTTTTATTTGTTATTATCAACGAATTGATGCCGAGACCGAAATTTGGCATCCTCCTGCCTGAGCGTTCCAACCCACCGCACAAGGCGCGCTGAGCCCTGAGCTCATGTGCGCATAGTCACTGCGTGTGTTTTGGAATCTCGAATATAGTAGTTAATATAATGTACTGCATTAATATATTACGGCACGGAAGGTTTCGTCTCTCGGCGATCCTTGCAGCCTTGTTCGTTACCTTGGCACACGGGGCTTTTGCTGCGGCGCCCCCCGCTGGCACCGCGCTGGTGAATCCGCCCGCGGGCGGTTTTGCCATTGAGGGCGATCTTCTGGCGAATACACCGGCGGCAGGAATCGGCGACTGGGTATCGAACTCAGTCAGTGGCGGATTCGTGCTCTACACGAATGGCACGCCGGTGAACCCGTTACTCACGTTCCACCTGTCTGATTCAGCGGTGGACCCGGAGGACAACTTCTCGCAAGGAAAGCTCAACCAGAACCCGAATGTGGACTGGCAATGGGCGATCAGCCCGGTTGGAAACAAAGTGAACATCCACCATGCGCTCATCCATTTTGCGCGGGACAGCAGCAACAATCTCTGGGCCGTCATCGCAGGCGACCGCAGCAGTCCCAATGGAAACGCTTACATTGATTTTGAGTTCCTGCAGAACCCGTTGACGCTTACAACAAATGTGGACGGTACCTCTGGCGGATTCAGCTCTGCCGGTGCCCAGGGGGGTCGGACCGTCAACGACTTTATCCTCACGGTGGCTTTTGAAGGCGGGGGAAGCACTCCGAATTTCCTGGTGAAGCGGTGGGAGGTTGTCGGTGCCGGCTATGACTACGTCGATTACGCGCCGAGCAATGGAACCGTGTATGCCGCAGTCAACAGCGGCTCCATACCCGTGCCCTACGGCGCGTTCGGAAACACCACCTACGCGGCCAACCTGTTCGTTGAGGGAGCGGTCAATCTAACCGCTCTTTTGGGAAGCTTCGATTCCTGCCTGAGCCTCGGTGTAAAGACGATTTTCGTCAAAACGAAGCTGTCGCAGGCCAACAATGCCGCGCTGGGCGATTTCGTGACGCCTCTCCAGGTCAATCTCACGTTGGGTGTCGCCGACGCCGGGCCTGATCAAACGAAATGCTCCGAAGGCGTTTCGACGAGTTTTACCGTCAATGGGAGTGCGACCCCCAGCCCTGGTGATTCCGTGACCAGCGTGCTATGGAGCGTCCTTTCGGGGACGGCATCGATTGCCTCGCCCAACACAACGAACACTTCTGTCAGCGTGACCAGTTCGTCGGCGACTCTAAGTTTTACGGTCATGACGGCCAATGGATGTACGACCAGCAATACAGTTGATCTGATTGTCATCCCGCCGCCTGCCTGCATGATCACCGGCCCCTCCGAAGCCGCTGGCGGCGATACTATCATGTTCAGCGGCCCGGCCGAAGTGTCGGGGTACACCTGGACCGCGGCTTATGATGGGGGAACACCTGTGGTGATCGGTGGCAACGCTTCGAATATCACTTTTACCGCCAGCAACGTGGTTGGCACTCTGACCGTTAGTCTGATTACCACCAATGCCGCTGGATGCACCAACGTCTGCTCCACAGAAGTCGAAATCAATCCGCCGACGCAATGTATCGTTGGGAGCGGAACACATCCATGTCCGTTTACAACCAATACCTATAGCCTCGGCGTCGGGTATCCGGCAGGCTCCACTTTCGCGTGGGAAATTATTTCGAGCACGTCCGCGGGAGCAATGACCCTTGATCCCACAAACGGAACGAGCGTCATGGTTAAGGCCGGGGGGTGCGGGAGCTATACACTGCAGGTTACGATTACGTTCCCGAACAACCACACCGAAACCTGCACAATTCTCGGCGTCGTAAGCGACACGATCAATCCGAGCATCACTTGTCCCGGGCCGATTAGTGTGCAGTGCCAGGGCCATGTGCCAGCATGTCCGGGCAGCCTGGCCGAATTCGTGGCTGCGGGCGGGACAGCAAGCGATAATTGCGACGAGAACTTGAGCTACAGTTGCTCGGATGGACCGCTGATTGGTGGAATCTGTGGCGGGACAATTACACGCACGCACACTGTGACCGATGATTGTGGGAACAGTGTTTCATGTACACAAATTATCACGGTCAACGATACGACCCCGCCGATGATTACCTGTCCAGCCGGAGGCCCGGTGCAATGCCTGGCGGACATTCCGGCAGCGGGCGGAGCCACGGCGACGGACAACTGCGATACGGATGTGACGATCACGTCCTCCACCGGACCCCTGGTGGGCGATGCTTGCGGCGGGACGGTCACCCGGACCCACACCGCGACCGATGACTGCGGCAATACGGCCACCTGCACTCAGGTGTTCACGGTCAATGATACGACCCCGCCGATGATT
>JAKEEH010000271.1 GCA_022616725.1 Limisphaerales bacterium | reverse complement strand
GGCGCGGTCATACAAGTCCCAGTATTTTTTCGGCGCGCAGAAGGGCAGATGCGGCTTTAGGAAACCGACGGCGAGGAAGAATGGCTCGTTTGGCTTCTCCTTTGCCGCGCGCAATCGCCGGATCGCCTCGGCCGCGATCTTGCCGTCAGGATAGCCCTCATCGGAAACGTCCGCCGATTCGTACGGCACGCCGCGCGGCAGTTTCGCAACGTCCTCGGTCTGGTTGTCGAAGAGCGCTTCCTCGCGAGTGAGCCCCTGGCGAGCGCGGCTCTCGGGCAGCGCGTAGGCAATCGAATTCGCCTTGAAATGCGGCACGCTCCACGATGCGGCATCCTCGTGGTTGCCGTGGCCGACGTGAAAGATCTTCCCCAGCGCCTCGGCGCGGTACCCGTGGCGCATAAAATATTGCGAGAGCGTAACGGCGTTCGATGACGCGAAGCGGAAGTTCGTCCCCAGATCGTAAATGCCCATTGAAGTCGGGCGCACACCGGTCATGAGAGCGTTGCGGGAAGGGGCGCAGACGGCCTGATTGCAATACGCGCGCTCGAACACAATGCCGTGGGCAGCCAGCCGGTCGAAGTGCGGCGACTTGACGATCTTGTCGCCATAACAGCCAAGCGCGGGCTTGAGATCATCCACGCAAATCAACAGCACATTCGGCTTGTTTGCGGAAATGGCGCGCGCGGCACAAGCGCAGCAGAGTGTCAACAGGAGCAGCCGGCGTGTCATTTCACGAGCGTGGCACGATTGACTCGAGCTGCGCCAGCGCAATCCCGCGCTCACATCCGCCGATCCAAAGCTGCGTGGCAGCGGCATGTTTGTAGAATGACGACACCCAAAATACTCAAGTCCCGTAGCAGTGCCATCTTTGCAGAATTACGACTCCCAAAGATGCTTAAGCCCGTAACCGCGTCCCTCGTTTGGATCGTAGAGGATAGCTGCCAGGCGTTCAAGCGAGAGAAGTCGAGTTCACTCTTGAGGAGATGCTCACGAACCCCAATGCCCGCTTTTACTGAGGTCCGTGATACCGCACATTACCCTCTCGATAAAGCTGAATTGCCTCGGCAGGCGTCGTCCATTTCGACGAAACATACTCAAAGCTTTCGCCGGCATGCCGATAATCGGCAATGAGCGTGGGCCTGGTGATGGGGGGCCAGAGACTTACAGGAGGAGCCTTCTGCAAAGAGATATTCGATAGTCGATAAATGGCTAATACTTTGCTGGTCTGTTCGCCTGGACGCTGATGCACCTGCCGAAATTCGGCGCGGCGGGGGATTGCATAACCTCCCTTGTGTTCCGACTCCAGGACTTCGAGCTCTGCAACCAGCACGTTGATATTGGTATGTGTTCCCTTTGGCCATACCTTTGCAAAGATATGCACTCTGGATAGTCCAAATGAATTCTTTTTTGGGTCATCGAACCTTTCGTAGCAGTAAATGAGTCGGGGGGGTAGTCCAAAAACATTTCCAATGTCTCCCGCTGGCGCCCTCATGACGCACCCACCTCCGAACAGTGACCAGACCGCGAGTGCATGATGTTGTGGATACGCGGATCCACTGTTGTAAACGTTCACTGTATCCTCGTACCGCGTCAATTGCCTCCCCTGAAGGCACGTGCCGCTAGCTCCTCGAACAAAAACGATATAATTCGTGCCGTCGTCACTGATTTGAGTGCCGGTAGATGGCACGTCCCCGACGTACCGCACGAGCATCCGCCATTTGCACTTGTCCACGGTTATTGAAAAATCATTTGTGTCGCTCGACGTAACTGTGCCATTCGTACTCAAAACACTGTAAGCAGACCGTCCTTGGACCTGCCACACCTCTCGTAACATCAGCTTCTTTTCCGCCGAAATGTTCGTCACAATTGCAATCATCACGCCCAGCGCGACGATTATGGCCGCCACGGCAGATGCCCCTTTTATTTTCACCAGTGCCATGGCTTTTAAGGTTTCTTTCACCAGGGGCATTGTTGCTGCTGCGACTCCAGACCCCTTGCCGATAGTCGCGATGACCGACGACACCATGCCCGACGGCACCTCTACTGCGGAGGCTGATGAGAGAGCGCTCAGCAGCACCGCAGAAGAGACCACCACTCCAGCTTTGCCGAAACTCGCTTGCAGCTTTGTCACGGCCCGGTTGACGCGCATTCTCGCCGCATCTTCCGAGATGCCCAACACCTCACCGACTTCACGCAGACTTTTCTCTTCCAGGAATCTCAGGATTACCGCGTTCCGATCGGCTTCTCCGAGCTTGTTTAATGCCTCGTCCAAATGCGGCCCAATCCGCTCCAGTCCGCCATCTTCATCCGTCGCCAGCGTTGCGAACCTCTCTTCTCTTCTTTGCCGCCGACACTCCGCTCGCATTGCCTGTAACGCTGCGAAACGTGTCGTTCTATGAAGCCACCCAGCCAACAATGTGCCTTTCAGTTTTCGTCCCTTCGTGGCCAGAATCACAAAAACTGTCTGGGTCACTTCCTCGGCCAGTTCCGCATTGTTGAGCAGCCGCCTGGCCGTCGAGTACACGAGGCGTACGTGCCTTTCCACCAATACTCGAAATGCCTCCTGGGAATCGTTCTCCAAATATTCCCGCAACAGTTTTACGTCATCCGGCATCAGTCATCACCTCATAAACCGCCGCCAGCATCGCCAACCGAACATTCGTCAGCAACTCCCCCTATCTTTCGCAAGTCGCTGACACGCCACGGCGGGTTTAACGATTTGTTCCAGGGTTTCTTTCATGCGTGCGGTCACAATGAAGTCATCCGCGTAACGGATGAAGTTTACCTGATCGTGCAGATTTTCATTGTCGCCGCCATCGCTGCGCTTGTCTTCGGAAGCGCTCTAATCATCGGGCACATTTCTTCGCCCCGAATCGTTGGCCGCGCCGTCACACCCGAAGGGATCGAGCTTTGCGTTGTGCGGCCCTGTAATCGTCCTCTTCCAGTGGGGCATCGTGTAAGTCTCGGTTGCCCAGTCGAAGGTGATCGCCTCGGTGTCACGGAACACATCGGGCTGGTTCGCGGCGCTGGCGCGCGGGGCAAGCGCAGCAGAGTGTCAACATGAGCAGCCGGCGTGTCATTTCACGAGCGTGGCACGATCGACTCGACCTCCGCCAGCGGAATTCCGGCTTCGATGCCCGTCGCATAAGGTCCTTCTCAAGGGCACTGAAGCGGGCGTCACAATGAGAGGGATGGCTCACGCTTATTGTGCTGTTATGCGGGTTTTGGTTGGTTCATGCTGTAACCGTGCGTGCCAGATTTCATTTCGGAGTGTTTCTCCAAGTGGCGCTGCTCATGGCGAATGGAGGTTTGGGCGCTGAACCCGCCACGCCCCGGTCGTTGCGGGCTGCTGCCGCGGGAGTGTTCACAATTGGAGTCGGCGTCCAGGATCGGATTCCGGAACGCTCGGGGAATTGGCCGCTGCTCACCGCGCAGTTCAGCGCCGTGACGCCGGAGAATTGTCTAAAGCCTGATCCGGTCCAGGCGGCCGAAGGTGAATTCAATTTCACCCGGTCCGACGCATTTGTGGATTTTGGGGGCGCCAACGGACTGCAGGTGATCGGCCATTGCCTTGTTTGGGCGAAGGATGATCGCACGCCGCCGTGGTTCTTCCGCGACGGAGCGAATACAGCCGGACGCGATCTGCTCCTGGCGCGGATGAAGCGGCACATTGACACTGTTGCGGGGCGCTACCGCGGCCGCATCGCGCAGTGGGATGTTGTCAATGAGGCGCTCGATGACGGCACAAACTTCCTGCGCCCATCGGGCTGGAGCGCGGCTTGCGGCGAGGAGTTTATCGCGAAGGCGTTCGAGTTTGCGCACGCTGCAGATCCGAAGGCGCTGCTCATTTACAACGATTATAACAACGAACTGCCCGCGAAACGCGAGAAGCTGATCCGTCTCGTGCGCTCACTCCGCGAGAAGAACGCGCCGGTCCACGCGATCGGATTGCAGGGGCACTATGAAATCGACCGCTTACCGCTGGCTGACATCGAAGCCACGCTCGGCGCGATGCGCGAGCTGCGCATGAAAGTGGTGGTGTCTGAGTTGGACATCGACGTGATTCCGCGCGGCAAATGGTGGGCCGATGGCGGAAAGCACCGCTCGGAGCTTGCGAAGGTGGACCCGTATCGCGAGGGCTGTCCGCCGGAAGTTCTGACACGGCAGGCCGAGCAATACGCGCAGCTCTTTCGCCTCTTTCGCAAATACTCCGATGTGATCGCGCGGGTGTCTTTCTGGAACCTGCACGATGGACAAAGCTGGCTGAACGGCTTCCCGTGGCGGCGCGTAAACTACCCGTTGCTCTTCGACCGCGAGGGGAAACCCAAACCCGCTTTCGATGCCGTCATCGCAGAGCTGCAAAGGGCGGGGAAGTAAAACTCGAAGCAGCTCGGGCATGTGAATCATCAGCCGCAGTCGCCGCGATTAGCCCTTTCGAATGCGTAAGGCGTCGTGAAAGAGGATCCGGATTGTATTGAAACCACCGAACCGCTAAACCTTCGGTCATGAAATTTGCCTCCGTGACTCGGATCGTTTGTGTTTTCGCGCTTTTCGCTCTGCAGGCCCGTGCGGGTGATTTCGCACTGAAGGACGGAGACCGGGTCGTGTTTTACGGCGACAGCATTACCGATCAGCGCCTTTACACCACGTTCACGGAGACGTATGTCGTCACGCGTTTCCCAAAGTTGGATGTGAGTTTTGTCCACTCGGGATGGGGCGGCGACCGCGTGAGCGGCGGTGGCGGCGGGTCCATCGATGTGCGGCTACGGCGCGATGTGTTTGCTTATAAACCCACCGTGATGACCATCATGCTCGGCATGAACGACGGCTCGTATCGCGCGTTCGATGAGAAGATTTTCGACACGTATGCGAAGGGCTATCAGCGTATGATCGACGCGGTGAAAAGGGAACTGCCAGGCATTCGCATCACGGTGATTCAGCCCTCTCCCTACGATGACGTAACGCAGACGCCGAAGTTTGAGGGCGGTTACAATGGCGTGCTGGCGCGTTATGGCCAGTTTGTGAAAGAGCTGGCCGGGCGCGAAAAACTCGGCGTGGCGGATTTGAACGCTCCCGTGGTCGCCGCCCTTGAGAAAGCCAAGGCGAGCGACGCCGAGTTGGCGAAGAAGATCATTCCCGACCGGGTGCATCCGGGCGCGAGCGGGCATTTGCTGATGGCGGCGGAATTATTGAAATCATGGCAGGCGCCCGCGATGGTTTCGGCGGTGGAGATTGACGCGCGCGCGAAGAAAGTGGCCGATGCGAAAGGGACCAGCGTATCCGAATTGAAAGCGGGTGATGCGATTTCCTGGACGCAGCTCGATGAGGCGCTGCCGATGCCGGTGGATTTGAAAGATCCGGTCATCGCGCTGGCGGTGGCGTCGTCCGATTTTGTCGAAACCTTGAACCAGCAAACGTTGAAGGTGAAGGGATTGAGCGCCGGGAACTACACCTTGAAGATTGATGACGACGAGATCGGTTCCTTCACTGGTGAGCAATTAAGCCAGGGAATCAATCTCACAATCCTGCCCACGCCGATGGTGAAACAGGCGGCACAGGTCCACAAATTGACTCTGCAACACAACAACATCCATTTCCAGCGCTGGCGGCAAGTCCAGGTGCCCTTGGAGAAGAATGAGAGTGCGCGCGTGCAAAAAGCCGTAAAGGACTTGATGACTGCACTGGACGATGAAGAAGCCGAAATCGTGAAGCAGCAACGCGCCGCCGCGCAACCAAAGCGGCATCAGTTTCAGCTTGTGAGAAAGTAAAGGGGCCCCTGCTCATGCCGGAACCCTGTCGTATCGGACAAGTAGTTTTGGATTGGCTCGCGAGCCAGGCCTTTTCCCGGTTCTCACTTTCATCATGGTTGTCATGGACATGCAGCTTGACGTCAGTGTGACAGGACGACCAGTTTCTCTCGACCGCTGATGCGGTTAGCTCTTACCTTCCGCCAAGCAATGCAATCTCCGGCCCACGCGATGTCACCGAAAATTTCCCGTCGTTCGTTCCTGAAAACCTCCGCTGTGCTGGCCGGGAGTGCACCTTTCCTCGGGGCAGCCACAAGCATGCGGGCATCCGTAGGCAAGGCGCCGCTCATGGCTTACGTGGGTACGTTCAGCTCTCCGCTGCGCGATATGTTGCCGACTCAGGTGGATTTGCCACCGGGAAATGGCCGTGGCATCCACGTCTTTCAGGTGGATCGCGCGAGCGGCGCATTGAAGCCAACCGGTCTGTATGAACTGGGGACCAGCCCGAACTGCCTGGCGGTGAATGCGGTCGGCACGCGCCTGTATTCCACCAATGAGACGGACCGTGTGGGGGACAGCAAGGAAGGCACTGTCAGCGCCTTCGCGATCAATCGGACGGACGGGCGGTTAAGTCTGCTAAACACAGTGCGCTCCGGCGGAGCGGGTCCGACGTATGTGAGCATTCATCCGTCGGGAAAGTTTGTGCTCGTGGCCAATTACTTTGGCGGGTCGGTGGCGGTGTTGCCCATTTTGCCGGACGGCCGCCTCGGAGACGCCACGGACGTGAAGCAGGATTCTGGCACAGTGGGACCGAGAAGGGCGACGAACGCGCCACCCGGAAGTTTTGCCTTTAGCGGACACGACCGCACGCACGCGCACATGATTTTACCCGATGCGTCCGGGCGCTTCGTCCTGCACGCGGACCTGGGGCTGGATCGCATCTTTGTCTGGAAGTTTGATGAACGCGCGGGAACTTTGACCCCGAACGATCCACCCGGTGTCTCACTTCCGCGTGGCGATGGTCCGCGGCATTTCTGCTTCCACCCCAATGGCCGCTGGCTCTACTCGATCCAGGAGGAAGGCTCGACCATCGTCCTGTTCGACTACGATCCCGCGGCCGGGCGACTCACCTCGCGCCAGACAATCTCCAGCCTGCCGCCCGGCTTTGCCGGCAGTAACTTCTGCTCCGAGATACTGGTTTCGAGCGACGGCCGGTTCGTCTATGCCGGGAACCGTTTGCACGACAGCATCGGGATATTCTCGGTGGGCAAGAATGGTGGGCTGACGTTCGCGGG
>JAKEEH010000270.1 GCA_022616725.1 Limisphaerales bacterium | reverse complement strand
CAAGACCCGCAACGCCTAACATGCGCTGCAGCGAACCCGGCCATCGCGTCACGGTTGCAATCCAAGCGTCTCGCGGGCCGGGTCGCTGAGCTTGGGTCGTTCGGTCTTTCGACGGAAGCAGTTGATGCTGCTTCGGTTGCTGTAGGTCCGGTGGGTGGATTGCCAGCGGTTTTGTCAGTGGTCTGACGACTCGCCAACAATTCAACCAAACGGGGGTTAACTCTCCCGCTACTCGCTCACGGCGGGTGAACCAGTCGGTTTAGCCTCATAACAACGAAAGGCAATGTTATGAAGCAACGGTTCAAACTCTATCGGCGCAGCAATGGCAACTACTACGCCGAAGACATCACCACGGGAAAACAATCTTCACTTCGCACCCGAGACAAGGCCGAAGCCAACCGGCTCCTGCACGCCCGCAACGAAGCGGCCTATCAGCCCGCGTTCAACAAACAGATGGCCAGGACGTATCTTGCAGCGGGCGATCCACGCGTGCAAACTCGCACCTGGCAGGAGGTCATGGATTATTTTCTGCAATCCAAGGAAGGACTCTGCGAAAAGTCACGCGAACGCTACGAGAGCGCGGTGAAAGACCCGTCCCTGAATCCACTCCGTCAAATCCCGCTCCTGGAGACCACGGCGGAGACTTTCTACGGTGTGCTTCGCGATGGAAAGTCCTGCACGAACATGTATCTGCGCCGCCTGCACAGTTTCGCGCTGCAACTCGGCTGGCTGGCGTGGCCGATCCTCGGGTACAATCAATGGCCGAAACTGCGTTTCAAAGAACGCCGGGGCGTCACTCTGGAAGAACATCAGTTGCTCGTGAGCACGGAAAAGAACGTGGAACGTCGTGCCTACCTTGAACTGCTCTGGCACGTCGGGGCGGCACAGGTTGACCTCGTGAACCTGAAGGCGGATGACGTGGAGTGGAAGACGCGCACGATCAGTTACAACCGCCAGAAGACCGGACGCCTCTGCGTGCTGCGTTTCGGTGATGCCGTGGCGGAAATCCTGCAACGCCTGCCCGCGAGCGGGAAATTGTTTCCGAAGTATGCGACGCTTTCGTCCGCCGACCGGGCGACGCGGTTCGCCGAACGTGTAGAGCGGCTCGGAATTAAAAAGCGCAGCGAGGAAGCGGGCATTCCGTCCATCTGTTTGCATTCCTACCGTTACTCGTGGGCCGAACGCGCTCGCGCTGCGGGCTACCCGGAACGCTACGCGCAGGAAGCGCTGGGGCACCAAAGCACCGCGATTCATCGTGCCTACGCCAAGCGTGCGCAGGTGGAGTTGCCGCCCCTGGAGCATTACGAGCAACGGCCCGCGCCGGGCGCACCGCCGCCGGCCGTCATTGTGCTGCCAGCACCCGAGGCGGCGGGAACTTCTGCGGCTGTCGTCGCAAACAACCCAGCCGCGTCACCAGCGGTCGCAATGCAGGAGGTGGTATGAACGCGCATCCGGTCCAGACGCTGGCCCCGGTGTATAAGTTCCTCGACAGGATGATTGCGGAACACGGCCACATCCTCTACATGGCGCTGGTGTATGCCGTGCTCCCGCTCATCGCGTGGATTCTGAGCGGTGGTCTGCGTCGGAAATCATCGCGGAGAGAAATCACCGCGACCCTCCTCCCGATCATCGTGATCCGTCCGCCAGTGCTGTCCCCACCGCTGCCGCCCTTGATTGAAGATGGTCCGGAGCGCGGGTCACGGCCCTTGGATAACGATGACGGCAGTTCATCGTTTGCCGCCTGAGATGGCACCTGTCCGCGCCCGGCGATCCGCGCGCGGACCCTTCAAACTCTCCAACAGAACTCCGAGAGAAAGTCCGTGAGATTCAACGCACGAGGACCGCCGTGGAAGTCGGGCGGGTGCTGCGCGGCGTCCCCGGCTTTGATCGCACCGGACGTAATTGGACGGCGGACGAGGAAAAGCTCCTGGGCGAAGTGCCAGACGGGGAGATCGCGCGCCGAACCGGGCGTACGGTAGGCGCAGTGCGACTCTATCGCCAGCGACGCGGCATTGCCCCGCCGGGCAGCGAAGCACGTCGTCCGTGGACGAAACACGAGGACGCCTTGTTGGGAACGATGACCGACAAGGAACTGGCGCAGCGAATCAACCGCACCTTGCAGAGCGTTCAAAGCCGCCGCAGCGACAAAGGCGTGAAGGCATTCGTTCGTCCGAGTCATGGCCCGTGGACGAAAGCAGAAGACGCGCTGCTGGGCCAACACACTGACCGCGAAGTGGCGCGGCGGCTGGGCCGGACGATTCACGCCGTTCAATGGCGGCGACAACGGCTGAATATCGAGTCCACGAAACCAAGCCACCGCTGGACGGACAGGGAGGTCGCGTTGCTCGGCAAAACGCGGGACTACGAAGTTGCGCACCGGTTGAAACGTGATGCCAAGGAAGTCTCGCGCAAGTGGCAGGTACTCGGCATCCCTTCGGCGAAGCCGTTGCGCCCCTGGACGCCGAAAGAAATCAAATGGCTGGGCAGGAAATCGGATGCCGACGTGGCGCGACGAATCGGACGCAAAAGCAGCGATGTGGCGTTTCAACGAAGAAAGCTTGGTCTGGCAGCATTTGGCCCGTCCAAACGCCCTTGGCCCGCGAGCGAAGAAAAGCTGCTCGGCACCATTTCCGATTCACGGCTGGCAAAACGATTGAAGCGTTCGTTGAACGCCGTGCGACTGCGCCGGGCGCAATTACGGATTGCGATGTTTGGGCAGAAACGATTTCGGCCACGACGCTCTCGGCGTCGCGTGAAGCGAAGCAATGTGAGAAAGCATTAACCAAAGCTTCCCTCTGAACCAGAGGGCAGATTCCGCGCGTGCCTTCCTAGAAGCCCGTTCCTTGGCGAAGGGAGCGCAGTCAATGGTGGAGCCACGCCGCGAGGCATACGCAGCGGCGTGGACTACCTTGACGGCGCGATCGAGCCATACAATTGAGGGCGGCAGGCACGCGCCAGTAACGCCCTTGCGGGTAGCACCTCGGCGGTGAGTGGGTCGCCTGTTCGTTCCGGTGTTTGCGGGACTGGCCCAATGGAAGCGCCGTTTCTCGGCGTTGCCGATGGAGTGGTGAGATTTGAAATCGTTGAAACTAAGAAAGCGGTCGGTGTCGCTGGACGGTGCGGCGGGCGGGAACGGGCGCATAGCCTTCCCTGCCGCGCGCGACGGGAGGCGGCACGGGCCGCAGGATGAACCAACCCGTCGCGGCGCGTGTGGTGGGTCGGCGGAGCGAAGTGAGCGAGCGCCGACTGACCGCACGGGCCAGCGCGGGGGGCGGGTGGCCCCGGCAATAAGATCGTCAGCGAAGCCGGAGTTGGCCGATGGCGTAACCGGCGGCGAAGGTCGCAATCAAAAGGAGAATGATGAGCACCCAATGGCTGCGCCACGGGCGGGCTTGCAAGTCGGCACAGAGTTGAGTGAGCCGCTTGGTGACACGCTCGAAGTCGGTCATGGCGTCCTTCCATTTTTCCGCGCCGCCTTCCATCTCACTGCGGATGCGTTGCGCGATTTTCTCGGATTCGCCGACCTGCCCGCGCATTTCGGCGACGGTCTTTGATGTGTTCGCCGCGTGGTCAGCCACGATGAGCTTCAATTCACCCGCTTTGGCAGACGTGGTTTGCTCGTAGGCTTTGACGAGCGCCGTGACCTGCTGGCGTTGCTCGGCCAGTTTTAGTTCAAGGAGCTTCTGCGCTTCGTTGACCGCGAGCGGCACAGTCGCCGCCGCGCGCCATTGGGCGCGGGTGAGCAACACCAGTTGCACGGGAAAGGAGTTTTCCTGTCCATTGCACCAATCCGCCAGCAGTTTGCGAAGTTGTTTGGCTTCGGCGGGCGGAGCGCCTTCGCACAACGCATCGAAATCCGTGTCGTCCATAATCACTCTCCAAAGTTGAGGCCGGGCTGATCGTCCACTGGTGAAGATTCTGCGACAACAGCGGGCTTGTGATCGGGGATGAGTTCCGTCGGCAGCAACAGATCGGCGATGGCGTCGTATTGCCGGAACATCTTCTGCATGGCCCATTGCACTTCGCCAGCCAGCAGGCGTTCCAAGTGTCCGGCTTCGATCTGCGAGACTTCCGCGAAACTGAGCGACCGCCTGGCTTTGGCCTCGGCTTTCTCAATGGCCATGAGCGTGGTCGGCGTGACGGGCGGCAGCGTGATCGACTTCGCGCCGAACTCGATCAACTGCGCTTCCAAGGGCGAGCCTTTGAACAGGTCGCCCCGCGCCTTGGCCGGGTTGTGGACAACCACGTAATCCACCCGGTCCCCGGCGTAGAGGAACAAGCGTCCGACGTTGTTCATACTCTCGGTTTCGTCGGTCGGGAACAGGAAGAAGGTCAGCCGGATGTTTTGCTCGGCGCACACGTCGAGCACTTGCAGTTCATCGAGCGCGCTGACGATGAGCGCATCGGCTTGCGCGCGGGTGTCGATGACGTGGACGGGCGCGGCGTCCTTGAGCACGCGCCGGAACAGACTCAGCAAGGCGGTCTTGCTCTCGTGCTCGTTGCCGAGTTGATAGGAGCGAACAATATCTCGGTGCCGACTGGCGAAAGTGTGATGCCGGTCGTCGAGATCGGAGCCGTTCCACGGGACGCCGAGCCGGTCGAGCCAGGCGACGCGGAACTCGGCCTCGAAACTCTTGCCGAGATTGCCTTTGGATTGCGGGTTCAGGTGGATGCGTCGAGTGGTGTTCATACGTTGTTTGGATCGTTGAGTTGGATGCTGTCGGGTGGCGGTTGCCGGAAGGGACGTTCAAACGGAACGGAAGCTTGCGGAGTGTTGCGGAACGGCTCTACGGGCGGCGGCGTGATCGGCGATGGCACTGGTGCGCGCTCCCAATGCGGCCGGGCCGAGAGTTTCAGGTAGCGCCGGTAGAACTGATGCACGCCTTGAAACGTGATGACGCAACCTTTCTCGGCGTGGAGGGCTTCGGCGATTTCCTTCCACGTCCTGCGCCGCTGGCGCTGTTCGCGGATGAAATCAACGAACGACTCCAACCGGCTGTGAAACGCGCGCCCGCCGCCGGTCTTGCCTCCCTTGGCGGCTGGCAAATTGTTGCTGGATTCTTTATCCATCACCTCCAGCATACCGCGCAAGCGCGAGACTTCGTTAACGAGCAGTGGCCGAGTTAACTAGAATGTTGCCTGAGTTAAGTCGGATAATGATTCTGGAGTGTTGACGGGCGTTGAAATCGTCAACGCGCATCAACATCGTGAGTGAATCCAGCCGCTTCGTGATAGAACGCCTTTTGGGACAAAGGAAGGCAAAGGGCAATGATCGTCAACAAGATCCGCAGTCGCCAAATCTTGGGCTACCCCTCCAATTCCTTCATCGCCGACTGGACCTGGTGCAGCAGCGTGATGGCGGAAACGTATCCGGGATGGCAAACGTCACCGTGCCGCCGGCTTCATTGATGAAACGAGGGCCTTGCCTTCGGCCACGCTCCCGTCGAACAGCGCCACCTGCAAATCCTCCAGAAACCCTTTGGATTGCCGGGCTGGTTTTTCGTAGCAATACGGATGAGCCAGTCGCTGTCGGTCATTCATATAACGAGAAACGTCAGTGGAATTGGAAAGGGGCGGGATTCTACTCAACAAGCGGGCATGCTACCTCACCATCCCTTTGCTGGAATTTTCAACGCAAATTCGCGGCGAATTTTCGGCAGAGCCCAAATAAAAACCGTCGAAGAATTGTGGAGGAACTTTGTCAAATGGTCTGAGGCGCACCCTCTCGTCCTCGCGTGCCGGAAATGCGGATCGAGCTACATCGATGCGGGCCTTCCATCGGCCCAACTCCTCTGCCGCCTATGTGGCAACACTACGCATTTCGATGGCGAGTTGCTGGTGGCTCGATGTACGGCGCTCAACATCTTCGAGCGGAGGCGCCGGACCGAAGTCCGGCGCGAGTTGGAGCGTATCGCCGGGCGAAAGCAGGATGGCGCGCTCAATGACATTCTGCAGTTCGCGGTTGTTGCGATGGGTCCAACAGGTTGGGGCCTCTGCCGGCACGAGAATTGGTGCGTGTCTCAGCGTTTCGCGGAGGATGCTGATAAGTTGAGCACTTCCAACGCGCGAACCGCGGCGGCGCCGCGGGTTTCAACGCCAAGTTTGTCGAACATTTCCTGGACGTGCTTTTTCACGGTGGACTCTGTGACGCCAAGGATCGTGGCGATGTCCGGGTTGGTCTTGCCTTGAGCGAGCCAGAGCAGCGCCTCGGCAGCGCGCGGCGTCAGGCCGAGTGCGAGCAACGGTTCGGCGGAGGAAAAATCCGGCTTGAATTCGCGTTTCGCCTGCTGTTCGGAGCGGCGTAGGCGCGTTTCAATCGCCCGGACCAGGTCAGCGTTGGCGACAGGCTTGGTCAGATAGTCATCGGCTCCAAGATTCATGCCGCTGCGAAGGTCATCTTTCTCGCCCTTGGCGGTGAGAAAAATAAATGGAATTCGCGCGAGCGACGCATCCGTTTGCAATGCCTGCAGCACGCCATAACCGTCCAGTTCAGGCATCATGACGTCGCACAGGATCAAATCGGGCTTTTGCCGATGCGCCGCCTCGACTCCCTGGCGTCCGTTCTCAGCCGCGATGGGTTCATAATCGTGATAGCGGAGGAGCGTGGTGATGTTCCTTCGCATTTCCGGCTCGTCTTCAATGACCAATATCTTTTTCATGGTTCGCTCCAAAAACGGGCAGCTTGACCGTCACGGTTGTTCCCTCGCCAATCCTGCTGGTCACCTGCACCTCCCCGCCGTGCAGTTCGGCGCAGCGCTTCACCAGCAGCAGGCCAAGCCCGGTGCCCGGGCGGCTCCCGACGTTGCCCCCGCGATGAAAGGCCTTGAACAGTTGCTGCTGATCTTCCTCAGAAATGCCAATCCCCTGATCACGAACAACGCACTGTGCGTCGCGCCCGTTGCGTTCGACTGCGAAGTGAACCGTAGCCCCCGGCTCCGAATACTTCACGGCGTTGCTCAGGAGATTTGTAAAAATGTGTCCGAGCAGCCTCTCGTCGGCCTGCGCATCGGGCGGAATGGCGTCAAGCGCGAGTTGGATGAGGCAGCGGCGGTTGGTCGCCGAGAGAACCTCGTCCACGACGCGGCGGCAAAAGATGTTTAGATCGAGCGCGGCGGGTTGGAAATCCAGTTTGCCTGCGTCCAGCCGGCTGAAGATGAGGACTTCTTCCATCATGCCGGCCATGCGGCGGGTATTTCTGATAATGGATTCCAGCTGGTCTTCGCGTTCGGCCGGCGGCATCTTCGCGTGAAAATCACGGAGCAGTTCCGCCGAGGATTGGATGATGCCCAGCGGCGTGCGGAACTCGTGCGACACCATCGAAACAAAATTGCTCTTGAGCTGGCTAAGTTCTTTTTCCCGCTCCAAAGTCTTGAGCACCTCTTCCTCCGCTCGCTTTCGCTGAGTGATGTCCAAGGACATCACAAGCATGTGGGGCGTGTCGTTCAGTCTGATGGTTTCGGCCGAAAGCAGGATCGTGAATCGCTCGCCGCGGCGATTGAGCCAGCGGCATTCTCTTTGGCGAATCGAACCGAGGGTCTGCATGTCGTGCAATATCAAATCCCTGTCGGCCGCATTCTCCCACAGGCCGATGTCGGAGCATGTGCGCCCCAGGATGCCCTCCAGCGGGCAGCCCAGAAAATTTAAGAACACATCGTTGGCCAGGACATATTGGGCATCGCTCATCCGGACGATGCTGATAAAAGCCGGACTGGCGTGGAAGGCCGCGCTGAAGCGCGCCTCGCTCTCGCGCACCCGCGCCTCGATCGCCCGCAACTCCTCCTCAGTCCGCTTTCGCTGGGTGATGTCCTGGGCGAAGGAGAGAATGTGCGGTGTGTCGTTGAGTTTGATGGTTTCGGCTGAAAGCAGAATGGTGAGGCACTCGCCGTGGCGATTCCGCCAGTGAACCTCTCTCTGGCGAATCGAACCGATGGCGCGCATATCGTTCAATGCGGACTCCCGTTCCTCCGGGTTCTCCCACATCCCAAACTCGGCGGACGAGCGCCCGATGACTTCCTCGCGGGGAAAACCAAGCCAGTTCACGAAAGCATCATTGGCCAGGACATACGCTCCGTCGCTCATCCGGAGAATGCCGATGAAAAGCGGGATCGCCTGGAAGGCCGCGCTGAACCGCGCTTCGCTCTCCGCCAGCGCGGCCTGGGCGCGCGTGCGCTCCGTGATGTCGGTGATGAACGCCTGGATTACTTCACGTCCGCTCCACTCAATCCGGGTGAGCATGACTTCCATCGGAATCTCCCTGCCATTCGGAGCGCAGGCCAACCAATCGAATCGAGCGCTGCCCTTGGTCATACATTCGTCAATGTATTTGCGGGCCATGGTATCGGAGCTTTCTCCGTTGGGCTGGAACGGTGGCGAGAAGTCGCCCGGATGTTTGCCAAGCATTTCGTGCGCGAATCGGCGTCCTAGAATCCGCACGGCGGCGGGATTCACTTCCAGAATTTGGTTCTCGTCATGGAGGACCACACCCTGGCTCGCCCCTTCGAACAGCGCGCGGAACTTCGCCTCCGATTCGCGGAGGGCGCGCTCGGCGCGTTTGCGCTCGGTGTTGTCAATGATGCTCGCGCGAATCAGAGTCTGGCCCTCCGCCGGCAGGCGCAAGAGCCGAACTTCAGTGTCAATCAACCGGCCACTGACATGTTTGTGACGCCATTCGAAAACCGCAATGCCTCCCTTCAGAACTTCGCTGACCTTTTCGCCGACCAGCTCGCTGGTGCGCCGTCCGCCGGGCTGAAATTCCGGGCTGACTTCTGACGGAGTCAACTCCGCCAGCTTTGACATCGGGACGCCGTAGAGGTCGCAGGCATGCTGGTTTCCAAACAAGAACCGCCCCGTGTCCACGCTATACACGACGATGGCTTCCGGCGCGTGCTCGACCAGCGCGCGGAAGCGCGCTTCGCTCGTGCTGAGTTCGGCCGTGCGTTCGGTGACGCGTCGTTCGAGCGTCTGGGTTGATTCGAGCAACTCGTGCTCGGCGCGCTTTTGCTCCGTGATGTCGCGGCAGACTGAGGCAAACAAGGTCTGATCGCCGGCTTGAATCGGAGTCAGCAGCACTTCCACGGGAAACTCCGTTCCATCCATCCGCCGCGCGCGCCACTCGAAGCGATGACGGCCCAGGCTCAGGACGAGGGCCGCGTCCTCGTGTACCCGTTCGCGCGAACTCCGCCCGTCCGGCTGAAACTCAGGCGACAGGTCTGCCGGATTCCTCAGCAGGAGTTGTTGCTTGCTGCTCGCACGCATCATCTCGACGGCGGCCTGGTTGCAATCCACGAAAATCTCCCGGCGCGGATCGGTCAGGAACATGGCGTCGGCGCTGCGCTCGAATAACTGCCGGAACATTGTTTCATTATGGGCCGGCGAGGCGTTGGGGGCACTGGGACTTTCGTCCCGGTCGAGGGTTGTTGCGGACGAGTTCATGGTGTGAATCTGGGACAGCTTACAGGATGCTTGTTCTCTGCGCCAAGAAGCTTGACCGCCGCCTGGTTGCAATCCACGAACACTCCGGCCTTCGGATCGAACAACCAGACCGCGTCAAAGCTCCGCTCGAAAAGGCTCTCGAACACTCCGCCAGTATGCTTGAGCCACAGTTTGCGCGCACTGGGACTTTCGTCCCAGTCGATGCCTGCCGCGGATGAGTTCATGATGTGTGGTGAGACAGTTTACAGCACGATTGACCATTATCGTACACATTTTGAAACGCGGCGCAAACCTGCCGTAGTGTCCTAATTTGGCAATACGAATTCGCTCGCACAAGGCAGCGTGCCCGTTGGCCTTGCCTTTCCCAAGCGCGAATGGGAAAAAAATCCCGCGAGTTTTCGGAGAAGGGAAAGGAGATTTACAGGATGGCGTGAGGCTGCCACGATGCTGAAGCTTCATCAACATGGCAGAATCTCTTTTCAAAGTTGGCGAACTGGCCGAGCGCGCCGGCGTGGGCGTGCAAACACTGCATTATTACGAGCGGCTGGGATTGTTGCCGAAGCCAGACCGCTCCGCATCGAATTATCGCCTTTATCGACCTGAGGCTCTCCGCCGTGTTCAGTTCATCAAGAAAGCTCAAGCCCTCGGTTTCACGCTGGAGGAAATCAAAGCGATTCTCGGTCTGCGCGAGCAAGGCCGCGCTCCCTGCCGCTGCGTCGCCGACGTGGGCAAAAAACACTTGCAAGAGTTGGATGCCAGCATTGCGGCGTTGCAGGAATTTCGGCGGGAGTTGGCGGCGGTCGTGCCGAAATGGGAAAAGGAAACTTCCCGTCAACGGAAGTGCGCGGGGGAGTTTTGCGACTTGATCGAGGGTTTGCCGCAGATTGCAACCGACGCTCAAGGCTTTTGAAAGACGGGTCAAAAAAGGCCCTTGACCCTCTAGCCGAGTAGAGGCCGTAGCTTCGCCCGTAACGAACAAAAACGTTTATGGACAAATCGAAAGCCCTGCAAAAAGCGAGTCTCGGCGGCGGCATTCTCGCCGCTATCACCGCGTCCCTCTGCTGCATCGGGCCGCTGGTTGCCGTGGTGCTGGGCGCGGGCGGCTTCGCCGCGTCAGCCGTGTTTGAAAAGTGGCGACCCGTATTTTTGGCCGTCACGTTCGCTCTGCTCGCGCTGGCCTGGTATCTCACGTATTGGAAACCGAAAGCTGCATGTGAAGAAGGCTCGGCGTGTGCAACCAAACCCGTTTCCAAATGGAACAAGGTGGTGCTGTGGTTTGCCACGGCCTTCGTTCTGGCTGCGGCGGCCTTTCCGAGTCTTTCCTCGGCGATAATCCGAGCGACGCAATCCAACGCGCCCGTCGCGGTCGCCGAGGGGAACCGCGCCGTTTTGAAAGTGAAGATTCCGAGCATGGATTGCGCGGCGTGCGCGCTCAACATCCAATCCGCTTTGAAAAAGCATGCTGGCGTTCAACAAGCGCAAGTCAGATTCGACACGAAAGAGGCGGTCGTGCGATACGACGCCACGAAACTTCCGCCGGAGAAAATCATCGCGGCGATTGACCAAACCGGGTTCAAAGCCGAACCCACAACAACAAACACAAAGGAACAGTAAGAAATGAAAACCATCCTGACCACACTCGCCATTGGCGGGTTATTGTGCTGCGCCCCGGCCCGCGCGGCAGACACGAAGCCTCCGCCCAAGAACACATCACCCGACCGAGTGAGTGTTTTTCAAGCCCCCTTGCAATGTCCCGCCGCGCCGCAAATCGGCTGTGGCAGTCGTGCCAAGCCGATGCTCCTGGAATTGGAGCGGGACGCCGCCGTGAGCGAGGCGTGGCTGAATCGCGAAGGGACGAAGATTGCGGTGGTCTGGAAGCCTGAATCGAAGGCCAAGGCTCGACGGAGCGTGGCGACGAAACTCAAGGAACAGGAAGCAACGGAAATCAAGGGAAGACCTCGCGACGAGGCCATAACGGAATTCTTGTCCGGCAAGGGTTGGTATCGGGGCGCGGAGGTGGATCGTCTGAGCGAAGAGGAGGCAGGCATTATCGCCGCGCGATTGGTTCTACGGGTAGAGGCCAAGACCACGTTACCAAAAGAGAAGGCCGAAGGACTCCAGCGCGCCTTGACCGATGCTCTAAAGAAACGCTTCACCGACGAGAAGGTCAAACAAGACCAGGATGCTCTCTTGAAATCGGAAGGTGGACTGCAACAGGTCGCCGGCCAATATCTCGACGCCGATCAGATTCCGGTTTTGAAAGAAGCAATTGCCAGTGGCTTGCGACCGTTGCCAAACGAGAAATGATTTATGTCCGCCTGCTGTTCCGACGCATCATGTCACGCCGCTGTCGCGGCAAAGGCTGCAGCGGGAACGAAAGCAAACTGCCCGCGTTGCGGCCAAGCGGGTCAGTTATGAAATCCGAACTCTGCCTGCCCTACGTCCGCGTCAAAGACGCCCGCGCGAGCCTCGATTATTACGAGAAGTGCCTGGGCTTCCACAAGGTATCGGAGCACCGGTTCGCGGCCGGCCTGCCGCTCGTCATCGGGATTGAGCGTGGCGGGTTGCGATTCCTGCTGACGGAGCACGCCGGCGACGGCGCGTTTGGCATCTGCGTTTATTGTTACATCGATGACGACGTGGACGAATTCTGCCAGCGCTGCCGTGCCGCTGGCGGCCACATCACTCAAGAATTGGAAGATATGCCGTGGGCGCGCGACTTTGGCGTGACAGACCCAGACGGCAATGTAATTCGGTTCGGCAACCGAAGGGAATAGTCGTGAATACCACTTTACTCAAAGCGGCGGGAAGCTGGTGCTCATGCGTCGCTTTCGCTGTCATGCTTCTCACGTCGCTGTTGGGCGTCAATGTTGGACAAGATCTATTCCACGTCAACAATAGTGAAGCCGGCTACCTAAATTAACTCAGGAGATACACATGGCATCCATCCGTAAGGAAGTTCTGATAGAAGCGTCTTTAGATGTTGTCTGGGACGCGCTAAGAGATGTCGGGGCGCTGCACACGCGGTTGGTTCCTGGCTTCGTCACGGACACCCAACTCGAACCGGGTGCGAGGATCGTCACCTTCGGCAATGGTCAGGTGGTGCGCGAGCTGATCGTCAATGTGAATGAAGCCGACCGACGCGTGGTCTGGGCGGTTGTCGACGAACCGTTTCGACATTACAACGGCGCTGCCCAGGTATTCAGCGAAGGGCCTGCCGGTTGCCGCTTCGTCTGGGTGGCTGACCTACTCCCGAACGAGTTGGCGGATCATGTCGCCGGGATGATGGAACAGGGCCTGAGCGTCATCAAGGCAACAATGGAAAAGTCCGCGGCAGCACAATGATTCTTGAGAATGCCGCCCAACAAGGCGCTGAAGGAGTTTCAGTCCGGCACCGGCTGGCATCGCGGCGGCGAAGTAGACCAGTTGAGCAAGCAGGAAGCCAACATCATCGCAGCCCTGAACGAAACGGTCGCCTCCGGGCTTCGGCCAGTGCCCAACGAGAAATAAACACCCCATGTCCGCTTGCTGTTCCAACGAATCTTCCTGCGCCGCTGATGCCGCGACGCCCGCAGCGCGAACGAAGGCCAACTGCCCTCGTTGCGGCCAGCCGGGTCAACACGTCGCGCTGCAAACGCTCAAGCATCAAGTCAAGCCGGCGCATTTGGAAACGGTCGAGACCCGGTCGTTCAACTTCTGTCGCACCGCGACTTGTGACGCGGTGTATTTCAACGACTCCGACGTCGTCCTCACCAAAGGCGACGTGCGCCAACGCATTGGGCTGAAAGAAACAGAAGACCCCGTGCCCATCTGCTACTGCTTCGGCTTCACGGAAGCGATGGCCGTCGAGGAAATTCGAGCGACGGGCAGATGCACCATCCCGCAACGCATCACCGCCGAAGTCAAAGCTGGCAATTGCACCTGTGAAATCCGCAATCCCCAAGGCTCATGCTGTTTGGGCAATGTCACCGCTGCCGTCAAGAGGGCATTGAAAAAGGGAATGGAAGAAAAGAGCCGCGACTTCACCGAGAAGGGAAGCAAGATTTACGCGAAGGCGTGAAAGGTATCTGCGCAAGCCGCAATCCGCGCGTCGCAATAATGCGCCAGCACGCGCCGCACCTTGCCTTGCGCGTCAAATTCCATCAGCTCGGCCGTGCGCAGGCCGCTGACGCTGTGGTATTCCAGAACGCAACTTCGCACGCCGGAATAGAGGCGGATGAAATCGAATCGCAGAGTCGGAAACGCCTGCAAACCGCGCGCAAAGTAATCTCGCAACGCCGCCTTGCCGCGCGCTGAGCCTTCACTCCGGCCCGTCAATCTTGCCACGAACGGGAAGGTCAATTCCACGTTGTCCGCGTAGTGGGCGAGGATTCGCTCCAGGTCGTGAGCGTTCCAGGCCGCAATCCATTCTTGCGCGCGGCTGTTGAGATCAATGACGATCATGCTCGGTTGGTGCGCGGCCTTGATGCTGCGTGGATGAGAATTAGGACGCTCAGGAGAAGGTGGATTACCGGCGGAATCCGGAAAGCAATCGGAGCTCTCACGAACAATACGGGAATGAATGGGCCGGCATAACTGCACACCGTGAGCGCGCCGCACCCGGCGGCAGTCCGCCACGGTCTGCCGGAGCGAAGCGCCCGATACGCTACCAAATACAGCGCGCCCCCGAGCAGTTGGGCTTCCGCGATCCACACGTCGAGCAGTACGCGATTGGCGTCCGGGATGCCTTGCGCGATGTAGAACCGGGCCACACCAAAGGCGTGTCCGAGACTTCCCAGGCAGAGAATGATTCCCAACACGAGCATCAATCGTCTCAGATACACGTGCGGCGGCGCGGTGTCGGTTGTTTTGCGCTGATGGGCGGATTCATTTTGCATTGTTCAACCTTTTGGCGGCCACTCCACGCCGGCCAATTCTTCCGGCAGTTGCTTCGGGTCAACGGGGTAAACGAGCGACATGTCGGGCTTGGTCTCTGCACCGGACAGGAACTCTAGCTCCTCCGGCGCGCCCACGATCAGCCAGAGCACTTCACTGTCCGTGTCGTTGAACACTTGGCGCAACTGGTCCGGCCCGACGAGCACGCCGCCGTGTTTCGGCACGGTCAGAGTTTCGCCGCCGACCCGCATCCGACCAACACCTTCGACGACGAAGTAAAATTCCTCGGCGCAGACGTGCTTGTGCAGCGTGTTCGCGCTTTTGGGTGGAAGCCGCCACAACCGCGCGCCGAGAATCTCGCTTTTGGTCCGCTCCAGAAAATCCGCGTTCGGAATCTTCATCATATTGGAGGGCCGCCAGTGCAGGTCCTCGGGTTTGATCAGGAAATAGCCGCCGATGGGTTTCATGGTTTAGTGCCTATACGCTTGCGGTAACATTGCTCACGGCGCAATGGGTCTTTAGTCCCATCCCACCGACTCGCTGGCGAGCAAGAGTGCCCAAGTCCGCTCTCGCGTCGGTTTGCCCTGATTAAGATTTCACGACGCGCCTTGCAGACTTCAGTTTGGCTGCGAGCGGATGCGAAGGAACACGTTGCTGCCGGGCGGGCGTCCACAAAAGGTTTCGTTGATGCCATTCAGGAAACTGTTGCTCAGAACCGTTAGTGCGAACCAATTGGTGGCGGTGAGATTGGTCGAGAATTCTGGATTCACACTCCAACCGTTCGTCCCGGTCGAGCGCAGCACGAGGTTGTTGCTGATGGTCAGGCTCAGGACACGAATCGTTGGAGGAGGCGGGGCTACCGTAATTATCTGGCCGCGGAAGCGATGAATGGAGCAGACATAAGCGTAGTTCGAAACGGCGGTTGGAACGGTGTAGGTGATGGTCCCCTGGCTGATATTGTTGTTCAGAACTCCCGGACTGAGGATCTCAAACGGATGAGTCGGCCCCGCGTTCACGGCAAAGGTATAAGTCTGGCCGCGGACCAGAGTGAGAGTGGGGTTCGGCTGATTTCCGTTGATGGCATAGAAGAAGCCAGGCGAAGTGACGGTAAAGTCCGCCGCGAACACGGCTTGTGCAAACAGGAGTGAAACAATTACCGTTGCCCCGCTTCGGAGCAGACGTCGAGCGTTGAGGAATGAGGCGACTCGCAGGGAGCGTGGTATCGAGATCAAGTTTTTCATTACGTTTATTTTTCCAATGGGAGGAGCAAATGCGTCTGTGGTTCCGGAGGGCCGATGGAACTTTAGTCCCATCCCGATTGCGGAACAGCGGCTGCGTTCGCGCCTCCAACCGGCATGAATGAACGCACGAGAGCCATCCTCGCCATGCTCGCGACAGTGATTTTGACCGCCGTCATGGTCTCGACCCATGCGCAAGAAGTGTCTGTTCCCGACCCCGGCCCCAACGCTGTGATCCGCGATGCCTTGAAGAAACCAACTGGGCCGTTGAACACGTTATTCTGGCAGCGGATTCACGGCGGCAGCACGCACTTTCCCATCGTGCTCCTGATGGCATCAGTGATATTCGATGTCGTCGCCTGGCGATCCCGCGACGAAGCTCTGCGCCGCGGCCTTCACGTCGCTGGATTTGGTTCGGCGGTCGCTGGCATGCTGGGCGGTATTGGAGCAGTGGTTGCCGGCCTCATCATGACCGACGGACGAATGATTGGGGGCGGTCATGAAAAGGCCCATCATCTGTTCGTCTGGCCCGCGTTCGCTTCGTGTCTTGTGTTTGTGGGATGGCGTCTGTTCAGGGGCGGGCGAATTCCCCAGTGCGGCCTTGGCATATACCTCGGCGGAATGAGCCTTGCCGCCGCATTGATGGTCGGCGCTGGTTATTCAGGTGGAGAGATGTTGTTGGGTGCAGACACGGAGAATGCTCCGTTCTCTTCGGACCGCTCGACATCCCCCCCGGATCGACGGGCCTCGGTTCCCGCGGGACAACAGTTGTACCTGGAACACTGCGCGGATTGCCACAACGCGGATGCGCACGGCGACGAAGGTTCGGACCTGCACAATCTGGACGGGACCGATGAACAAATCGCCACGCGCATTCGCAAAGGAAAAAAAGGGCGAATGACAGGGTTTGCGGAGAAGTTGTCGCCGGAACAAATCCATGACGTCGTGGCCTATTTGCGCACTTTGAAATAGCTATGGAACAAGTGACTCATTGAACTGAAATTCATCGGCGTTCCCGCGCAGTGTTTTTAGGCCGCCCAGCGCAGCCACTATTTCTGATAAAACGAGTCATAAACCAACCAAGCGCCCAGCAGAATACCGACTGCACCTCCGATGCGGAAGGCGCTCTCCATTCGCTCACCGGCCGGCATCACACGAAAAAGTGCATGTGGGAACAAAGGTTAGGCCGCAACTCCGCGCCACTCACGGTGTTCAACAACGAACTATGAAACAACTCATTGCCCTGCCCATCGCGATGGTCCATCGCATGTCCTTTCTGTTCTTATCCCTGCTGCTGGTCCCCTTGCTGACGACCATGGCCGCGGCCCAAACCACCGACGTCAACACGCAGCTCAAGAACGTAGCCGACAAAATCCGCGCAAAGACCGTTGCCTGGAAAATGCCGGAGGCTGAGCTGGCGCCTGAGTTGGAGGAGTTGGACGCAATCTATCTCCAGCATAAGGGCGAAAACCCCGAAGACCTGGCCGGCGTGCTGAGGTTCAAGGCGACGGTCTATTGGAGCGTAGTGGACAACAGCGAAAAAGGAATTGCCGTGATTCGCCAGATCAAGAAGGACTACCCCAATACCACCGTGGGCCGCGATGCCGACCGCATCATCAATTCAATCCAGCAGGCCGAAGAAGGCAGAAAAATCCGGCGCACGCTGACCAACGGCGCCAAATTCCCCGATTTCTCTGAGAAAGACCTTCTGGGCAATCCGCTCTCGGTGTCTAAGTACGAGGACAAGGTAGTGTTAGTTGATTTCTGGGCGACCTGGTGCGTCCCGTGTGTAGCCGAACTGCCCAATATCACTAAGGCTTACGACAAGCATCACAGCAACGGCTTTGAAGTCATCGGTATCAGCCTTGACCAGGACGAGCAGAAGCTCAAAAGCTTTTTGAAAGCCAAAGAGATCCCTTGGGTGCAGCATTTTGACGGCAAAGGTTGGCAAAACAAGCTCGCCGCCAAATACGGCATTGATAGGGTCCCTGCGACCTTCCTCCTGGATCGGCAGGGCAAGATCATCGGCCAGGATCTCCGCGGCGAGGCGCTCGAGGAAGCCCTGACTAAAGCGCTGACCAACACCCGGTAAGACCAGCCTAAACTTCATCATGCCCGAGGCGAACCAATCACGCCAGCCAACGCCGGGAGTCCGTCTCGCGGCGTGCTCGGCACCACTCGCCCGGCGTGGCTGCGCTCGTGGTTAGGCCGCGCAGCACATGAGCTTTCTCACATCACTGTTTGGGAAGAAGAAAGACACAGTGACTGTGCCTCCGGGTCACAAGGTTGTGGTCGTGCATCCCACACCGAAGGCTTATTTCGGTCGTGGTGAGTCTGGCGTCTGGATTGCAGACTTGGGCGCAGCTTCCGACATTACCGACGTGCTTTCGCGCGTTACCCAAATGGCAACCGCAGGGCAGCAAGCGTCCGTTTTCTGGATTTTGCAGCCGTGCGTGTTAGAGTTCGGCGGCGGCTTTTGGCGCACTCATCAGCACGCTTACCACGATCGTTCAGCAGTCACGCAGCATTGTGGGTCATTGTGCAGTTGTGCCGCACGCCACCGAGCAGCACGCTTCGCAGATGAGGAGGCTCAGACAGTCTGGTCTGGGTGTCCATTATTCAGCGGAGGATGGTGCGTGCTTCGTTGAGGTCCACAAACCCGATGGTATTGTCGTCGGTATGCCGGGTAGAGTATTTACAGAAT
>JAKEEH010000269.1 GCA_022616725.1 Limisphaerales bacterium | reverse complement strand
TTGAGGGTGAGCGCCTAATGCCGGCATGGGAAAGAGAGCATGGCGAACTCCCATGACCCACTTTCGTGCCCGTCGGCCGCAAGGCTGGCGGGCACGTTTGTTTTTTGCATTCTGTGAAATCTGCCCGCGCCTGGTTGCATCTTCGAACTGAACGTCTAGAGTCTCATGCCGTAATCTGAAATGCGTATTGTTTTCCGTTTGTTCTGTCTCGCCATTTGCGCGGAGGCCATTGCTGCAAGCGCTGCTGAATCCGATGACGGCTTTCGGCCGATTTTTGACGGAAGATCACTGGAAGGGTGGGAAATGCCCGATCCGAGTTATTGGACTGTGGAGGACGGCGCAATCACAGCGCGCATTACGAAGGAGCACCCTTGCGCGGTAAACCAGTATCTGGTCTGGAAGGGCGGCGAGTTGGCCGACTTCGAGTTGAAGCTCAAATCCCGTCTTAATGGGGAAGGTGGCATCAATAACGGCTTCCAATTTCGCAGCCGCGTCCTCCCGGACCACGATGTCTGCGGCTACCAGATGGACAATAATCTCCAAACCCCATGGCTGGTGCGTCTGTATGATGAATATGGCCGTCACACGCTCGCCTGGCGGGGCGAACGCGCCACTTTCGATCCCAGTGGCGACCGCACCGTGGCGAAAATCTCCGACGCCGAAGGTGCGGCCTGGTTTCGCCTCGAAGACTGGCACGAATATCATCTCACTTGCATCGGCCCGCGCATCGCTCTGCGCATCGATGGCCGGCTCGCAGCGGAGGTGCAGGACCACGACCCACGTCGCCAGGAACTACAGGGCGCCCTGGCGCTCCAACTCCATAGCGGCCCGCCCACGGTTGTGCAGTTCAAAGAAATTCGCCTGAAGATACTAAAGGCGGCCCTCCCGAAGCCGCGCACCCCTGAAACCGATGAACAACTTCACGCTCTCCGGCGCGATGCGCTTGCCTGGTGGGACCTGGATACCGGCGGCCACGGAGCCAAACCGCCGCTCCGCCATATTCCGGGCTGGGACAAATTTGAACTCAATGTTCGGGCGACGGGGCGCGGCGCGCAGCCCGGCGCCGATGTTGTTCTGCTGCACGGCGCCTACTTCGATGCGGGCCCTGATCTCCACGGCAGCAGTGACGCCGTGACTGTTTATCTGCGCGCGCGTGACCCGCAGGGTGCGTGGAACTCTGCCTTGTTCGCCAAGCGCGGCGGTCACGACCGCGTCCATTTTAACCTGTTCAGCGCCGATCTGCCGGAAACCGCCGGGCCGGACATAGGCTTTGAAATCAGGACCACGCAAGGCTCCGCTGGGGTGAGCTTTCCCGTCTCGAAGATCGATCCCACCGCCTGGCACGATCTGGTTGGCCGCTACGACGGCAGATCGCTGGAGCTGTTTTGCGAAGGCCGCCGTATGGCTGCGAAACCGTGGATGGGCGATTTAACTACGAACCGCGAACCGCTACTCATCGCTGCCGAAACAGATGCCGGTAAAGTCGTTCGCCACTTTCATGGCGAACTTCAAACCGCTGCCCTCTGGTTATACGCACTCGCGGACAAGGAACTTGACCTGCTCAACAGGCGTAGCTCAATCAAGAAGTGAACAACGACGTTATTCGGTGACCCTGATTGGCGACGGTTCGAGGCGGAGCTCTTGGTCTCTTCGTGAGAAACTGTCACGACAGTCCCAGGTACTTCCTGCCGGCCCATTCGAGGGTCAGGCAGAGAATGAAGAGCCAAAAGAGGTCCCAGCGATTCCATAACGGCTTTTTCGCGACGTTTTCGAGCACCTGCGGATCCAGGTTCAGTTGTTTCAGCGCTGCCTTCAGACCCGTTGGCGGGACAATCATGCCGCCACTCGCGTCGGCAATTTCGCGCAGCAAGGGCAGGTTGCAAAGCGGATGGCGCAATTCGAGGACACCGCTCGGATCAACGTTAATGGTGGTTTCGATGGGGCGCCGGTAATTCTCGGCTGCAAGCAGCGATTTTACAAGGTCGCCCGAGACCTGGAGTTTTACCGGGCCGACTGGCAGTTGCTCGAGTGCGCCGTGGTAAGTGCCCGGACGGCTGGCATCTTCCCGAAGGGCGATTTGTTGGACGAGCTTGCCTTCCTGCAATGCTTCCAGGATCAGCGCTGCACCGCCCACGGGCCGACTGTCGAGTTGCCGCAAGCGCACGGCAGCTTGCACCGACTCGCCCTGTTCGTAGCGGGATTTGTCGGTGCTCAATCGAACGGTATGGGAGCCTTCCGCGAGGTCGCGTGCGACGGCCCAACGCAGAAGCTGCCCCCAGAAGCGATGGTGGAATGTGTCGCCCTGCCGGTAGCGAAGTTGATAAGTGACTGGAGCGGCCAGGTAAACCACACGTCCGGCGCCGACGTAGTGCCAGGCCAGAAAGCTGCGCGTCGTCGGGTCGGCGGGATTAAAGCTGGTTTTATTGAGGCTCGCCCAAATGAGGGAATGGGTCGTGGGCTTCGGTTTCGAAAACGGCGACATCGCGTAAATCGGCAGACGCTGGCTCATGTCGCGCCAGAGCCGTTCGCTGATGCCAGGATTTTCGGCAATTTGTGTCGCCAGTGTCATGGAGCCTTCATCTGTCAAGTGCAAATAGAACGCTCTGTTGTCGGGGAGAGCGCGATCTCCCGCCTCGATCGGAAGCAGCGATCCAAGCGGCTGATTCATGTAGGCGCCCGGCATCGCGTCTTTGCCCGCGACTATGATGATGTTGCCGCCCGCCTCAGTCACGTAGGTGCGCAACAGCCGTTGCTGTTCTGCGGGCAGTTGGGTTGGCAGCACATCGCCCAGGATGATGACACGGTATTTAGACCATTCCTCGAGCGAGGCCGGAAAACCGGAGCGCACGCCTTCGCCGGCGCTGATTTGTGGTTCGAAGAGCAACTGGTCGAAACTGACGCGGTCGTCGCGTTTGAAAAGGTTCAGGATATAGCGGGTCTCCCAGCGGGGATAATTATCCGCCACGAGCACGCGAATTTTATCTTCCATCACGTGAACGTCCGCTTTCGCCGCATTGTTCTCCTCCGAGCGCTCATCGCTCACGGGCCGGACGCGAAAGGCGAGGGTGTGCTTGCCCAGTCGGGCCGCTTTCCAGCGGAGTTGCACGCGGCTGTCGAATACCTCGCTGGTGACATTCAGCGTTTGCTGATCCACCACGACGCCATTGTCCAGCAGTTCGACTTGCAGCTTTTCCTGTTCGCAGTCGTACGCCGTGATGATTGAATCAATCGCCACCTGATCGTTTTGCAGCACGGCCTTCGGCGCATGGGTGTGGTGAAGGATCACATCACGCTGCATTTTGGTGTTGCCGATGGGCACGATGTGCACCTTCGTTCCCGCCAGCGATGGCGCCAACTCGCGCGGGTCGCGCCCGGCATTTTGACCGCCGTCGGTGATAATGATCGCCGCCTCCACGGGCTGGGCCGTGTTGGCCAGCGCGAGTTCTTGCAAGGCCGCGCCGAGCTGCGTCGAGGCGCCGAGCGACCGTTGAGTATTCTCCCCTTTCTTTTCCGAAGGGGCCACGGACCCGAGGGGCACGACTTTGTCGCCGAATTCGTAGCGCGTGACCGTGGCTTTATTGCGTATTTCTTTCAGCCAATCCTTTTCCGCCATCGCAAGAAAAGATTCGACTTTGTCGAAACGCGAGAATTTCGATTCCTGATTGGCGATTTCACCCGGCGACTTTACGGTTGGCTCTTCGAGCGACTTGATGAACTGCTCAGCCAGACGCTCCATTTGGCCGATGGCTGCGGTCAGCAGGGTCAAGCGCTCCGGCAGCCAGCGCTCGCGCTCGAGCGAGGCCAGGGTTTTGCCGCGGCTGAACTCGGTGGATTTCACCTGGACGACGTCAAGGACTTTGTCCACTACGGTGCGGTTGGCCTCGCCGAGGCTGCGCTTGACCTCCGGCCCGGTGGACCCCGGCAGATTGTCCGCCGCGCGGGTGACCGCCGCCGCGCCGGCTTTGATCCCTTCCACAGAATGGGCCAGCAGCCCGTGGGTCTCGGGAGTGTTCTTTGTGATGTTCGGCAGCTTTGAAAAGCGCTCCAACTGATTCTGCGCCGCGCGCAACGTCGCGATGGCTTCATCCAGCTCTCGAATATGCCTTGTGTCGCGGGTATCGGTTCGCGCCGCGGCCCAGCGACTGACGTTGCCCGAGCCATCCACCACGTCCACCAACCCCATGCTTGCCGAGGAATCGACCAGCAGCGCGAGCGATTTCATTCGGAACTTTCGCACCGTCGTGACCAGAGTCGGCCCGGCCAGCATCCAAAGGAGCACCAGCACTGCGACGCAGCGCAGGACGAACAGAAACCAGACGGACTTCGGCCGGTCCGCAAAGCGCGCATCCCGGCGGGCCATCCACCAGGAAAGCGCCAGCAAACCGAGCCCAACGACAACGATGCCCCAGACCGGGAGAAAACCTTCGGTGGCGAATCGCGTTTCGGTCGTGGAATCGGGTGTCATTAGTTACGCCTCCATCGAGACCGGTTGGACTCGGAGATTGCGCCGATGAGTTGTCCACCCTGCCAGCGCGATTTCACCCAGCAGAACACACGCAAGGGCCACGAGCAGAAATCCCTCCAGAGGATGCTTCGGCGCCTGCGCTTTGCCCGCCGCGCCCACCTCACTCCAATCGCCATTCAAAGAAAATTCCTTCACGCCGGCAAAATGCTCCCGGTCGCGATCCGTGAAATGGCTCAGATCGGATTCCTGAGCGTTCCGTTGGACGTAGAATTTTGCTGTCTGAGATGCATTACCGGTGGCACTGCTCAGGAAGTACGGCCCTGGCAGCCGCGTTCCGCCATAGCGAAATTGCGCTCCACGAGATGACGGGCTGGCGGCCAACTCGATCTCACGCCCATCCGGTGCAATCAATTCCGCCGGGCTGTTCTCCTTTGCAGCGGGTTCAACGATCGCTTCGCCAACCGCCAGGTTTCGCTTCGGCAGGCTCGGCTCGCTCAAATACCAAAACCATTCGTGGAGCATCGCGACATATGCCTGGCACAAAGGCAGCGTGCTCCAGGAAACTCCCAGCGGCACTCCCTGGACAATCACCCGGCCGCGGCCCAGCTTGCGTTCGATCGCAACCGGTTCCCCGCCTTGCGCCTGCAAGAGGATGGAAACGTCTTTGCCACTGAACGCGTCGAATTGATGTCGCCGGTAAATGCGGGCGCGGTCGAGGTCGAGTCGTTGAAAGTCGGCGAGCAGGACGGTAGCGGGGTGCGTGTCTGATGCGGCGCGCGCGGTAAAGAATTTTTCACGGTCGTTCGGGTCGCCCACAGGCGTTGTAATTTTCATGGGCGCCAGCCCGAGGCCTCCTCGATACAAGTTGTCATTGAAAACACTCTCATCGGTCTGCGCGCCCAGGGCCAGCCAGACGCCGCCGCCGTTTTGCACGTAGGCTTCGAGCTTCTCCACCGCCGCCGCGTTAAGTGTGCGGACGTTGGCGATCAAGACGCAGCGAAACCGAGCCAAGTCGGTCGAAACGATTGCCGAAGAATCGATGACCGCCGGGTCAAAAACCGAGCGCCACTCCCGCCGTGGATCACTCTTGCTGGCTCCCAGGGCCGCGAGCACAAAGGGGGCGTCGTTCTCCAGCGGTTCCGCCGAGACCGGATCCTCCACGAGCAACACCGGCAGACGCTCGAAGATTTCCACGAGCAGATTTCCGCTATTGTCGGCGGCCAACTCGTCATGGGATTCAAGCTGGCAGGTCACCTCGAATGTCCCGGGGGCATCGAACTGGTGATGGATACTCACCGTCGTGCTGGCGTCCGGCGCAAGTTCCGGGACGGTCGATGCCCCGGATGCTTTTCCGTCCACGTGCCAGTTGAGAAGCGTGGGCGCGCTCGGCTTTGGACTGTGGTTTTGCACCGACGCGGTAAAGGTCAAAGCCTGATTGACTGCGCCGAAGGCGCGCAGGGCTTCAATCTTGTTCACGCACAAGTTCGCCGCCGGCTCTTCACCGCCGACCAGATGGACGCCGACGCTCGTTGGAATCGCGGCTTGTTTGATCCGTGTCTGCACCGCCGCCCAGAGGGGACGCTCTTCCAATCGCCAGCCAAAGCGTTGGCCGTCAGTGATGACCACGATCACACGGGCTGACTTGTCCTTTGGCGCTTCCAAATCCGCGGCTTCGCGCACGCACGCGATAATGTCCGCCGCGCCAAGCGTGGGCTTCAGCTCGTTGATTTGAGCGTGCAGTTTCCGAATTGTCCCAGCGCTGGCAGGGAGGGAATCGGGCGTGAGCCATTCGGGGGATTCGCCTGCAAGCAGCAAACGAATTGTGTCGCTGCCCTTCAGGTCGTCCAGGAGTGCGTGGGCCTTCTGCAATTGCAGCTCAAAAAGAGAATTGCCATCGATCTTGCGCGACATCGACATCGATTGGTCGAGCACGACGATCACTTCGCGCGGAACGGAACTTCCGAGCCATGTCGCGGGCAACAGCGGCCGCGCGAGCGCGAAAATGAAAAAGAGGAATGCCGCCGTGCGCAGCAGCAATAGGAGAATGTCCGTCAACCGCCAGAGCCGCCGCTTGCGTGTGACCGCCTGCATCAGAAAGCGCATTGCACCCCACGAAATCTTCTTCTGCTGCCGCCGGCTAAGCAAGTGAATGACGAGCGGCACGGCCACGAGCGGCAGGCCGATCAGGAAGGCTGGGCTGAGGAAGTTCATGACACGTCAGATGGCAACTGGAAAGCCATCGCAAAGGAATGACGAAGCTCGAATGCCGAAATCCGAAAGAAATCCGAAGTTCCAATTCCGAATCGTTGCGTTCGGATTTCGGCCATTCGGATTTCTTTCGTCATTCGTCATTCGTCATTCGGATTTGCCCTACGTCTGCTTCAGCCTCGCGCTGCGCCGCTTCAAATAATACGCCAGCGCTTCGCCCATGGGCTTGTTTGTTGGCAGCGGATGATAGTCAGTCCCGGTCTCGCCGCAGATGCGTTTGAGATCGGCGAGGAATTTGCGGACGTTCTCGACGTACTCGCGCCGGATGAGGGCTGGATCCAGGTCGAGATGGCGGTTGATCACTTCCAGGCACTCGAAGCGCGACCACCCGCCGAAATCGAACGTCAATTCCTCCGGCGCCATCGTGTGGAGCAGAATGATCTCGTGTCCTCGGGCACGCAGAAACTGAAATGCCTGCCGCAAGGAATCGATTTCATCGAAGCAATCGCTGAGAAGCACGATCAGTCCGCGCCGTTTGATGCGGCGGGTCAGTTCGGTGAGATTATCGGCCAACGCCGTTTCGCCGCTCGGCCGGGCCACGCGCAAGAGTTCCAGCAAAGCCTGAAAGTGATTGGGATTGGCGCGCGGCGGAATATAATTGCGCAGGGTCTTCCCCAGCACCGCCAGTCCCGCCGAATCTCTTTGTCGCAGGACGAGCCGCGTCAGACAGGCGGCCACTGCGCGCGCATATTGGAACTTCGATCCACCGTCGAGCCCGAATGCCATCGACCCGCTCCCGTCCGCGACCACGATCACTTGCAGGCACGTCTGCTCGATATATTGCTTGATGAAATAGCGGTCGCTCTTGCCGTACACCTTCCAATCGATCAGCCGAATCTCATCCCCCGGCACATAGCCCCGATGCTCGGTGAATTCGGCGCTGCCGCCTTTGAGTTCCGAGCGATGTTTGCCGGACAACAACCCGTCCACGACGCGACTGGCAAGCAGTTCGAGATTCTCGATGCGCGCAAGGTCTTTGGGGTCGAAGACCGCCGGATGCTCAGCTGTCGTGGTCATGACGGCGGCAAATGATTTGAACTTTGCGACGTTGACGGTAAATTATGACTCGTGATCACGTTGCCCATCAAGCAAATGTCACGCGAGGAAAAGCTCATAGCGTTGGAGGCGCTGTGGGAAGATCTAAGTCGCGATGAAGAGGCACTCGAATCACCGCCGTGGCATTTGGATGAACTGCGCGCGACGGAGGAGCGGGTCAAATCTGGCACTGAGCAGTTCGTGGATTGGGAGACCGCAAAAAAGGAGTTCCGGAAGCGCTTTGAATGAGAATTTGAGTGCTGCCCTCGGCGATGGACGACCTCGCGAAGGGCAGGGAATTCTACGAGCGCCAGGGCGAAGGTTTGGGCAGCTACTTTGTTGATACCCTGTTTTCGGATATAGATTCTTTGCTTCTTTACGCCGGCATTCATCGAAAGATTGGCACTTACCACCGCGCGGTTTCGAAACGATTTCCGTTTGCGATCTATTATCGAGTCAACAAAGAAGTGATTGAAGTTTGGCGCGTATTGGATTGCCGCCAAAATCCTGCCAAAGTTAAAAAAGCGCTGAAATAAGATGCCGCACGGCCGGTTCGAGAAAGCTGGCACATCCAATTGAGACGAAAGCGGCAGAGGACTGCCGCACTCCACGACGCTGGCGCGCATGTCAGACGTCTGTTGAAACTCCGCCAGGTCTTGGAGTGCGGCTGTCCTCTGCCGCTTTGTCATCGTGCAAATCCTCACAAACTCCTCTTACGCTGCCTTCCGAGCGGCCTTCTTCAGGTCTTCAAGCACCTGCGACACGATCGCATTTTCGTCCTTGCCCGACGCCTCCGCATTAAATGTCGGCACAATCCGATGCCGCAACACCGGCAGCGCCATTGCCGTCACGTCGTCTGTCGTCGTGTGGTGGCGTCCGTGCAAAATGGCCCGCGCCTTCGCCGCCAGGATCAGGCAGATGCTCGCGCGCGGTCCCGCGCCCCAGTTCACCATTTCCTTGACGTAGGTGCTGCCACTTCCGGCGGTCGGCCGCGTATATCGCGCAAGGTCCACCGCAAATTCATACACATGGTCCGCGACGGGCACCTTCCGCACCAGTTGCTGCATCGCGAGAATCTCCTCGGCGTGAATGATCGTGTCCGGCTTGAACGCGTAATTGGTCGTCGCCCGCTTCACAATCTCGATCTCGTTCGGGCGCGAGGGGTAGTCCACTTCGATCTTCAGCATGAAGCGGTCAAGCTGCGCTTCCGGCAGGGTGTAGGTGCCTTCCTGTTCGATCGGGTTTTGCGTCGCCAGCACAAAGAACGGGTCCGGCAACTTGTAAGTTTCCCCGCCAACGGTGATTTGCCGCTCCTGCATCGCCTCCAAGAGCGCGCTCTGGGTCTTCGGCGGCGTCCGATTGATTTCGTCCGCGAGGATAATATTTCCGAAGATCGGCCCCCGCATGAATTTGAACACTCGTTTGCCGGTGGTGTGATCTTCCTCGAGAATCTCGGTGCCGGTGATGTCCGAAGGCATCAGGTCGGGCGTGAATTGAATCCGGCGAAACGTCAGTCCCAATAAGGACGCGACCGTTGAAATCATCAACGTCTTGGCCAAACCCGGAACGCCTTCCAAAATCCCGTGGCCGCGGCATAGTAACACGACCAACAGTTGCTCGATCACGTCTTCCAGGCCGACAATGATCCCACCCATCTGACGGAGAATTTTTTGGTAGTTTTGGCTGAGTTGTTGAACAGCTTGAAGCTCGTCTCGCTCGAAATTCGATGATTCAGTTGAGTTCACGACACCCTTTCATTGAAACATACGGTTACACCGGTATAACGCACCAGCCGCGGCAAAAGTTCCAGAAAAAACCTGAAAAGTTCCAGAAAGCTGTCCTGCCACCAACCAGCGCCGCCAGCGATTCCGCAACGCTGATGGAGAAAGTCCCTAACAGGTAGCGACCACAATGGGTTGAGCAGATTCGGGCTTAGGGAGGAGATTCTTTTTGCTTG
>JAKEEH010000268.1 GCA_022616725.1 Limisphaerales bacterium | reverse complement strand
CAGCAAGCCAATGATGGCGACGACGATCATGATTTCCACCAGCGTAAACCCCGCTTTACGAGTACCGTTGATTTTCATGTCTTACCTTTTCTCTAAGCGGTATGAACGAAGGTGAGGGCCTATTTACAAGTTCTTGTTCGTTCACTAACAGCCCTTCACCGACCGCCGCACTGCCTTTAGCACCCGTTGTGCCAGAGCGAATTACGACGCGAGCTTCTTCGATTCCGCCGTGCGCTTCCAAATGGGTAATTCGGGCGTGATTGGTGCGCTAAGTCCCATCGCTTCCGCCCGAGTGTCCCGAAATGAGACAATCGCCGTATGGGTTCTGGAACGACAAAGGCCCAGGGCACATCCGACCAGCCCCACCGCCGATAAAAACAATCCAAAATAGAAGGTGCGATCGCGATAGACAAGCGTTATGTGGTGATTCCCCGGCCCGACTTCAATGGCTTGAAAGGCGTGATTCGCACGCCAGATTTGGGCGGGCTGCCCATCGACCATCGCACGCCAGGGCCAGTAATGCGCCTGCGCGAATACGACCAGAGCAGGGGACCCGGCCGAAACTTCGGCTTCGATTCGATGCGCGCGAACCTGCGAGGTTCTCACGGAAACCAGACTCGTATTCGTTGCTGAAATTGCCGATTGGGCTGCCTTGGGCAAATACACCGTGGCTTGCGGGTTGAAGTTGGTGGCGATCAGGGCGGAAAGGGTTTCCTTCGCCTCGGCGAAGATCGGTTGCTGCCCGGCTGTGACGAACGGCAGAAAATCCTGGCCCGCTTCCCATGCCAGATAATTGGTGGGCGAAGTCATCTGCGCAACACCTGCAAAGCGGGCCAACGAGGCGTGCGGCTTGTGATTGCTTCGAAAAAGGTTCCTTTGGATGTCCCACTCGTGTTGAAGGTAAAGAGCGTAGAAGCCATCGACTTTAGCGATTTTCGGTACGAGGTTTGCATTCGCGTAGAGGCCATTGCGAAGGATCAGGCACGTGTGCGTAAGGTTCGACGTTCCGGCGAACCGATATTGTTCCATCGCGGCAAGCGTCAGAAGCGCTCGGGATTCTCCCAGGCGGGGTCGTGATGACATCGCATCTGCCGCGGGCAGATCTACCGTCATGGTGCTGCGGTCCACTGACGGGTTCTGCTGCGGAACGTGGCTGTTGCAATCCAACCAGAAGACCAACAGCACCAAACCCTGGAGCAGCAACTGCCGCTTCCAGTGCTGCACCTGCATCAGCATGTTGACTCCGGCGACAATCACGACGAGAAGCAGGGCTCTCGTGGCGCCATTGGACAGAGTCCGTGACCAGTCCTCCTGTGGAAATGGATTCAGCCGGGAATACGTGACAATCCCAGCGATGACGACCGTGAAAATGACCGCGAGCCCGAAGGATAAGCATAGCCGGCGGGAGCGGGAGGAGCGAAGCAACGCTGAAATTCCGAAAGCACCCAGCACCGGCCAGGCGAACGTCGGCATAATAATAAACTTGGCGTTGTAACGCATGAAGCCAATTTGCGGAAAAGCTTCGCGCAACCACTTATAGACAGAACTGTTTTGGCCCATCCCGAGAATAACCCCAACCATAACTGCGGCCGCGAGGATCCAGACGCGCCGGTCTCGCCACCAGCAGAGAGCCAGAAGACCACTCAACATCAAAAACAGCCCGGAATAGGTGGAGGAAGTCCACACTTGCGCATACTGGAAGTGCACTCCGCATCCGGTGCCGAACACCCGGAACATCGGGACGAAGAAATTAGCCCAAACCCAGATGGGTAGTGACCAGTGGCCCAGATCGAATCCGCTGTCGCGATGCGATTGTGAGAGCAGCTCGACAAACGGCAGCATTTGCGGCGCGGTCAGCGCCGCGACCAATGCGAGAATTACCGCAAAGCGCACTGCACGAGTTAACACTTCTTTCCACGTCGTGAAGCGCTGGCACAGCCAGAGTCCCGGCAAGAGCAGCCAGGTGAACAAAATGACTTCCGGGCCGCCCGATAACATTTGGAGGGCTCCCAGGAGGGATGCAATAAACAACTGTTTGCCGCCTTCAACCCACGCGCGGTGCACAGCCCAAATCACCCAGGGCATCCAACCCAGGCTCGCCGTGTAGTTCGGCCACATCAAAAAGCTCAGGGCGAGGCCGGAAAAGGCAAATCCAATCCCGGCAAACCCGCCGGCCAACCGGCTACCCGACCATTTCCAACCGAGCATGTACATGCCCATGCCTCCCAACCAGACATGCACGAGACAGAAGATTCCAAGGCTCCAGGGGAGCGGCAGCAGAAGGTAGATGAGCGAACCGGGGTAGAGGGTCATCGTGTTCCACTGCGCCAAAAACGGAATTCCAAAATTGTTGTACGGATTCCAAAGCGGAATCTCCCCACGCCAGAAGCAATCGCGGTGGTAATGAGCGATTGGATAACCGAACAGGCCATAATCGCGATACGCAAAACTGTGGAACCCGAAGACGATTTGAGGGAAGGCCGCCACTATTAGGAGAGCGAGCAGCAGGGCGAATCGCCGCGTGTCAAGCCACGCGTCAAACGCCGGCAACGGGCGGTTGTTTGGCGAATTGTTCCCCTCTTCGAGCATAGCAACACTCAACGTTGGTAAAGACACAGGAAATCCCCATAGGCGCCCGATTCGGAGGCTTCAATCGCCGCTTGAAGCGAAATAGCGCAGGGCGGAGTGTGACCGGGTGAGCGATAGATCTGGTAGCCCGCTGATTCGACCAGGGCGAGCACGCGCTCCGCGCTGGAGTTCATGGCGCGCAACGCTGAATGATCCACCTCGATGAACAACGCCGGATGCAATCGCCGCAGAGTCTCAGATGCGCCCCGGAGGACGCGTTCCTCAGCTCCTTGCACGTCAATTTTGACCAGCGAAACCGCAGGCCAGCGGCGTTCGGCGAGAATGCCGTCCAAAGTGACGCTACGCACTTCGGCGCCCGCGTCGGCTATTCGATGATTCGCATGATGGCAAGGATCTACGTGTAGTTTAAGCATGCCCGACGCCTCAGCCGCCGCGGCCCGAATGGCTTCCACATTCGCCAACCCGCGGCGTGAGAGCATCGCGGTGAGACTTTCGAAATTTCGCGCTTCCGGTTCAATGGCCAGCACCAGTCCGCCCGGCCGCACCCATTCGGCAAAGCGTCGGGAAAAAAATCCGAGGTTCGCGCCGACATCGACGACGCAGGTTCCGGGGCGGACGAATTGCTTTAGGGCCGTGACACTGGATGCCTCCCACCGCGCCTTATAAATGTCATAGGCGAATTCCAGCGCCGCGCGACCGGGAGCGGTGGAGAGGGCGCCGGTGCGCTGCACCTGTCTGTAGGCCCAGAGCAGGAAGCGCTGGAGCATGCGGGCCCCCTCAGAAGGGTACGTAGAACGGGTAATAACGGCCTTTTCGGGGCGGACGCACACCATGCCGTCACTTACAAAGCAGTGATTATGCCGGAGTCGAACGCTGCAAAGCGACCAGGCAGCGTGCGCCGAACAGTTCGGGCCAGCGGGAGAGTGTTCGGTCCAGGCGCTGCAACAGGGGCAGAGTGCGGGGAGGGTACGCGGACGGCTTGCTGAACCCGCCGCTCAGCAGGTAACTGAAGCTGCAAAACGCGTCCGCGCGAATCACGGTCCAGCCGTCAATGAATTCGTGGCTGTTAAGGTGAAAAAAGAGGCGCGTCGCGTTACCCTGGGCGGCGTAGTAATTCCGGGGCCGGGACAGTTCCTGGGCGGTGCTGATTTCGGCGCGCAGCGCGACTGGTTCATGGTGCAGCAGGCCATAGACAGGGTAGCTCAGGGCGCTGATATAGGGCTCAAATAAGATCAACCTGCCCAACTGGTGGAGGACGCGGCGGGCTTCGCGCAGAAAAGCGATCGGCGCCCGCAGATGGTGAAACACGTCAAAGAGCACAAGGTGTGAAGCGCTGCCGTCGGCAAACGGCAATTCGTAGCCGTCGCAAACGAGGTCGAGCCACGGATTGGGAAACAGATCGGTCGCGATCGCTTGCGGAAACTTTGATTTGAGATTACCAATGCCGGAGCCCACCTCGATGATAGTTCCGGGAATGGCAGGATCGATCTGTTGCGCGATTCGCTCGTAGAAACCAGAGTAAATATGTTGCAGAAGCGGCTTCTTCTGCCAGGCAGTGAGGTTTCGCTCGATTTCAACCTGGTGCTGGCTCAGAGCAGTGGTCATCGGCGAAAGCTTACTTCGCTGGGAAACGCCAGCGACGCAACCGCAGGGCGTTGCCGATCACGACGATGTCCGACAGACCCATGGCCGCGGCGCACAGGACCGGGCTCATGAAGCCAAAGACGGCCAGCGGGATAGCAGCAGCATTGTAAAAGAATGCCCAAAACAAATTCTGCTTGATTGTGCGCAACGTCGCTCGCGCCAGCCCTATGCTTTCGGGCACGGCCTCGATTTCCGACTTCAACAGGATGATATCGGCGGCCTCCCGCGCGATGTCGCTGGCGCGGCTGACCGCGATGCCCAGGTCGGCCTGTTCCAGCGCGGGAGCATCATTGATGCCGTCGCCGACAAACGCGACGCGCTCGCCGTTTCGTTGCAAATCGGCCACCAAACCCGCCTTCTCCTCGGGCCTGACTTCGGCGAAAACGCGTTCGCCGGCAATGCTGAGAGCTTTGGCGAGAGCGCGCGCCGGCCGGGCGTGATCTCCAGTGACGAGCGAAGGCCGGAGCCCTTCGCGCTCCAACCGCGTGACAACCTCGCGAGCACGTGGTTTCAGAGTGTCTGTCAATGAAAATATGGCGGCCAGTTTATCGTCGATGGAAAAGCCAACGATGGTCGCGCCCGCGTCGAACCACTCGGCCGCCAGGTCCCGCGCAGGCGCCACGTCAACGCGGTTTTCTTCAAGCCACTTCAACGAGCCCAACCGCAACAAACCGCCTCCCGCCCGGCTCGCCACGATCCCGGCGCCGCGCGCTTCACTGAAGTTATCAAGCGCAATGTCACTCTTATGCATAGCGGCAACGGCCCGGCTGAGCGGGTGGTTTGAATGACCAGCCACCGCCGTCGCAAGTGCCAGGACCGGTCCATCGACAAAAACCTCGTGGCCTTCCACGGACGGTTTGCCAACGGTCAACGTACCGGTCTTATCGAAGAGGACAGAAGTGATCTCGCCGGCTTTTTCCAGGGCGACGCCATCCCGGATCAAAATGCCGCGTTCCGACGCGACGTTCGCTCCGGCCATGATCGCGACGGGCGTGGCCAGCCCCATGGCGCACGGGCAAGCAATGATCAGAACCGAGGCGGCGATAATGCATGCGGCCGCCAGGGGACTGGCGGGCGGGTGCGCCGTCCACAATATTTTGGCTAGGGCGCGATGCGCCACTTGCGCGCTTTCGGGCGCGAGCCCCCACCAGAGGCCGGCGCCAATGGCAATTGCGACGACCACCGGCACAAACACGTTGCTGATGCGGTCGGCCATGCGCTGGATGTTGGCGCGGCTTGTCTGCGCCCGTTCGACGGCGGCGATGATGTGCGCCAGGGCCGTCGCTTCGCCTGTCCCGGTAACGCGAACAAGGAGGCGTCCATTCAAATTGATGGTGCCGGCATAGACCTTCGCGGCAGCGGCTTTGTCGATGGGCATCGATTCGCCGATCAGCATTGACTCATCGACAGCCGAAGCGCCCTCAATGACCTCGCCATCGACCGGCACCCGCTCGCCTGGTTTCAACACCACGAGATCGCCACTGATTAGTTCACTTACGTTGACCGACTCTTCAGCGCCTTTATCGGAACGGCGCACGGCGCGGGCAGGCGCAAGATCCAGGAGCGCGCGCAACGAAGTGCTCGCCCGGCTGCTGACCCGCGCTTCCAGCCAGTGGCCGGCGCTGATCAGCGTGATGATAGCCGCTGCCTCCATAAAGTAGAGGTGGGCGCCGGGCTGCGCCAGCAGCGCCCAGACGCTGTAGCCGTAAGCGGTGCTCGAACCGAGAGCGACCAGCGTGTCCATGTTCGATTTGCCGCGCTTGAGTTGCTGCCACGCTCCACGATAAAAGCTGGCGCCGCAATAGACCTGCACAACTGTGGCCAGCGCAAACGCCAGCCACCCAAACCAGCGATAAGCCGAAAGCCCGAGGACCCACTCGCCGATCATGAGCAGAGCCGTGCAGACACCCCCGACCCATAGCGTCTTGTGCCAACTCGAAACGTGCTCGTGTTCGCCATGCCCGTTGGCATGCGCCACTTCGGCGTCGTATCCCGCGGCTTTGATGGCTTGAACCACGGCGTCGGCATTCGGAGACGCATCTGCCTCCCATTTTACCCTGGCGCTGGCTGTATTGAGCGTCACGGCAGCGTGGCTTACCCCGGGGACGTGCTGGATGGCTTCGGTGACATGCCGGACGCAATTGCCGCACGTCATGCCGCGCACCTCCAGATCCGTGGTGCCATTTCTGAATGCTTGAGCTGTCGCTGGCATCTATTACCTTACAAAGACAAGCACTGAAAATGCATTTCGGCCAATTGAAAACTGTGGCTGCGGCGGGTGTATTATGCTGCGCGAACGCCTGCGGCGTTGAGCGGGAGATGGCGCCGGGCGTCCTCCTGATCGGGAAGATCGAAAATCCAAAGATTACGGAAAGCTCCGGCATCGCAGCCAGCCGGCAGTTTACGAATGTCTTTTGGACGCACAACGACGGAGGAAAGAGCGAAACACTTTTCGCCATAAACCGGCAGGGCAGGACCCTGGCGGAATTCAAGGTGGCGGGCGCGAATTTCGATGATTGGGAAGACATCGCGGCGGACAACGAACGCCACCTCTACCTGGCCGACACAGGTGACAACGCCGCCAAACGGAAGAAAATCTCGGTTTTTCAAATCGACGAACCTGACCCGGCATCCAGCGGCGTGGTTCGCGTGACGAAGCGCTGGCAATTGCGCTTCCCGCACGGGCCGGTGGATTGTGAAAGCCTCTTCATTCACGGCACCAATGGTTATCTCGTGACGAAAGTCACAGATGACCGGCGAGCTGAAGTATATCGCTTCGGGCTCGCCGCCAGCGACGGGGTTCAAACGGTTGAGTTTGTTGCGCGCCTTGGCATCGACTCGCCGGTGACCGCAGCCGACATCTCGCCCGAGGGCGCCGCTGTGGCGCTGGTCGCGAAATCGGGCGCGTTCGTGTACCGCCTTGACGGAGAT
>JAKEEH010000267.1 GCA_022616725.1 Limisphaerales bacterium | reverse complement strand
GATCTTTCCGGTGGAGACCCGCTTCAAAGCCGCCTCGCGTTTACGAATGCTCCTTTGGCTCTCGAAGCCCGCGACGCAGACGGCCGGTTACTCCTGCTGGAGCTGGTGTTGCGTCCGCAGTTACTGCGCCCGCAGGCCCTGCCGCAGCTTAACTTGCAATCCGGCCTGTTCGAGGACGCTCTTCAGGTCGGCAACGCCACCGCAAGCACCAACGCTGGCCTTGGCCTGGCAGTGTCAGGCCTGTCCTTCGATCTGGCGTTAAATGCGATCTACTTGTTCAATCGCCAGGGCACGACATCACTTGACCTGGATAATGATGGCCTCGCCACGACACCGGCTGACGTGGTTGCTGTGCCCACGCTGGCTCCCGGCGGTGCGTTGACGCTCACAATGGAATACTATGTGTCCGATCACAGGACCCCGCCGGGTCCGCTCTACACGTTCCTCATGGGACAGAATTTTTCCGTTGTCAATCCCACGGGCCAGGCTTTGGCGATCAATTCAGCGCGCTATGTGAATGGAGTCTTCCTGGTGGAATTCAACACTCGCTCAAACCTGAACTACTTTATTCAGTATGCCTCCACGGTCAGTGACCTGACGAATAGCGCGACGCTCAAAACGGCCATCCCTGCCCTGCGAGGCACTGGTAATCGTGTCCAGTGGATCGACAACGGTCCGCCAAAAACCGAGAGCGCTCCGACCCAAGGCATGCGTTTCTACCGCGTGCTGGAAACACCGTGATGAATCCTCCGCGACCAGGCACCCGCAGAAAGACGGTAATCTCGAAATCCCGAAAAGCCGTACGCTCGCAATTCTGGGGCCTTGTTGTCCTCGGCACGGCTCCGCTGCTGGCATCGGCGCAGGTGCAGGAACATTGGTATGATTATTGGTTCGTGCGGCTGGAAGGGCGCGCGCTGTTCAATGTCAAAGCCAGCGTTGATAGAACACCGCCGTCTGTGCAGCAGGGGATCTATGATGATGGTTTTGTTTTGCCGGACATCGGGGGCAGCGCGAGTGGCAAAACGTGGAACTGGGGTTACGAAAACAGCGCCCAGATTTCGGGCGACCAATTGGTACTAAAGCGCCTGAGAGATTTGCCCAGCGCCGGTGTGTTCAAGGACGAAAACAACGACCCCAGTTTTGGAGGAGAAATTCTGGTCGGAGCGAGATTTTTCGAATTCGAGATTCACGGGCGGCCCGCACGTATCGGTATTGAAGTGGGGTACGGATATCACAACTTCACGTTCGATCACAGTTCGACGGCTTCGGGCACGGCACGTCTGGAGACTGACTCGTTCAACCTAAACGGGATCACGCCACCGATGCCGCCTTACGCGGGAACTTCAGCCGGCCCCGGACCTTTAATCGATCTGAACCCGGCGTCGCGCGTGCTCGTCTCCTCGCCCAGTGAAGCTTTCTTCGACGGTGAACTCGAAAGCGATTTGCACAATTTCAAATTCGGGGTGTGGCTCGACTACCAACTGACCGAGAAGGCCGTTGCGAGCGGCAGCCTTGGTTACCATTCCATTTATGCAGACACGCAGTTGGAATATGTGGAGGGGTTCAATTTTGATGATCCGGCGATCCCGGACATCCCGGCGACGCAAAAGACCGCAGGAGGACGGGACTGGAACTCCGGCGTGTATTTTCAAGTTCGGATGCGCTACGACTTTACGTCGTGGTTCGGCGCGTACGCGGGCGCCCAGATCAGTTATAATGAAGAGTTCGCCTACAGAGCGGATGACCGGAAGGTGACCCTCAACTTCGATACGCTCTTTGCTACTTCCCTCGGGGTCGTGTTCCGATTCTAAGGCGGGCGATATCGCTTCAAAAACAGGGAGCGCGTCCTGGGACGGGTCGCACTCCCCATGGCAACAAGGTCAGTAGCGGTAATGCTCCGGCTTGTAGGGCCCGTCGATGGCCACACCAAGATAGTCGGCCTGTTTTTGCGTCAACTTCGTCAGCTTCACGCCGATTTTCTCCAGGTGCAGGCGGGCAACTTCCTCGTCGAGCTTCTTCGGCAGGCGATAAACCGCTATCTTGTAGGTGTCTTTGTTTTTCCAGAGATCCATTTGCGCCAGCACCTGATTGGAAAATGAATTGGACATGACGAAGCTCGGATGGCCGGTCGCGCAGCCCAGGTTGACGAGCCGACCTTCCGCCAAAATGAAAAGGCTGTGGCCATCCGGGAAAGTGTATTTGTCGTACTGCGGCTTGATATTCAGTTTCTTCACGCCTTTGGCGCTCTTGAGGCGGTCAATTTGAATCTCGTTATCGAAGTGCCCAATATTACAGACGATGGCCTGGTCTTTCATCTTCTGCATGTGCTCGAGCGTGATGATGTCGCAATTGCCGGTCGTCGTGACATAAATGTCCGCGCGGCCCAGCGTCTCTTCGAGGGTTGTGACCTCGAATCCTTCCATGGCGGCCTGCAAGGCGTTGATGGGGTCGATCTCCGTCACGATCACGCGCGCGCCGAACCCGCGCAGCGAATGGGCCGAGCCTTTGCCGACGTCGCCGTAGCCGCACACGACCGCCACCTTGCCTGCGATCATCACGTCGGTCGCGCGCTTAATCCCGTCGGCGAGCGATTCGCGGCAGCCATAGAGGTTGTCGAACTTCGATTTGGTCACGGAATCATTCACGTTGATGGCCGGCACCAGCAGCTTGCCCTGTTCGAGCATCTGGTAAAGCCGATGCACGCCGGTGGTCGTTTCCTCCGAAACCCCTCGCCAATCTTTGACTATTTTGTGCCAGAAACCCGGGCGTTCCTTGCCGACGCGCTTTAGCAGGTTTTTGATCACCTGCTCTTCGTGCGAATGGCTGGCCGTGTTCACCCAGTTGTCACCCTCTTCGAATTGGTGGCCCTTATGGATGAGCAATGTCACGTCGCCGCCGTCATCGACAACCAGTTGCGGGCCCTGCTGGCCAGGGTGCGTAATCGCATCGAGCGTGCAGTCCCAATACTCCTCGAGCGTTTCGCCTTTCCAGGCGAACACCGGCACGCCCGCCGCCGCGACAGCCGCTGCAGCATGATCCTGCGTCGAAAAGATGTTGCAGCTTGCCCAACGCACTGATGCCCCAAGATCAATCAGCGTTTCAATCAGAACCGCCGTCTCGATCGTCATGTGGAGCGACCCGGTGATACGCACGCCCTTGAGCGGTTTCTGCGGCGCATATTTTTTGCGAATCGCAATCAACCCGGGCATCTCCTGTTCGGCGACCTGGATTGTCTTGCGGCCCCACTCGGCAAGACTGATGTCTCGAATCTTATAGTCCTGGACCTTGCCGTTGCCGTTTTTAATCGGCTTTGGAGTGCTCG
>JAKEEH010000266.1 GCA_022616725.1 Limisphaerales bacterium | reverse complement strand
CCGGATGCGTTTGATCTCTCGGGGGGAATTCTCCTGCTGGCAAAGGACGGCACCCAAACTGAAGTTGCGCGTGGCGAAGGTGAACTGGTCAACCCTCGCGGAATTCTCGTTGTGCCGTCTTTGGATTAAGCGGCTCGGCGAAGATTCGGTTCAACGCTCAAAGACAGCCATCAACCCGGCCAACTCGCTTTCGATTTCCTTCTTCGTCGGTGAACCGAGAGTTTCAGCAATCTCTTTGCGCAAGAATTCCTGAAATCGCTTCTTCATGCGATGGAAGGCCGTGTCCAGCGCTGTAGCGCTCATTTCCAACCGCTCCGCAGCTTCAGCGCGAGTGCAGAGAGGGTCATTACCCGGCAAAAACGAATGCAGATGCTCGAAGAGTGGCAACGCTCCAGCCGCTTCATAATCCGCCCGCAGCCGCGCCAGGGCGAGTTCAATCACTTTGCGCGCCCACACCCGTTCAAACAGCTTTTCCGGATCCAGCTCGTCGGCCGGTTCGTGATGGTAACGGCTCTCGCCCCGCTCGGCGTCAATCTCCAGCAGCCCACCGGAGCGTTCGAGCGCCGGCTTGCACCGCCAATCATCGACCAGAAAATTCTTGATCGACCGTTTCAAAAACGAACGGAATTTTCCCTTCTCCGGCGCGGCGTGTCCAAGGCGGTTGCCCTCGAGCAGGTGAATGAAAAAGCGCTGCGTCAGGTCCTCTGCGTCGTGCGAACTTTTCCCCGTGCGCCGAATGAACGCGTAAATAGGTTCCCAGTAGGCCCGGCACAGCGACTCCAGCGCCTGGTGGGCTTGCAGGGAGGATGGGTCGGCCGCTCCCTGCACCATGACCCACATCGTGTCCGGAAACTGCACACCGGCGGCGGCTTCGTCATGAGTGCGATCCAGGGATTGCACCGTAGAGTTTGACATCTAACCTGTATTAGGCTCTGGAAATTCGATCGCGGCAAGCTAATTAAATAAAAAAACGCGACCTCCCCCAAATTCATCCGGCACTTGGAAACACGACCAGTACCAGACATCGCCTGCGCAATGACGCTTATGAGGAGCAAGTTATACCTCCGCAGCCCTGAAAGCGGCACAGAAAAGGCGCGCGAAGACAGCGCGCCTGCCTCCCGTTATGTGAGGATGATTTTGTCGCCCTCTTTGAGGGTGACGATCGCCTTTTTCCAGTTTGGGGCTCGCCCGGCCTGGTAGGTGCGCTGGCGGCGGGCTTTACCGCGCACGTTCAGGGTGTTTACCTTTACGACCTTGACCTTGAAAAGTTCCTGCACCGCCTGCCGGATCTGAGTTTTGTTCGCGCGGGGATCGGCCACAACCGTGTATTGATTCAACTTCTCGCCCTGGCGCGTGCCTTTTTCAGTCAGACGCGCCGTTTTAATGATTTCAAAAGAGTTCATAGGTTAGTCAGCCAGGCGTTGCTCGAGTTTCTCAAAGGCAGGGCGCGTAAACAGCAGCTTGTCGCGGCGCAGCACCTGATAAGTGTTCAGATCGTCGGCAGTGGTCAATTCAATTTTCCGCAAGTTCCGGGCGGCCAGTCGCAGATTCTGTTCGATCGCGGGCGCGACGACCAGTGCGGTGCCGTTAACCTCCAGCTTCTTCAGAAGTCCAATGAAGCCTTTCGTCTTCGGGGAATCGAGCTTCAGGTCATCGATTACGAGGACATCGCCAGCATTGAGACGCTCGGTCAATGCCTTGCGCAACGCCAGTTGCTTCGTTTTCCGCGACACTTTCTTGCTGAAATCGCGGGGCTTGGGTCCAAAGACCACGCCGCCGCCCCGCCATAGCGGCGACTGGAAGGAGCCCGCGCGGGCACGACCGGTACCTTTCTGGCGCCACGGCTTTCGGCCAGTGCCGGCGACTTCGCCCATCGTTTTAGTGCTTGCGGTCCCCATGCGTTGGTTGGCCTGATAAGCTACGATCACGTCGTGGACGGCTTGCGTGCCTTTGCCTCCTTCGACCAGCGGGAACTTCACATCCAGCTCCCCGCTTTCCTTGCCGTCGATATCTTTAACAGTCAGTTTCATGGGAGATTATTTCCTGGCAGCGGCCGCTGCTTTTTTCTTCCCGGCGGGGACGGCGACTTTCCTGACCGTGCCTTTGGGAATCTTCTTTGATTCGCGAATCACCACGTAATCGCCTTTCGCGCCCGGGATCGCACCTTTGATCAGCAAAATGTTCTCGGCTTCGCGGACCTGGACGACTTCGAGGTTCTGGATGGTGCGTCGGACCTGGCCCATGTGGCCGGGCATGCGCATGCCCCGCATAACGGTGCCGGGGAACAGGCGCTGCCCAATGGCGCCGCCACGGCGATGCCAACCCTTTGCGCCGTGGGTCATGTCGCCGCCGCGAAAGCGATGGCGCTTGACCACGCCCTCAAAGCCGCGGCCTTTGGTCAGGCCGATGGCATCGACGAAGTCGCCTTTGGCAAACAGGTTCGCGCCGATCACGTCTCCGGGTTTCAAGTCGTTGGTGAAGTCGCGGAATTCCTTGACCCGCTTGAAAGCCGGTGCGCCGGTCTTCTTGAAGTGCCCGAGGAGCGGTTTGGCGACTCGATGCTCTTTCTGCTCTTCGAAGCCAACCTGGATTGCCTTGTAACCGTCGGTCTCGACAGATTTGGTTTGAATGACACGGTTCGGCCCCGCCTGGACGACGGTCACCGGAATCAACATTCCCTGTTCGTCGTAGATGCGGGTCTGGCCCAATTTTTTTCCGAGGAGTCCGAGCATAGCAGTTAAATCTTGATGGTGATGTCCACGCCCGCCGGCAGGTTAAGCTTCTTCAACTCGTCCACCGTTTTCGCCGTCGGTTCGATGATGTCGAGCAGGCGTTTGTGGGTGCGCTGCTCAAAGGTTTCCTGCGATTTCTTGTCCGCGTGCGGTGAGCGTTGGACAGTGAACCGCTCGATGCGGGTGGGAAGGGGGATGGGCCCGGCGACGCGCGCGCCGGTGCGTTTGACGGTTTCGACGATGTCGTGCGCGGATTGGTCGATGACGCGATGGTCAAAGGCCTTCAGGCGAATGCGAATGCGTTGTCCAGCCATACAAAGAACGATTGTCTATAAATGGTTATCTTGCGCTTCCCAACCCGGGAAACGGAGCCGGGAATATAACGAAGCGATTTCTCATTGCAACAGGTTTTAGGAAAAATCTTTGCCTGCGATTTGCCTAAAGAGGAAGTGCTGAGCGAACTGGACGCTCGCCAGACGCTATTCCCAAATGAAAACCGTGAGAGCGTCCAGGTCATTCCATGACTGGCGGAAGCGAAGCTTGGGTGTCGTGCGACCCCAATACTGAAGAACACGATGAGGAGGATCAGCCTCGACCGTAAAGAGCAGCGGATCCAGGAACTGCGCGATAAGGCGGCTGGACGGCTCCATTTTGATGCGAACCACCTTTTTGCCATGCAGCTCGCCTGCTGATTCGCGCTGTAATTTGAAAGCCACTGTCTCCAGCCGAGGCACAACGATATAGCGCAGTTTGACAGCCTCACCGCGGCTTAATGCATCCCAATGGTCAACCAGGAATGCGGGCAGCATGTCGCTGATCAGCGGTTGTTCGCGGAGAGTTTCGCGCTTTTGTTTCCGCCGGACGGTTTGGCCGGAGCGCGCGGTATATTGAAAATGGATCTGCCGCTGGGTTGACAGAAACTCGACAACCGCGTGCCCGCTGGCTCCGACCTGCCGTTCGTCGAGTTCGAAGCGGATCAGTCGGCCGCGTTCGTAACGAACGCGCTCCAGTGCTGCCAGGGACCCGTCGGGATTATGAAATTCGCGCAGGACCGAAACGACGTCGCCGGTTTGAGTGGCACTGCGCCGAAAGGTGAAGAGCAGCCGGCCAGCCGGCTTGTCATAGATGGACCCAGTAAGGAGTTTTGGCGCGAGATAATCGGGCTCCGCGGCAGAGACGCCCCAGCATGATGCAACCAATAAGATCAGAACGGAAACCGGAATTCGCATCTGATCCAAGGTAGCGGCCGCAGGGGCAGCTTCAAAGCTGCGAATGAAAGAGACCCAAAAAGCCCTCCCAGCATCTCACCAGCCAGGGACGACGCTTGAGATCTGTGGCCGTGAGCCGGCGCGACCTCTTTTTGTCCTCTTCGAAAATGGTGATCAACTCGCTGGCGAGGCTGCGATCCGCCACGTTTAAGTTGGCCTCGTCGTTCATGACAAAGGAGCGTTCATCGAAATTCACAGATCCGACCGTGACCCAGGCATCATCCACAATCATCATCTTGGGGTGATAGAGCGCGGGCTGGTATTCGTAAAATTCGACGCCGGCCTCCAGCAATTTGCCCCAGCGCGACCGGGACGCCTGGCCGATAATCTTGGCGTCAGTCCTGGCGGGCACAATGATCTCGATCCTTACGCCCCGCTGCCGGGAAGCGAGGAGCGTTTCTATCGCCGCGTCACTCGGCACAAAGTAGGCGTGCGCCAGGCGAATATTTTGGCGCGCCGCCGCGATGGAGACGAGGTATGACAACCGGGCATTCTCGGCGCCGTCGGTCGGCCCGCTCTTGAATATTTGTGCGGAGATTGATCCGCCAGGCTGCGGCGCGGCGAAATATTCCGTCCCGTCCAGGAGTTCCGAGCGGGTCTCCAACCAATTATCCATGAAGACCGCCTGCATCTGGGCCACTACTGGCCCACTCACGCGGAAATGAATCTCACGCCAGCGGTTGGGCGCATCGGCATTACCCAGCCATTCGTCGGAAATGCACACGCCGCCGATAAAGCCGATCTTGCCATCGACGACCATCAATTTGCGGTGCGTGCGGTGATTTACCTTGAACAGTCGGAACCCACGCGGCGGATTGAATCGAACGAACTGTGCACCCGCTTGAAGCAGCGGTTCGAGGTCCGACTTTCCCAACATCATCGAGCCGATGCCATCGACGATGATATGAATTTTGACACCGGCGCGCGCCCGCTCCAGCAGCGCCTCGACAAACTGCGAACTGACCTTGCCCGGGCTCCAGATGTATTGTTCGAGCGTGATGGTCCGTTGGGCGCCCCGGATGGCCTCGATCATCGCGGGGAAGATTTGGTCGCCATCGAGCAGCACAAGGACGTCGTTGCCTTCCACCAACGGAGGTCCGAGCAGATGCGCGAGTGACTTGGCAAATTCCGGGTCTGCAACTGAATAGTCCACCTGAATTGGTTTGTGGATTCGCTTTTCCGCAGTGACCGAACATCCCGATCCACCCGCAAGCAGACAGAGAAGAAACAACCCAACAATCCTGATTATCCAGAAACGCAGATAAGCTCGATTATGCAAAAAGAGACGGACTGAACAATTGGGGGGTAAGCTCCACAGCGAATCGGCACCGCGACCGAAATTGAGTAGTTGGAGAGTGATAGGAGATCAAGTTGCAGGCTGGACGCGATCATCTGTGGGGTCTTGCCCCCACATTTGCGAGGTCTTCACCTGATTTCGAGTGCCTGATCGCGCGCGTAGGCTTGGCTCCCGTGAGATCGCAAACTGTTATCAGCAGCTCTGTCATTGCCGCTGCGCTTCGCCAGCCATTTTAGGGCGTATTGTCAATAAAAGTCATGAAGGAGAGGCGTTCTAATTCCCCAAGCTACGGGCAGGACGACAATTCCCCGCATTTTTCCGGGCGCCACTCGGAAAACGGCAACGGGTGCGCGCCGCACCGCGCCCGGGTTAACGGCGACGTGCGTCCGATGTTGCTCGATACATGGGCCCTTACGGAGACGGTGCTCAAGCGTTGGTACTGGATCCTCCTGGGTGGCCTGAATATCAATGCACCTTTTTCGGGATTGCTGCGCCTCTACGTGGACCGGCCAAACACGAATTTGGTGAGTGGATTTGTTTGGGCCGAATTTGAGCCGAAGATTCTTGAGGCGGAATCCAACGCTTTGGCGGAGGCCCGCAGTAAGATCGATGAACGCGAGCGCCTGCTGCTGCAATTGGAGTTACCCAAGCAAAAAATCGAGCTCAGCCGGAAAATCGATGAACTGGAAAAGAACGTCAAGCTGATGAGACTTTTCGTTACCAACCCCGCAGTGGCAGGGAAGGCGATTCCGTTAACAGGTGTCAAGGAGAAATCGTTTCACAACGAAGCCATCGCTCGCGCGGAAGAGGAGCTGAGGATCGCCCAGGAGAACTATTCGCTGCTCGCGCGAACCAATCTTCAGGTTTTGGGCCATGACTTTCAGAGCCAGCGCTCGGACCTGGAACGCCGCCAGTTGGAGTTTGACCGCCAGGCCGCGCAGGCTCGCCTGAAAATGCCCTTCGACGGCCAGCTCAATCCGTCGTTGCCGCTCGCGGAAGGGGTCAATGAATATCCCGTTAATTCAGGTCAGGAACTGGCCGTCGTGCGCGACCTGAGCACGATCCTGCTCCGAATACCGCTGGTGGACGCTTCGTGGTCCACCTTGCCCACAGACCAGTTGACCGCAGTGGTGGGTTTGCCTGACGGCACGCGCCTCGAAGCGCCCTTCGCTTTCAAGAAATTGGAACGCGTTCAACTCCGCGAGGACGTCATTTACTATTTTCAGTTTCCGACCAACTGCGCCGCCTCGGCTGCGCGGCTCGTCGGCACGGAGGTCTCCTGCGAATTATGGCTGGGGCTGATGCAGCCGGCTCACGTGGTGCCTAAACTCACGCTTGTGTTGCATCAGCCTGCGGCCTTTGCTTCGCGCAAATGGAACGAGGGCCTCGCCCGCCTCTCCCCGGGCGCATCGCTGCTCGTTGAAGGTCAAACCGACATTGCTGTCGTGCTCCCCGACCATGATCAACGTCTCAAGAGACACGCCTTCCTGCGCCGGCGCTGAACGAAGCCTTTCCGGCGCCGACGCGTTTACGTGCCGTGAGATCTGCTTCCGCTATTTTCGGCAGCAGCCGTGGATCATTAACGGTTTCAGCTACGCCTTTGGCCCGGGCATCACCCTGATCAAAGGCGCCTCCGGCTGCGGCAAATCTACGCTCTTGCGCCTCATGGCCGGCTATCTCACACCGTCCTCTGGCAGCATTCTCACCCCCGCAGGCGTATCGCCGAAGGATCCGGAGTTTCAACGCCGCGACCTTGGTTACGTCTTTCAACAGCTCAATCTCTTGCCCCTGGCGACCGTCACTCGAAATCTGGCGCTGGCTGCCAGTCTTGCTGGCCTGCCGGTCCACGAGACGAGCGAGCGCTCGGCTAAATGGCTGCGCCTGCTCGGTATCGAGGAATTCGCGAATCGCCTGCCCAAATCCTTGTCTGGCGGTCAGCAGCAACGCGCCGCGATTGCCCGTTCTCTTGTTAAGGAGCCGTTGGTTCTGCTCCTCGATGAGCCCACGTCCGGCCTGGATGACCTGAACACCCGCGTGATCATTCGCGCGCTCCACGAATATGTTACTGGCTCACGCATCTGTGTCATCAGTTCGCATGATGCGCGGCTGGAATCACTCGCACATGAAGTCCTCGATTTTAATCGCTTCTTACCTCTGGAAGGACACCTGGAAGCGCTGGTTTGAGCAGCCGAGCAGTCCACTGGCGCGTCTGTTTGTCACCGGTTTGCTGGCGCTGGTGGCCACCGTCATACTTGTCGCTTTCCATCTGCTTGAACGCAGCATTCGGGAGCGGCTCGAACGCTTTGGCCTCAATACCGTCCTGGTCCGCGAAACCATCACGACGGAGTCACGGGAACTCACCGTCTTTGGCGACGCACCGCACCGCCTTGCCCCGCTGGCCGAACAAGGTCAACTGCTCCGCGTCCGGCAATTATTCGTGCGCGGTATTACCGAATTCCAGAATAGCGTAATGGTTTTTACCTATTCCCCTGCGGCTTTCGAACACTTTGTCGGATTTCTCTCCCCGAAGACCGCGGCGATTCTCTTCACCGAAGACCTTCCCGGTGGGGTGCTGGTCCGCGTAAACGTGAATCGGCATTCGACATTGGCAGTTTCTCGCCAGCCGCAAGGCTGGTTGCGTCCGCTTCTCGCCGAAGATGTGCTTCTCGTTCCGCAGGGCACATGGCCCGACGAGGAACGCCTCGGCTTTGTCGAAACCACAATTTTCCAGCGAAAGCCCGACGGACAGTCAGTCGCACACGTCGTCTCCGCCGTCAATAATTTCTTTACTCTCGAGCGCGAACGCCGCTCGCCACCCCAGGTGCAGAGCGCCCTGCCCTTGATCCGCGAACTGGAGAAACTCAAAGAACGGCAGGTCCAATGGCGAAACCTTTTGGCGGCTATTCTGGGAATTGCCGTCTCGCTCGTTTACGGCTCGATCGCGGTTCTCGAGTTTCGGCAAAACCTCTTTGTCAGCGCCCTGCTTCGCAGCTTTGGTGCTCCACGACGCTACTTGTTCTGGCGTCATCTCGTTGAAAATTCATTGCTGGCCAACCTCGCCGCCCTTTGCGCAATTCTCCTTCTCGCGATGCTCCACAAAACTCTTTTCGGCACACTCGGCTTCGCCAGGCCGGTTCTGGAGTTTTCCGGCGGCAACCCTTACGTCAGTGCCGAAGTCCTCTCCATTCTGATCTGGGTTAACATCGGAGCCGTGCTCAGTTCCATTCCGATTCTCGTCGGTCTTCGCACCCCAGTGGGCGCGACCCTCAATTAGCGCGTGCCTCACTGCGCAAGCGTCAGCCATAGACGAGGACGAACGCTGCCGTTAACCTTCCTGCATGTCAGGTCGTCGTGCTATGCCCTGCGCGTTGACCATCGCTGGATCCGACAGTGGTGGGGGCGCGGGCATCCAGGCCGATCTCAAAACCTTCGCCGCGCTGGATGTCCACGGGACGTCGGTCACTACCTGTCTCACGGCGCAGAATCCCCGGCGTGTCGCGGCTGTGGAACCAACGTCGATCCCACAGATTCGCGCCGAACTGGAATCTGTCTTTTCGGAACTGCCGCCCCGCGCCATTAAAACTGGGATGCTTTTCTCCCGGGAAATCATTGAGACCGTTGTCAAATTCTTACTGGCTGTGCAACGTCGGCGCCCTATCCTGGTGGTCGATCCAGTGATGATCGCCACGAGCGGCGCGGCCTTGCTCCGAACAGACGCGGTGGAGGCGCTCCAAACGAAGCTATTGCCTATCGCGGATTTGGTGACTCCGAATGTTCCGGAGGCCGAAGCTTTGACTGAACGGAAAATCCGCGAACCCGAGGATTTGCGCAAGGCCGCCCGAGTCTTGCGGCAGCGGTTTGGCTGCGCCGTGCTCCTCAAAGGGGGGCACCTGGAAGCTGTCACCAGTGCCCTGGACATTTATTACGACGGTCGAACCGAACTGCTCCTGGCGGCGCCGTTCGTTCCAGGTGTATCAACGCATGGCACCGGTTGCACCTATTCTGCGGCCATCGCGGCGTATTGCGCCCATGGACGGACTTTGGTTGAAGCGGCTGGCTTGGCCAAACGATTCATCACTCGCGCCATCGCGGGCAGCGTGCGTGTTGGCAAGCACCTCGTTCTCGGTTGGTAACGTCGTCAGTCGAAACGCAATGCCGTCACCTGGCCCCTATACAACTTCCGTCTTGCCTGGAATCGCGCGCGGGTACATCCCGTGTTCATCCGGCTTGATTCGGGGCTCGGCATCCCACGCAAATACTTTTGGCATTACGCTGATGGCCGAGTTGAGCGCTGAGTTCCACTCCAGGATTTTGCCGGAGTAAGTAGCCATACGCCCGAGAATCGCCGTAAACGTGCTTTTGGCGCCGTATTCGCCTTCGTTGAATGGCTTATCGTTACGAATGGCGTCAAACAGATCATCGTGTTCCTGTTGATAAGGATCGCGTGCGCCCTCCCTTTGGAATCGCCAGGCTTTGCTGCCCAGCCACGGATTATACTCATGTAAGCGAATCACATGACCGCTCACGTCACAAGTGCCTTTGGTGCCAACCGCATGCTCGGAAACATTGCTCCAGCACCCGTTGATGTGCCGGCATTGGCTGAACACCCGCGAACCGTCCTCGTATTCGAACTCGACGGCGTGATGATCGAAGATTTCGCCGTAATCCTCGCCCTTGCGCACTTCGCACCCCCCCATGCCATGGGCGCGCACCGGGTAACCTTTCTTGACCCAATTGGCGACGTCCATGTTGTGAATGTGTTGCTCGACAATATGGTCGCCCGAAAGCCAAACGAAGTAATACCAATTGCGCATCTGGTATTCCATTTCCGTGAGCTTGCGGCCGGCCTTTTCCTCAAGTTCCTTGCGCGTGCGCACCCAGGGGGTGGTTCCGTTCCAGTAAATACGCATTGACGTGATATCGCCGATGGCGCCGTCGTGCAGGCGCTTGACGGTTTCAAGATAGGGCAGTTGATGACGGCGTTGCAGCCCGACACCCACCTTGAGATTCTTCTTCTTCGCCTCCTCGGCCGCCGCGAGAACCTGGCGCACGCCCGGGGCATCCACTGCGACCGGTTTTTCCATGAACACATGCTTGCCCTGCCGGATCGCTTCCTCGAAATGAATGGGCCGAAAACCGGGTGGCGTCGCGAGGATCACGACATCGGCCATTTCGATCGCCTTCTTGTAACCATCGAATCCGGTGAAGATCGCGTCCTCATTCACGTCCACTTTCCCCGGCTTCTGTCTCTTAAGATTGCGCAGCGCGCCCTCGGCGCGGTCCTTGAAGGCATCGGCGATGGCAACCAATTTGGTGTCGCCGCTGGTGCTCAACGCCTGGTTGGCCGCCCCGGAACCGCGTCCGCCACACCCGACCAGGGCGATCCGCAGGGAGTCGCCAGGAGAGGTTGCGGCGTGGGCAAAGCGTTCGATAGGCAGCGCGCTTAACAGCGTGCCGCCGGCGACGGCGGTGGATGACCGTTTCAGGAAACTCCGGCGGCTGACCGGATT
>JAKEEH010000265.1 GCA_022616725.1 Limisphaerales bacterium | reverse complement strand
GGCAAGCACAAAGACCTCGTCGCCGCCTACCGCCAGCTCCTCCAGTACCGCGAATCGCTCGACAACCCGCCACTGCTCGTCGTCAGCGACCTCAACCGCTTCGAAATCCACACCAACTTCACGGGCACGGCGAAGCGGGTCTATGATTTCGACCTCGCCGGCCTGGCCGAGCCCAAAAACCTCGAAACGCTCCGCCGCCTCTTCGCCGACCCGGACGCCCTTTGCAACTTGTGATGAACGATCCAAGTTTGGACCGCACTGCCGAAAGCCACGCCACGTTGGTATCTTGCACTGCCAGGCCGAAATGGCCGTAGCCCCCCGGCCACAAGCGAGTGTGATCGCATGCCGCGCCTTTCGTTCAAACCTGATGCAAGCTTCTTCCGAAAAATCGTGGTGGGCGCTGTCGGCGCGCGGGTCGTAGTGCTCGATTTGCGGGAGCGCGGGCACCGGTTCGTTGAGTTAGAACGCGGTTCGACCGAAACGAAGCTTTGGAAGGAGGTCAAACGCAAACGCGTACGGATTCCCGACCTCGTTTGTCTGCGCTGCGGCGCGCGGCTGGAGTGTCGCGCCAAGACCGATCTGGAACTCTCAATGTCCCATAGCCCGACGGATGCCGAGCGAGCTTGGGATTTCGGGATGGTCGATACTGACTGGATCGCGTTTCCTGTTTGCGATGTCGTCAACGAAGCGGATTGGAGCGCCGGCGCATTTGACGGCAGTATTTCTTACTGGCGTCAGAAGAGCTGGATTCGCTGGCAGGCGACCGGAACGATCAACTACTTCACAGTTGCAGAGTTTCGCTCTGCTCTACATGCGCGAAGCCGAACGAAAGGTGTTGAAGAGGGGTCTGAAAACGTCATTGCCTGGGACGCAACATTCTCAACGCGCACTGGGGTAGTCGAGAAAATCACGGGCGTCGAGGGTGGCGACCACAAAATCACCATTCGCCGCGATTCAGACAATCATCGCTACACCTGGACAATTGGGAAAAACAAACGCGTTGTCGTCGCGGACGGTCAACAAGTTGGGAACCATCAGGTCCTTGGCTCGACGGTTTCACCGCTACAGCCGTCGGCACTTTCTTGTGCGGGACATCCTTCGGAACACCATATCGCGACGTTGCTGCAATCGCGAGAGCGCACCCAACGGTACACCGGTGTCAAGCTAGCGCGATTACGAAACGAAGCAGACCATCGTGACGAGATTCAGGAGCTTGCAAAAGACGGCGAAGAGGATGTTTACATTCGCCTTGAGGCAGTTTCGTACTTGAATGCCATCTGCGGTGAATCGGCTCGCCCGCTATTCACTCCCTATTTGTCTAGCGCGGACGAGCAGACCCAACTTGAGGCGGTGATTGCGCTCGGTGAATCAGCCAGCAACGAGACGATCGAAATCCTTTGCGAGATTCTCGCCGACAATGGACGTCCCTACTTTCTTCGCAGCGCAGCGGCGTGGGCGCTCCGTCGCACAGGCTCGTTAAAGGCTAGTAACCAGCTTGTCTTGGCATTTACCGACGAGAGTGTCTCGCTGCGGCACGAGGCGCTCGACGCGCTCGCTGCCATTGGCGAGCCAGCCGTGCCCGTTTTGCTGGCGGGATTGCGCAATCAGAAAGTGGCAATTGCTGCTGGATGTGCAGAGGCACTGCGACGCTCTGCTACATCGGCTCAACTGCTTAACACTCTCGTCGCCGAACTCCAGTCAGAGTCTCCCGCGACATGGGCAGTTTGGCTCGCAGGCAACCTGCCGCGAGAACACTTCGCGACGGCGATCGCCCAACTGCAGCATGCACGGCCCGAGCTGCATTACGCGTTGAGCGTATTGTGGTCATTCCTGGACAGTTGGATTGCGCCCCGTTGGGAGCTGCTCCCCGCCCCACACTTTCCCACGCATTGAAACAAAATGAGCGTTCCCAATGTGCCGGCAGAGTATCGCGTTTACGCAACTTCACTGGGCTTGCAAGCCTGTGGCGACAGTCGAGAAGTATTGAAGCATCTCGATACTGAGTCCGTTGACCTCGTGATTACGAGCCCACCATTTGCATTGTTGCGGCAGAAGACTTACGGCAATAAGAACCAGAACGAGTACGTCAATTGGCTTTGCGAATTCGGAGCCGCCGCATTTCCGGCATTGAAGGAGAGCGGGAGTTTTGTCATCGATCTCGGCGGCTCCTATGAACGTGGAAAACCCGTTCGTTCGCTTTATAACTTTCGCGTGCTTCTCGCGTTCTGCGACCGTTTAGGATATCGTTTCGCGGAAGACTTCTATTGGTTCAATCCCGCCAAGCTGCCATCGCCAATTGAATGGGTCAACCGACGAAAGATGCGAGCCAAGGACTCCGTGAATACGATTTGGTGGTTCTCGAAAGGGGACTGGCCGAAAGCCGACGTAGCACGCGTTCTTTCCCCCTACTCCGACCGAATGAAAGAGCTACTGAAAAACCCGGAAGGGTTTTATTCACCCGCGAAGCGCCCGTCCGGACATGATATCTCCAATCGATTTGCCGATCGAAAAAACGAAGGAGCTATTCCCTCCAATCTGTTGCAGATCCCAAACACGGACAGCAACTCGCACTACCTTCGAACCTTGAAGGCACTTAAAGAGGAACGCCATCCCGCCCGTTTTCCGGGAGAATTGCCGGCTTTCTTCATCAAGTTCTTGACCGAACCTGGTGACCTAGTGGTCGACGTCTTTTCCGGGTCAAACACGACAGGAATAGTTGCGGAGTCCCTTGGAAGGCGATGGCTTAGCGTGGAAATTGACCGCAAACATGCGGCATTGTCCGCAGTGCGATTCTTGGAGGGCAAGGACATAGAATCGATTCGTAACGCGGTGGCCTCGATCGCCAACGGAAGATCATTAGCATTGAACCCAACCATTCTTCCGACACTTAACGGCTCATCACCGCCCGCAAAGAAGGCAACCAAGAGCAGGACCAATGCCCGACGGTTGGACGACGCACAGCCGGCACTGTTTTAGCAATGGCTCTCAGCGGGAGGCGATTGCCGCGGCGGCCCGCGAGCTCGATCAGCTCCGCACGGCCTGGCTCAACCCGCCCGCGTGGACGCGCACCGAAATCCTCGAATTCCCCGGCTCCCTGGATGGCCCCTGGGCGCGCTATGTAGGTTCCTCACGCCGTGAGGAACCAGCAGCGGAGAAAACTGTTCCATCCCGTTCGGCATCACGCGC
>JAKEEH010000264.1 GCA_022616725.1 Limisphaerales bacterium | reverse complement strand
TAACCTGTGAGTTATCCGATGGAATTTCTCCACTACACGACCCGCGGCATTGGGATATTGGGTGTCGTGATCATCGTCTTCGGGGTGATCTGCGGGGTAGTACGATTTGTTCGGGCCGAGTTTTCGGCCGCTCGAGGATCGAACATAGCGGCAGAACGGCGGACGCTGCGGCAGGTTCTCGGCTATTATCTGCTGCTTGGCCTCGAATTCCTCATCGCTGCAGATATTATCGACACGTTGATGAAGCCGACCACGCAGGACCTGATCGTCCTCGGAGCGATTGTCGGTATCCGCACCGTCATAAGCTATTCGTTGAACTCCGAGTTATCGCTTGAGCCGCAACACCCCGAAGGGACTGCGACTTCATGATCGCACAAGGCATATTGCTGATGACGGGGGGTTACCTCATGTGCGGTTTGGTTTTTGCGATCCCCTTTGCGCTGGTTGGCGTTGGAAAGATTGACCCGCACGCGGCGCACGGCAGTTGGGGTTTTCGTCTCCTTATAATTCCCGGCACGATGTTTTTTTGGCCATTGCTGGCTTATCGCTGGATAAAGGGCGTGCACGAGCCGCCCGCCGAAGTGAATCCACACCGCTGCGCGGCACGCAAGGGGGCGCAACAATGATTCGCCCGCTCCGGCAAAAACATCGATTGACGGTATGCGCTCTTGGTGTCGCGTTGCCAGTCGCCCTTGTCGCCGGCATTGCGGCGCGACGCTCTGTTCCGCCGATGATGTCGCTGCCACCAGAACTTACGGAAAGCGCCCTCACCCCCGGGGGCAGGGGAAAGGGCCATGTGGTCTGGACGAAGGCCGATGTGTGGCCCGGCCAGCGGATCGTCACGACTCTGCGGCGCGACGGCACTGGCGCGATTGCCGTGGAATTCATGTTTCGGGAGTTGGTGAAGCCCGACGTACTCGTTTATTGGGCTCCGGGTAAAGAGATCGTCAGCGCCGGCTTACCGGAGAACGCCCGGTTGCTTGGCGCGTTGGCGGACCGCGCACCGCTTCCCATTTCTGTGGACGTGCGCGGCGAGGCGGGCCAGTTCGTGCTCTACAGCCTGGCCGAGCAGGAGATCGTAGCCACGTCGAAACCGTTGACAATTCAGAAGAATTAAACCGGATACGTCATGGGCGTCGAATACACCTCAGTGCAGTGGAACCGGCAGAAGCGCTTTTATGACTTTGCGCTTGCCGGCGGGGTCGGCGCGTTCCTGCTGTTGTTCGGCGTAATAAGCAAGCTTCTCTTTCCGCTGATTACCGACGAAATCCTGCTGATCCGCGCGTTCGGGGCCGCAGCCTTTGTTCTCCTTCATGTTATCCTCTGCATCGGACCGCTCTGCCGGTTGAACAGGCGATTTCTCCCTCTGCTCTATAACCGACGTCATGCCGGCGTAACGATGGCGTTCCTCTCGCTCGTGCATGCCGTCCTGGTCATCATTACGTACCACGCCGGCGGCGATACGAACCCGATCCTGAGCATCTTCAAAGGCAGTCCGCTTGTTGGGTCCGTTGCCGGAGTGCCCTTTCAGCCATTTGGTTTCATCGCACTGGTAATCCTTATGCTGATGGCAGCAACGAGTCACGATTTCTGGCTCGCGAACCTGAGTGCACCAGTGTGGAAGTCGCTGCATATGCTCGTCTATGCCGCCTACGGATTACTGGTATTGCACGTCACCTTCGGAGTGCTGCAGGCCGAAGTGAGCCCAATCTATGTCGCGATCACCGCGCTTGGTCTGGTGATCGTGCTTGGCCTTCACCTGACGGCCGCGTTCAAGGAAGTCGCGCTTGACCGCTCGTGCAATGACACCCCTGGGAATGACGGCTTCGTCGATGCCTGCGCACTGGCTGATATTCCCGAAAAACGCGCACGCATCATCTGCTTGTCGGGCGAGCGGGTCGCGATCTTCAAATACGACGGCAAAGTTTCGGCCGTCTCGAACGTCTGCCAGCACCAGAATGGGCCCCTCGGGGAAGGCAGGATCCTGGACGGCTGCATCACCTGCCCGTGGCACGGCTATCAATACCTCCCGGACACGGGCGCCTCGCCCCCGCCATTCGTGGAAAAGGTTCCGACCTTCAACGTGCGCGTGAAACGGGGCCGCGTATTTGTGCATCCAAAGCCGAATCCACCCGGCACGCGCGCCGAGCCGGGCGTCATTCCTGTGGAGAAAATCGAGCTACAGACGGCATGAATCCCAAGGAAGAATTTTACATCGGCTGGCAGAGCAAAGCCCCTCCCGGCATCGGATCGCAGGTTCGGCAGACCGTCGTGCTTTTGCTCGCGCTCGCGATCGTACTGGGCATTCTGCTCGGCGTGGCGCAGCGCACTATCGGCGTGAGCGTGTTTGAATGGGGCAAGGTTAAATCGTTTTCCGGCATTCTAAAAAGCCAACCCTACCCGCATCTGTTGGTCACGCGGCCAGGCGCAAAAGCCGCGCCGGCTACCTTCTCGAGTTACTATCTCGTGAAGCCGTTCAAGTTTGGCTTCGATGCTGACGCCGCGAGTCGGCTTGACGGTCAGAAGGTGAAATTGAAGGGCACGCTCATCTACCGTGCCAACCAGACCATGATTGAAGTTGTGGACGGCTCAATCGAGCCAATCGGCAGTCCGGAAGAACTCCCCCACGCGACTCCGGCGGTGCAGCCTGTGAGCCTCGGTCAGCGAACGCTTGTCGGCGAAATTGTGGACAGCAAATGTTACCTTGGTGTGATGAATCCAGGCCAACTCACCACCCATCGCGCTTGCGCCATCCGCTGCATCAGCGGTGGCATCCCGCCCGTGCTCCTGGTCCGGCAAACCAATGGTCCCGCACTCTATTTTCTGCTCGTCTCTCGTGACGGCAGCCCGGTGAACAAGCAAGTGCTTGACATAATCGCGGAGCCGGTTGAAATCACCGGCGAAGTCGAACGGCAAGGTGAATTGCTCATCCTTCGGGCCGACCCGTCCACCTATCGTCGATTGTAAGGGCAAAGGGAAACGATTGACTTGACCAAGGCAACCGGGGGAACGCCCCAAACCCGGCAGGGCTGAAAGGTGCCGCCTGCCGACTGCCATTGTATCAGACAGGCAATGCCCCTTTGAGACAGTCTCCTTTGGAACTGCTCGCATCACACACAGGTCTAAGTTCCACAAGCACAACGCTTTAGATCTCGCTGGCACCACGGCTGCTGACTTCGCTACGATTGCGTCTTTAGCCACTATGAAGTTCGGTTCCGCAGCGTGTGGGAGATGGCTGATGCTGAGCGGGTGTTTCGCGTTTGCGTTCGCCACGCTGAGCGCCGGCTCGCCGAAACCCTCTGCCATCCCGGGCGAATACATCATAGTGCTAAAGGATGGCGTCAACGCTGCCAGCGTGGCGCAGGCGCATGGCCTGGCGCGGCGCCATACGTTCGCGCACGCGCTCAACGGATTCGCAGGTCACATTCCTGAGGCGCGGCTGAACGCGCTGAAAAACGATGCGCGCGTCGCCTTCATCGAGCCGGATCTCGAAGTCTTTGCCCTGGCCCAAACAATCTCAACCGGTGTCAAGCGTATCGGCACGCTGACGGCGTCGGCAGCAAAGATCGACGGCTCCGATGAACGGGTCAATGTAGATGTGGCGATCCTCGACACCGGAATCGATCTGACACATCCGGACCTCTTCGTTTACAGGGCCGTGAGTTTCACGACGAACGACACGACCGGCGACGATTTTCACGGACATGGTACCCATGTCGCGGGAATTGTCGGTGCGCTGGACAACCGGACAGGCGTGGTCGGCGTGGCTCCGGGAGTGCGCCTGTGGGCGGTTAAAGTTCTCACCGACGCTGGATCAGGCAATTTATCGTCAGTTCTCCAGGGGGTGGATTATGTGACCGCGAACGCGGGCGAGATTGAAGTAGCGAATTTGAGCCTGGGTGGCCTCGGGTACGTTGAGTCGCTGCGGATTGCCATTCGGAACAGTATTGCCAAAGGCGTGGTCTTTGTGGTTGCGGCAGGAAATTCCTCTTATGAGGTTTATGGTGCGGACCGGACGCTAGCCACCAGCGACGATTTTTTTCCTGCGTGTTACCCCGAAGTCCTGACAGTTAGCGCACTGGCGGATAGCGATGGGCAGGCGGGAGGCACAGGTCCGGCAACGAATCGCGGCGCCGACGACACACTGGCGACCTTTTCGAATTACAGCAACAACGTAGTGCCGGATAATCCGGTCGATTCGCCGGGCGCAGC
>JAKEEH010000263.1 GCA_022616725.1 Limisphaerales bacterium | reverse complement strand
TTCTCTGTCATTCCGACTGTATTTAGAGAGATGGCTAAATTTGTACATTTTATTCGTCGGAAATCTCTTCTTTTCTCTCACCCGCTTTTAATCACGCCCAGCACTTGCACGCGCAGTCTTTACGAGGCGCTCTGAGTCACTAAATTAGCCGTGTGACTCAAGCCGAAGCCAGAAAACGCCACGCCGAATTGGCGGCGGAAATTCGCAGCCATGATTATGCGTACTACGTCACGGCGAACCCCGTAATCACTGATCGCGACTACGATCGTTTGTATAAAGAACTGGTCGATCTGGAGGCGCAGTTCCCGAACCTCGTCACGCCCGACTCTCCAACTCAGCGCGTCGGCGGCGCTCCTCTAAAGGAATTCCAGCCGGTGCAGCATTTGCTGCCGATGATGAGCCTGGATAACACCTACTCCGAAGCGGAGGTGCGGCAGTTTGTGGCGCGCGTCGAGCGACTTTTGCCCCGTGAAACCCTAGCATGGGTTGTCGAGCCGAAGGTCGATGGAGTCGCGGTGAGTGTTCGCTACGAAAACGGGGTGCTGACGGTCGGAGCCACGCGCGGCGACGGCACGACCGGCGATGACATCACCGCCAACCTGCGCACCATCAAAAGCCTGCCGCTGAATCTGTCAGCGCGAGCGAAACAGTTGCCAAAACTGCTTGAGGTCCGCGGCGAAGTCTATCTGCCTGTGGCCCAGTTTACGCGGGTGAATCAGGAGCGCGTGGCCGCGGGTGAAGAACCGTTTGCAAACCCACGCAATGCCGCTGCCGGTTCGCTAAAACAACTTGACTCCCGAATCGTGGCCCGGCGCGGTCTTGACATTGTCATCTATGGACTTGGCTTTCTCGAAGGCGTGGACCGGCTCGGCGGCCATCATCAGGTGCTCGAATGGTTCAAGGGGTTTGGCTTTAAAACGCCGGAGCGTATTTGGACTTGCAAGTCCCAGGAGGAATTAATCGACGCAATTGAGGAACTGGACCAAATTCGCACTCGGTTCCGTTATCAAACGGACGGCGCGGTGGTGAAGCTGAATGACTTTGCGCTGCGCGAGAAAATCGGCGCGACATCCAAAGCCCCGCGGTGGGCCATCGCTTACAAATATGAATCGGAGCACGCCGAGACGAAGCTCAAGTCGATCACGATTCAGGTCGGGCGTACCGGAGCGCTCACGCCGGTGGCCGAACTGGAGCCGGTTCACCTCGCGGGCACTGTTGTTAAACGCGCTACCTTGCACAATGAGGACGATCTGCGCCGGAAGGACATTCGCATCGGCGATACCGTCACAATCCAAAAGGCTGGCGAGATTATTCCGGAAGTGATCGGAGTCGTCCTGACCAAACGTACCGGGGCGGAGATGATCTTCGAATTTCCGAAAAAATGTCCGGAATGCGGCTCTCATATTTCACGCGGCGCGGCCGGCGAAGAGGCCGTCGTGTGGCGGTGCACCAACCCGGATTGTCCCGCGCAGGTACGCGGCCGCATTGAACACTGGTGCTCGCGCGGCGCGATGGATATCGAGGGCGGCGGCGAGGTGCTCGTGGGACAACTGGTGGCGAGCGGTTTAGTACACGATGTGGCGGACCTCTACGTCTTGACACTCGACCAGGTGATGGGATTGGAACGGATGGGTGAAAAATCCGCCCAGAACTTTTTGGATGCGGTCGCCGCGAGCAAGTCGCGCGATCTTTGGCGCGTGATTTTCGGCCTTGGAATCCTGCACGTAGGGGCGGGCGTCGCCAAGAGCCTTGGCCGGCACTTCGCAACGATGGACGAGATCGCCAAGGCCAGTGTCGAGGAACTGACCAACACAGAAGATATCGGCGAAGTCATCGCACAGAGTCTTTTCGCATGGTTTGGCGACTCACGGAATCGCCAACTGCTCGACCGGCTGCGCAAGGCCGGAGTCAATTTCACATCAGCACTGTACAAACCGCAAGCCCCGGCAGGCGCGTTGGCGGGAAAGACGTTCGTCCTCACCGGCACTTTGCCGACTTTGAAGCGCGAAGAGGCGGCGGCAAAGATCGAGGCGCTGGGCGGGAAGATTTCAGGGAGCGTCAGCAAGAAAACCGATTACGTCGTCGTGGGGGAAGATGCTGGGTCAAAACTCGACAAGGCGCGCCAACTAGGGATAAAAACGCTCGACGAGGCGGAGTTTCTCCAGCTTTGCGCGTCGATGAAATAGTCTCCCACTTCGTCATCGAACTTGTTTCTATCCCCCAGATGGCTGTCGTCGGTGTCATCGACCTGACTCTGGTCGCGGGGCATGATCTCATCTCTCATCAACTTTTCATGTGAAACTCACACTCCTCTCATTCGCCGCCGGTTAGTGTGCTCGCGTCGTTGCACCTGGTGGTTCAACGAATGAAGAGGAAAATCTGCAAAGACCGAAATGAACATTCAACAGATATTTATTATGAACAGAACATGGCATGACTTCGCGAGGGGCAGGTACAAGGCGCTGATGAAGCGTACGACCATTACGGCATTGCTCGGCATTCTCCTGGCGGCAGCGCCCGATTCAACGTGGGCGCATGATCGGAAAGGCGCCGCTCAACCGAGGAGGACAGTCCCCTTCTCGCAGGCGCAGGTAAGGATTGAGGTGAACGCGACCGATGGCGATTCGGGCTTTCATGTCTTCCTCGATGCGGAAGGCTGGAAGTTCGTGAATATCTTCGACCCGAATTGGGAATTGATTTTTGAAGTGGAGGGCGGGGGAAGCATCCGCAAGACCGGCTTGACCGAGCTGTTCTTTGAGAGCGCGGAGCCCGGCTTCGACGAGTTGCCGCTGGATGAGTTTCTCGCGCGGTTTCCAGCCGGTGAATACTGGTTCTACGGCGAAACGCTTGAGGGAAAAGTGCTGTTCAGCAAAGCTATCCTCACTCACGCGCTTCCGGACGCGCCAGTCTTGCTGTCGCCGCCAGAGGATTCTGTGCAAGACCCAAATAACACCGTTGTCGCTTGGGAACCTGTGGCCAATCCACCTGGCAGCCGGATCGTTCGGTACGAAGTGATCGTCGAAGATGAAAGCTTCACACCGAAGCGCGTTCTCAGCGCGTCCCTTCCTCCCACAGTGACTTCGATGACGATTCCCTCGGCGTTCCTGCTGCCCGGCGGCGAGTATAAATACGAGGTGTTGGCCATTGAAGCAGGTGGAAACCAGACCCTTTCGGAAGCGGCGTTCCGAACCGCGCGTTAGAGCCTGTGCAAAAAACAGGACAGGCATCTTGTCTGCATCGTCTTCGGGCAGGCGGGATGCCCGTCTGCGTCGAGCAATGAACGATTCTAACGCCGGCAAAGGTGGCGGCTCTGAATGGCCCTTGGAAGCGACTTTGACTTTTACGGGGTCGGAGCGCCAGAAGCCGCCATTTTCCTTGCACCGCTGCCGCGGCGGCTTTATCGTGTGTATCGTGGCGAGACAGGACATTCTGGACCGCAACTCCCCGCGCGCCTTCACGTTGATTGAACTGTTGGTGGTGATCGCGATCATCGGAATCCTGGTGGGCCTGCTGGCTTTGGGACTCAGCTCCGCCAAAGAAAAGGGAAAGTCAGCACGGTGCAGCTCGAACCTTCGCCAGATTGGACTTGCCGCCACTATGTACGCCGATGAGAACGACGACCGTTTTCATCACGTGGCCGGTAAGATTCCCGATGAGGGCCAATGGACGGCAAATCCCTGGACGAGTCAGATGCTGGCGCCAAATCATCCCTCCGCGTACTGGGGCGTCGCTTACAGCAGCTACCTCGGTGGGGCAAAGGAGGTGTTTCGTTGTCCGAACGCTCAACACGTGGATGAGTGGCGCGAGGAAGGGTTGCCCTATCCAGTTTCATTCTGGCTCAACTCCACTTACGGCATCAACCGCCATGTCATCACGCCTTTCGAGACGAATGTTTTGGGTCCGCTGAAAGTTACAAGTTTGAAAGCTCCTGAGACGACCATCCTGGCGCAAGACGCGGCCGAACAACGCATGGAAGGTCCGGACGATTCGCTGGGGTTATTTCCCGGGCAAACCGAAATTCTTCGGCAGTGGCGGTTCACTCTCCAGGGCCTCTATCCGGAACGCGAGATGTGGTTGGAGTGGTATCGTCACAACAAGCGGTGCAACACCCTTTGGGTCGCAGGGCACGTGTCCTCGATTCGCTTCAACGGATTCAACGAGGGCGTCGATTACCGCTGCTACACCGGTGAGACGCCGCTCGAATACGGCGGTTTCTGAATTGTGAAAGCGCTTTTCGTCGAGGACTACAAGCCGCTCCAGAAGTCGGTGTCGAAGGCGATCCGCGAAGCGGGCTGGGCTGTAGATGTGGGTGCGGATGGAGAGGAGGGCTTGTGGTTTGCGGAGAATCACGCCTACGATGTCATTATCCTGGACTTAGTGCTCCCGAAGGTGCCGGGGTTGAGCATTCTCGCCCGGCTGCGCGAAAATGGAAACGCAACACCGATCCTCATTCTGACCGCAAAGGACGCCGTTGAAGACCGAATGAAGGGACTCGACATGGGCGCCGATGATTACCTGGTAAAGCCATTCTTCCTGGGCGAATTGATATCCCGGCTGAAGGCTTTGGTGAGGCGCTCTTATAATCAGAAGGACCCGATCACCCGCATCGGCAATCTGGCGATTGATACGAGCGCTCGTCGCGTGCGCCGGGGCGGGCAGGAGATCGAACTGACGGCGCGCGAGTATGCGCTCCTGGAGTACCTCGCCCGGCGCGAAGGACAATTGGTGACGCGCACGGACATCTGGAACCATGTGTACGAGAATTACGGCGATTCCGGCAGCAACGTGGTGGATGTGTATGTCGGATACCTCCGTAAGAAACTGCACCTGCCGGATATGCCCGCGCTCATCCACACCAGACGCGGCCAGGGATACGTTCTTCAGGAAGAAAAATCCGAAGCCCGAAATCCAAAACCCGAATGAAATCCGAAATCCGAATCCAAAATCCGAAGCGACTGCACCGGGCGCGGTACGCCACTGGACGATTCGGCCTTCGGCCTTCGGAATTCCGGATTTTCACGCTCCCGCTGAAATCGGCCAGGAGCCAGAAATAAGATCGTGCATTCCCTGCGCTGGAAACTCATTGTCGGCATTCTGAGCGGCATCACTCTGCTGCTCGCCGCCGGCGGCACAGCCGCATATTTTGCCGTCAAGAAAAGGCTTTACTCGGAATTCGACCGCACTCTGGTTCAGAGGACCGTTCTGCTCGCGTCCATGATCGAACAGGAGGGGGACGCGATAAAAATCGAGTGGCTTGAAAACGACAACAGCCCGCCGGGCCACCAGCCTGGCATTGATTACTTCTCCGTTTGGACAAAGGGGAGCAGTGAGGCTGTGGCCGCGTCTCCTGACCTGGAAAAGGGAAGCCTGCCCCGGTTTGGCGGGCCGTTTGCGCACCCGGAGCTGCGAGACGTCGTGCTGCCTGGGGATAGGCCGGCGCGGTGCGTCGGCATCGGGTTTGATGTGCGCCGGGGCTTACGCGACGAGGAGGGGGAAGAACGCCTGGAAATCGTGGCTGGCAATACGCCCGGAACTCCAGCCGCTACGATCGTTCAAGTCGTCATCGCGAAACTGGATACGGTCGCCCCGACCCTTGCGGCTATTCGGCGGCCTCTGCTCGGACTATGGGTGGGATGTACGGTTCTCGGCGCGGTAATCATTTGGCTGATTGTTCGGCGAAGCTTGCGGCCCCTCGATCAATTGAAGGCCCAAATCGGAAGCCTGGAAGAAAGCGCTTCCGGCCAGCGTATCGCTTTGTCACAACAGCCCGCCGAGCTGGAGCCGGTGACCCGGGAATTGAATCACCTGCTTGAAAGGGTCGAGAAGGCCCTCGTGCGCGAGCGAACCCTCACGTCCAATGTCGCCCACGAACTGCGAACCCCGATCGCCGGACTTCTCTCCACCCTTGAAGTGACACTGAACCGTCTGCGCTCTCCCGAGGAATACCGCGAATCGGCCGCGGAATGTTTCGAGATCGCTAAAAGGATGAACTGGCTGGTCAACAATCTCCTTTCCATTGCGCGTATCGAGGCAGGCAACGTGCAGTTGCAGAATCAAGAGGTGAGGATCGAAAGCGTTTTGCCAGAGTGGTGGAAACCCTTTGAGTCGCGCGCGGGAGAGCGCGGCCTTCGGATTGATTGGCAAATCCAACCCGGAACAAGGGTTAAGACCGACCCCGAGTTCCTTCGTGTCGTGGTCACGAATCTTTTCGACAACGCCGTCTCGTATGCACCGGAGGGCGGAACGATTCGCATCGAGGCAAATTCGGACGGAACCGTCTCGGTAGCGAACCAGGCCCTCGCGTTGAATGCCGAAGTGATCCAGCACGCTTTCGATCCGTTTTGGCGGAACACCGAATCGCGGGACGCGCAGGTGGCGCACGCCGGCCTCGGATTGAAGCTTTGCAAAAAGATCGTCGAACTGCTGGGCGGCCGCATCAGCGCGCAGCTCAAGGAGCCGGAGAGCTTATTCGTGGTGCGGCTTGAGATGGCTTGAGCGCACTACGGGCGCGCATCTTGGGGCCGTGACTGTTTTCACGGCGCACCGGTTTTCTTTTCGTTCCAAAAACCGACCCACCCGACCCCTCCTTTCGAAGGGCCGTGAGGGTGTAGAGTCGTACTGCGCTTGCATGTTCGTCCGGGAGGAGGCACATATTACCATGATCCCGGTCCTACGCATTGCCGCCATGCTGCTTGTTGTCCAGGCCGCAGCACAGGAATTCACCGCCCAATTCCCCATTGACGAGATGCACTTTTTGGCTTTTGGCGGGCAACCCCATTTCATTCTCAATCCGGGCCATCGCCTGGTGTTGGAAGGCGAGGACGCCGGCGAGCAGATTGTGCTAACCGTCACGGCGCTGAATCAGACGAAACAAATCACACTTCAGTCTGGCGGCAAGCCCCGCGTTGTTCTTGCGCGAGTGGTCGAGGAGAGGGAGGTCATCAACGGCGAGCTGACTGAAGTTGGACGATTTTGGTACGCGCGCAGCATCGAGACGAGCGACGTTTATTTTTTTGGCGAGGAAGTTGACTTCTATTTCAACGGAGAAATCGTCGGTCAGACGAAGTTATGGGAGGCCGGCGTGGGTGGCGCACTTCCGGGCATCATCATGCCGCGCACATTCCTGCTCGGGGCGCGTTACCACCAGAATCAGGCCGTGGCGGCGCTCGATGGGGCCGAGAATGTCGCAATGGGCCTCACGATGACTGTTCCCGTCGGAACATATTCGAACTGCGTTCAAATTGCGGAAACGGATATGTTGCGACCTGAGACTGGAACGACCATCAAGACCTACGCTCCTGGCGTCGGCCTGGTCAACGACCACGATACCTTGTTGCTGACGGACTTTCGTCTTGGAACGGTCGGGTTGCCGGCTGGTTGCGCGTTCGCGCCCTTCAGCAATCATCCATTCTTCCCCTTCTCGCCGGGGCGCCGTCTCATGCTCGAGGGGACTGAAGGTGGCACAAACACCGTTCTCACCATCATGGCGCTGAATGAGATCAGAACCGTTCCCGTGACGATCGTCGGCGAAGCAAAGAACATCCCGACGCGCGTGATCGAAGAACGCAAGACTGCGAACGGAGAACTCGTCGAAGTGTCACGCAAGTTCCTGGCGCAATGCCTCGAGACGGGCGATGTACATTTCTTCGGCAAAGAGGTGGACCGTTACGAAGGCGGCGTCATCGTCGGGCACGAAGGATCGTGGCTGACTGACGTCGATGGGGCCGAGGCGGGGATTATCATGCCGGCGAACTTCGCAGTGGGCGCCCGATATTTTCAGGAAACGGCGCTTGGAGTGGCGAATGATCTCGCGTCAAATTCAGCCTCGGGACTCACCGTGACAGTGCCCGCCGGGACGTTCACGAATTGTGTGCGCATCATGGTGACGACCTCGCTTGGGACCAACGCGCGCGAAATGACCTGCGCACCCGGGATCGGACTGATCAGCGACCACAATGTTCTGCGTCTCACCTCCGTCACCGACCCCAATATCGCCACCGGCGCTCCTGTGCTCTCGATTCAAGACGCCGTGCTCCTGAGTTGGCCTTTCACGGACAATTCGTTCCGCCTGCAGAGTTCCTCAGACCTCCAAAGCTGGGTTCCGGTCCTACAAATCCCCGTGCCAGTGGACGGTCGCAATCAAATCTCCGTGCCGCGCGACAAGACGCGAAACTACTTCCGTTTAGCAGTTCCCTGACCGCGTTTGGTGTCCCGGCTCAGCCGGTTCTCCAGCCTTGCTTCCGGCGCGCTTCGCGTTAACCGGCTGAAGCTGGGACACCAAACGGTGCGGAACAGGAAATAATCTCGCCCTTCTCGGTCCATATTGGTTCTATCTCGCGATGGCTTCGATTGGTGTTGCAATCGTCGGTTGCGGGGGCATCACCCTGCAGAATCATTTGCCCGGGCTGGCGCTGTGCCCAAACACGAGGGTCGTCGCACTGTGTGACACCGACCCCGCGACGCTGCAGCGCGCCTCACAGCAAACCGGTATCAAAGCCATTTCAACCAACTATGAGGAGATCGTAACGCGCGACGACGTGCAGGCGGTGATCATCGCCACGCCCAACGTGACACACGCTCCAATCGCGCTCGCGGCCATAAACGCAGGCAAGCACGTTCTTTGCGAAAAGCCGATCGCGATGACCCACGCCGAAGCCGTGCAGATGTATCGCGCCGCTGAGACAAAGGGCGTTCGGCACATGACCGCGTTCACTTACCGCTTTGTTCCAGCGATGCGTTACCTCGCGCACCTGGTAAAGACTGGCGCCCTCGGCACTCCCTATCACTTTCGCTCGTGCCGATTGCAGGATTGGGGCAGTCGCGCGCTTGGCTGGCGGCAGGTCGCGAAACTAGCCGGCACCGGAGAGTTGGGCGATATGCTGTCGCATCGGGTCGATTTTGCGCATTCGCTGCTTGGGCGCATGGACCGGCTCGTCGCGAGAACAAAGCGTTTCATTGACATGCGCCAGGGGCAGCCTTCCGACCTCGACGACTGGGTCGGCATCATCGCAGAGTTCGCCAATGGCGCCACTGGCGTGCTCGAAAGCAGCAAACTGGGCACGGGTCGAAACGAAAGCTGGCGCAGCCGGGATTACGTCGAGCTGAACGG
>JAKEEH010000262.1 GCA_022616725.1 Limisphaerales bacterium | reverse complement strand
TTCAGCGCCTGCTCGGCGAGCCAGTGCAGCTTGTGCTGCGGGCTCGCGGTGGTTTCGGTAATGCTCATCTGTGAGAGCGTCATCTGCGACATATTGATGAACGCCCTCACGCCGTGATGCTTCGCCACCGCCGCCGCATTGACCGTCGCGGCCAGATAGGCGTCCGAAACCGACATGCCGAAGTACATCGTCTCGCAGCCGGCAATCACCCTATGCATCGAATCGAGATCGAGCAGATCGCCGGCCACGACCTCGGCGCCCATGTCGCGCAACGCCTGCGCGCGTTCGTCTTCATTTCGCACCATCGCACGCACCGCTTTGCCTTGTTTCAACAGCAGCTCGGTGACCGTGCGTCCTACCGCGCCGACGCGACCCGCCGCTCCGGTGACCAGAATGGGATTTGCCATGTTTTCCCTCCTATCCACTATTTGCGCAGTGGTCTGAAGCCCGCGCGAACCTCTTCTGAAAAGAGCTTCGGCTGTTCCCAGGCCGCAAAGTGCCCGCCCTTGTCGAGCTTGTTGTAATGGATGAGTTTGGGATACGCCCGCTCTACCCACGTCCGCGGGGCTGCATAGATGTCATCAGGAAAGACGCTCACGGCAACCGGGATCGCGACTTGTTTCGGGGCGAAAAAGGCGAGCTTGTTTTCCCAGTAGAGACGGGCCGACGAAACCCCCGTGTTCGTCAGCCAGTAGAGCGTGATGTTGTCGAGAATGTCGTCGCGGGTGAGGCCCTCTCCCTGACCTGCAAAGACGCGCGCGATGAGCGCGTAACTGCGCGCGTCGTGATCGAGTATCCAGGCGGCCAAGCCGATCGGTGAATCCTCGATCCCGTAAAGCGTCTGCGGGCGGGTCCCCATCTCCTGGGCGTAGGCCAGGTCAAGTGTATAGAAGAAGGCGAGCTGGTCATACGCGTGCCTCTCCTCGGCTGACAGGTCGGGTGGCGGCGGAGCCCCGGTAAACGCCGCCTTGTCAATTTCGGGTGGAACCGCGCCAGCCATGTTGGTGTGGATTCCGAGCAATTCCGGAGGCGCCTGTACCCCCATCAGGTCGACGATAAGCGCGCCCCAATCGCCGCCCTGCGCTACGTAGCGCGTGTATCCGAGACGCTTCATCAACACGACCCAGGCGCGTGCAATGCGGGTCGCATCCCAACCGGTCGTGGTCGGTTTCCCTGAGAACCCGTGGCCCGGCATCGACGGAATCACAAGATGGAAAGCGTCCGATGCGCTCGCGCCATGGGCTGTGGGATTGGTAAGTGGATCGATGATCTTCATCTGCTCGATGATCGAGCCGGGCCACCCGTGCGTGACGATGAGCGGCAATGCATTTTCATGCTTCGAACGAACGTGAATGAAATGAATGTCTAGCCCATCAATCTCGGTGATGAACTGCGGTAGGGCCTTCAGTTTCGCCTCAATCTTGCGCCAATCGTAATCTGTCGCCCAATAGCGCGCGAGTTTCTGAATCGTCGCGAGCTGCACGCCTTGCGATGCGTCCGTGACCGTTTCCCGTTCAGGCCACTTTGTCGCGTTTATGCGCCTGCGCAATTCGGTCAGTTCCGCTTCCGGAACATTCACCTGAAACGGACGAATCGCATTCTTGTCAGTTGCCTGCTTGCTACCTTGTTGTGTAGTACTGGTTTGGGTCATGGTCTCCTCCTTTTGAGTAGTTTTGGATTTTTTTGGTTTGTGCGTGGCCGAGTGAACTCGACACGCTAGCGAAGCGGTGATCGTTGTTGATTTCTTTGGACATTGGTGAACGCGAATAGCCGAACTTCACATCGTCAGAACGACGCGGAATTGTGCGTCGCCGCTCAGCATGCGCGCGTAAGCCTTCGCCGCTTTTTCGAGCGGATAGGTTTCAACCATGGGGCGCACGCCGGTTAGTTCGGCAAAGCGCAGTGTGTCTTCGGAATCAAGTTGCCATAAGATCAGCCTCCTTAATTGTCGAGTTGAGAAGTAGAAGCTCGCTCCAGAGCCGCAACCTCCAGCGCCAACTTTCCTTGAGTGTGACCGGCGACTCCGCGTTCAAAGGCCTCTCTGGCTCTCGCCAGAGGAATTGTTTGCGCGATGATAGGACGGATTGCGCCGGAATCTATCAATGCCGCGATTTTGCCAAGCTGTTCTCGATTGGTCTGTACGATGAAAGACACTCCGCGCCTGCCGCTGCTTCGCTCTCAGGGATTGGCCCCGGCAAACTGACAAGGATTCCCGAGGGCTTTATTGCGTCGATCGCCGACCCGCTCATTCGTTGTTGCATGATCGTAACGACAGGGGGATTGTCTTCGTTTCCTGGTTTACGCACATCACGAGATTGAGTGTTTTTGGGCTACTACTGTGGCTGTATGCAGGAATAACACCATTGTGGTAATCAGGGATTACCCGGCGGGGGGCGCGGAAGACGCTCGGAGGCCAAGCTCGGAGCTGAAGTTGACGGAGGAGAAAATCAGGATTTCGGCGAACGCGAAGCCGGCGGAATGAAGATTTCGCGGCGTCCGAACAAGCGGGAATCGAGTGAAAACGCGCCCGGGCCCAGGAAAACGATGGCGGAGGCCATCGTAGTTACAAAAACAGCCGCGAGCTTTCCGTCGAACAAGTTTGGGCTGGGCGCAGGAAACCAGGAAAGCGCGAGGCCCGCGCTACCTAAGGCCACCAGGACGCCAGCGACCGGAGTCAGAAACCCAATCAGCAGTGAAGCGCCGCTGGCGAGCGCTATCAGGCCGATGCTCCAGATCACGAGTGTCCGATTCCAAGCGAGACGCGTCAGCCCGCCGCGTTGCCTGCCGACACACAATTCGTCGTTGCCCCCGGCAATCGAATAAACCACGGCGCCGTCCAGTAAGGCCGAGCATCTGAACAAAGATTTACGAGATTTTTAGATCGAAAGCTGGTGAATGCCGAAGGGGGGACTCGAACCCCCACGGGTTGCCCCATACGCCCCTCAAACGTACGTGTCTACCAGTTCCACCACTTCGGCATTGGGAGGCGTGACTCTTGAATGGCAACTTCGCTATTTCTTCGCGGGCGAAGCTGCCGGTGAAGCTTTGGCTTCAGGTGAAGGTTTCGTGGGCGCCGCCGCGCCCTCTTTCGGACTCTCCGCCGGGCTGGCTGACGCGGCAGGCGACGCCTCAAGGCTCGCGCTGGGCGTCGGCGCCGCTGCCGGGTTTGATGCCGGCGGCGGGGTCGCGGATGGCGATCCTTCGCCGAC
>JAKEEH010000261.1 GCA_022616725.1 Limisphaerales bacterium | reverse complement strand
GGAATATCACGCGAATCGCCTTGACAAGACTGGACTGCGGGTCGAAACGCACATCTGCGATGGCGATCCGAAACCGGTGTTGCTGCGGGCTGCGAAAGACCTGGAGATCGACTGCATCTTTATTGGAGCGCATGGCCTGCATCATGGCGGCAGCTCCAGTTTGGGGACCGTTGCCCTGGCTATTACCAACCGCGCGCCGTGCTCGGTGGAGATCGTTCGCGCTTCGTAAGGTTATATGCAGAAGACGAAGTCGAAAACCAAAACGGAGACCAAGGGCGCGCTGACCGAATTCGTTGCGTCGTTTCCGGGCGCCAGCTCGGTGTGCATCGCGGGCACATTCAACGATTGGCATCCGCAGGCCACCGAGATGATCAACGTGGGCGGCGACCGCTGGGTCAAGGCACTGAGTCTGGAACCCGGGTGTTATGAGTACCGGTTCGTGGTGGATGGACGTTGGGTGGACGACCCGGCGGCGACGGAAACGGCACCGAATGCATTCGGCACGCGGAACGCCATTCTGAACGTGCCGAGCGCACCCAGTTAAGGCCAATTTTATGAACAATCAGGTTCTCGACGAGAACAGAGTAACGGCACAAATCGAGAGCCGAGGGTCGAGCGTCGAGCGTGGGGCGCGCCGCGGGAGTCGAACGCGTTCATACCGCTGGAGTCCGTACGTCGTCGGCACCGGACTGGGCGTGTTGAGCTGGGTTGCATTCGCCGTCGTCAATCAACCGCTGGGCATCTCGACAGCGCTTTCGGCGGCGTCCGGCGCCTGCGCAGCTCTCTTCGTCGGCTGGGAAGATGTGCTCAGGAATGCTTACTGGTCGAAGCATGTCGCGAAGTGGGATTACGGGACGCTTTTCCTGGTTGGAACGATGCTCGGCGCCCTGGTGAGCGCGCTGGTCAGCAAATCGTTTCGCATTGAGAAAGTGCCTCGCGTATGGGCGCAAGGATTTGGGCACTCGCCTGCGGTCCGATTTGTGGGCGCTTTCATCGGCGGCGTCCTGGTCATGTATGGCGCACGCATGGCCGGCGGTTGCACAAGCGGCCATGGCATCAGCGGGACCCTGCAACTGGCCCTGAGCAGTTGGGTGTTCTTCCTTGTCATGTTTGTGGCGGGAACCCTGACTGCCCTCTTACTCTTTCGAAAAACCAGCAAACCGGGACGAGCTTCGCTATGAATCTGCACATCGAAGGCGAACTGCTGCGCTGGCTGGCGATACCTTTCGGAATCATTTTTGGATGGCTTCTCCACCGAGGCGGTGTGACCGATTACAACGTGATCGTAAACCAGTTCCGCCTGAAAGATTTCACGGTTGCGAGAATTATGCTTACAGCGATTTTTGTCGGCGGACTCGGTGTCCTCGTGCTTCATAATTTGGGGCATGCGCAATATCACATCAAACCAGCCAATCTCCTCGGCGTCGGGTTGGGAGCAGCGCTGTTCGGAGTTGGCATGGTTGTGTATGGCTATTGTCCAGGCACCGGTCTCGCCGCCGTGGCCACCGGCAGCGTCCACGCCCTGAGCGGCGTTATAGGGATGCTGGCCGGTGGCATACTTTACGCCATTACATCTCCGTGGGTGGAAGCACATGTTCAGAAGTTCGCGCAGTTGGGCAAAGTTCGCCTGGCGGAGGTTACCAGAATGCCGGAAGGGACGTGGTTCTTCCTCATCGGCATGTTGTTGTTGATGCTTGTGTTTATCGAGCGTGACGAGTCCCCGGAACAAGAATCCAATTTAATGGCCAAATAAACCGAACAAACTGACCGAGAGCCCTCGCGTGTGGCGCCCGGCTGGTTGCTATGCAAAGACACGGTTCATATGGGCGACAGATGCTCGGCCCCAATTGCGGGAAGAACCCAGGCGCTGCCGCCCCTTCTTTTGCACGGATCTCGTTTGTGTGAATTTGTCTGGCGGAACTCGATTCTAAATTGATGGAGATCGAAATATGAAAACCAGCCTGCGGGTGTGTCTCGCCGGAGTCCTTGGGTTGATTCTGATGGTGGTGGACGGATTCTGTCAGCCCGCCTCATCGGTGACGGCATTCCTGGACGTGACCGTCATCCCGATGGACGGCGAGCGCGCAATCCCGAATCAAACCGTCATCGTGCGCGGCGACCGCATCGCCGAGATCGCCCCCGCCAGCACGGCAAAGATCCCGGAAGGCGCAACGCGCATTGAGGCGCGCGGCAAATTCCTGATGCCTGGACTGGGCGAGATGCACGGACACAACCCGCCTCTCGGCTCCTCGCAGGAGTTTATCGAGACCGTGTATTTTCTGTTCGTGGCCAACGGTGTCACGACGGTGCGCAGCATGCTTGGCTGGCCGGGGCAGCTTGAACTGCGCGAGAAAGTCGCCCGCGGCGAAATCCTCGGGCCGACGCTTTATCTGGCCGGCCCGAGTTTCAGCGGCGCTTCCATCAAATCAGCCCCGCAGGCCGAACAGCGCGTGCGCGAGCAGAAGGCCGAAGGCTGGGATCTGCTGAAAGTTCATCCGGGCTTGAAACGCGATCATTACGACGCGATGGCCCGCACCGCAAAAGAGGTTGGGATTCGTTTCGCCGGACACATTCCGGCCGACGTCGGCCTCAAGCACGCCATCGAGATGGGGCAGGAGACAGTCGATCATCTGGACGGCTACATTGAATACCTAGGCGCCACTAATGCGCCCGTGGACCGGGCCAAGCTCGCCGAAGCAGTGAAACTCACCCGCGAGACGGGGACGTGGGTCATCCCCACGATGTGTCTTTGGGAAACGATTCTTGGAGCCGCTGACTTGGCCAAAATGTCGGCCTACCCCGAGTTGAAGTACATGCCTCCGGATATGGTGGCGCAATGGAAGAGCGGTTACAAACGCATGACCGAGAGTTCGACCTTTGACAAAGCCCGCGCGCGCCAGGTTGCGGAGAATCGGAAGGTGCTGCTCAAAGCGTTGAGTGACGGTCGCGCCAAAATACTTTTCGGGACGGATGCGCCACAACAATTCAGCGTGCCGGGCTTTTCGATTCATCGCGAAATCAAAGCGATGGCTGAAGCGGGCATGACCCCCGCCGAGATCCTCAGGTCCGCGACTAAAACTGTGGGCGATTATCTCAGTGGCAAAGACCGGTTTGGGACGGTCGCGTCGGGCCATCGAGCCGACCTGCTCCTGCTGGACGCCAACCCGCTGGACGATGCCCGGAATGTTGCGAAACGCGCCGGCGTGATGGTGCGCGGACGCTGGCTCAGTGAAGCTGAAATTCAGCAACGGCTGGAAAAGATTGCCGAACAATGGGGCAAAGGAAACGGGTGAAATAGAAAGGAATACGCATGAACAGGTCCTCGTCGGTTCTAAAGATGATTGGGTATCCATTTGCGTCAGCGCTCGCCTTATCATTGATGGTGATCCTCGTCGCGATGGCTCTGCTCGGCTTCGACTTCACGGAGCGAGAGGGCAGATGGGTGGGAGTCATCGGAACGATCGTTGGAGTTGCAGGCGCGGTGATCGGGTTGAAGATCGCCCATCGCCGAGAGCACAAGCGGTCGAAATTGACCGATACTGTACCGCCCGCCGAAGGATGAAGCGGATCGCCACTGGAATCGTTCTGCTTGCCGCGTGGTTCGCGGGCGCCGCAGACTCGCCCGACCTCCTGTTACCGCAGGGGGTTGGTGTCAATATCCATTTCACCCGTGGTCACGAACGCGACCTGGACCTGATTGCCGCCGCCGGGTTCAAGTTCATTCGGATGGACTTCGGCTGGGCGGGCATCGAGCGAAAGAAAGGTGATTACGACTGGTCAGCTTACGACGAACTCACCGCGAACCTTGAAAAGCGCGGCTTGCGGGCGCTGTATATTCTTGATTACTCGAATCCGCTCTACGAAGAAGTCGTCGTCAGCAAAAATCCGATCACAGGCAAAGAGCAGAGGGATGTGGCGTCGCCGCAACATCCCGAAAGCGTAGCTGCCTTCGCACGCTGGGCGGGAGCTGCGGCAGCACGGTTCAAGGGCCGGCGCATCATCTGGGAGATCTGGAACGAACCCAACATCACCTTCTGGAAACCCAGACCCGACGTCAAACAGTACACGACACTTGGGCTGGCAACGGCGCGGGCGATTCGCGAAGCAGATCCAAACGCAACAATCATCGGGCCGGCCACGAGTGAAATGCCGATTACGTTCCTGGAGGAATTCTTCGCGGGGGGCGCGCTGGC